>CAZENI010000029.1:0-32457 GCA_964513055.1 uncultured Opitutus sp.
CATTTGCTGTGGCCATGCTGATGGTTCAATTGGCCATCACATTGGGTTTATTGAAACCTGAAAGTTCCAGACACTTGGGTTCACAAGGCAGCATCTCTGGTGCGGTGTTGGGCGCCCAGTCATCGGCGCGCGCGGTGAGGGCGGTCGCGACGGCGAGGACCGCGCCGACGGCGACGGCGAGGGAGGCGCGGGACGCGGGCAGGAGGCGTGATTTCACAAGAGGGGTTGCAGGAGTTTCCAGACGTGTTCGGCGATGAGTTCGTGGCCGCGGGCGTTGGGGTGGATCTGATCGGCCTGGTTCAGGCGGGCGTCGCCGCCGACGCCTTCCAGGAGAAACGGGAGCAGGGTAGCGCGCTGCTTCGCGGCGACGGCGGGGAAAATTTCCTGGAACGCGCGCGCGAAGTCGCCGCCCATCGAGGGTGGCATCTGCATGCCGGCGAGGATGAGTTTGGCGGCCGGGCTCCGGGCGCGCACGCGCGCGAGGATCTGCTCGAGGTTGGCGCGGGTGACGTCGGGGCTGACGCCGCGCAGGCCGTCGTTGCCGCCGAGTGCGAGCACGAAGAGATCGATGGGCTGGCGGAGAATCCAGTCGATGCGGCGCAGGCCGCCGGCGGAGGTCTCGCCGCTGAGACCGGCGTTGACGACGCGCCAGTTGAGGCCGGCGGCGTCGATCTTGGCCTGGAGGAGGGCGGGGTAGGCCTGCGTCCCGGGATCGGACAGGCCGAAGCCCGCGGTGAGGCTGTCACCGAAGAACACGATGGTGCGCGCTTCGGCGGCGGCGACGCGGCCCGCCAGGACGAGGCAGGCCGTCAGAAGCAGGAAACGGCGGAGAAAACGGGGGACAGACTTCGGCATCGGCTCGATTTCGTGGGATTCGTGTGTTTCGTGAGCGCCTCAATGAGTGAGCGGACAATGTTAAAAGTCGAGCGACTGACCAAGACTTACCAGTCGGCGGGGGGGCGGGATCTGACCGTGTTGAAGGAGGTGAGTTTTGCGCTCGAAGCGGGGGCGACCCTGGCGATCGTCGGGCCGAGCGGCAGCGGGAAGACCACGCTGCTGGGACTTTGTGCCGGACTGGATCAGCCGAGCGGCGGCCGCGTGGAGCTGGCGGGGCAGTCGATCGGCGAGTTGAGCGAGGACGCGCGGGCGCTGGCGCGGAATGCGCACGTGGGTTTCGTGTTCCAGAACTTCCAGCTCGTGCCGACGCTGACGGCGCTGGAGAACGTGCTCGTGCCGGTGGAACTGCGGGGTGAGGGCGGTCCGGCAGTGGAGCGCGAGGCGCAGGGGCTCTTGCAGCGCGTGGGGCTGGGCGAGCGGTGCGACCACTATCCGGTGCAGCTCTCGGGCGGCGAGCAGCAGCGCGTGGCGCTGGCGCGGGCGTTCATGAACCGGCCGAAGATCCTGTTTTGCGACGAGCCGACGGGCAACCTGGACGGCGAGACGGCGCAGGCGATGGTGGAGTTGATCTTCGGGCTGAATCACGAACGGCAGACGACGCTGGTGCTGGTGACGCACGATCTGGAACTGGCGAAACGCTGCCAGCGCATCCTGCGGCTGAAGGGCGGGGCGGTGGTGAGTGACGAACGGACGAATGAAACCGCTGATGTGCGCTGATAGTCGCTGATTCAGAAACGAGATAAGCGTCCATCAGCGTTCATCAGCGGTTTCTTTAGAAATGAATTTCGTTTTCAAAATGGCCTGGCGGGATTCGCGGGCTTCGCGGCGGCGGCTGATTTTATTTTCGTTTTCCGTCGTGCTCGGGATCGCCGCGCTCGTGTCGATCGGGTCGCTCGGCGCCAATCTCGAGCGCGGGATCGACGATCAGGCCAAGGGGCTGCTCGGCGCCGACCTGATCATCACCGGCCGCACGCCGCTCGGCGCCGCGCCGCGCGCCTACGCCGCGGGCGTCGCGACCGAACTGGCGCAGGAAGTGAGCTTCTCCTCGATGATGGTGTTCCCGACCGCGAACAACCTCACGCGGCTCGTGAACGTCCGCGCGACCGAGGGCGCATATCCGTTTTATGGTGAGTTCGTGACGGTGCCGGCCGACGCGCCGGCGCGGCTCCGGGCCGGCGGCGACGTCGTGATCGTCGAGGAGACGCTGTTGCGGCAGTTCGACGCCAAGGTCGGCGACCAGGTGAAGCTGGGCAACACGCTCCTCACCGTCGTGGGCGCGCTGCAGAAGCTTCCGGGCGAATCCTCGGCGCTCTCCGCCACGATCGCGCCGCGGGCGCTGATGCCGAAGGCGGCGCTCGAGGCCACGGGCCTCGCCGAGCGCAACGTGCTGGTGCGGCACCGGACGATGCTCAAGCTGGCGCCCGAGCAGAAGCCCGACGTGGTCGAGCGGGACATGCGGCAGCGCTTCGGCGGCGAGGGGCTCGGCTACGACACGGTGGCGGAGCGGAAGCGCAATCTCGGGCGCGCGCTCGACAACATCGAGAACTTCCTCGGGCTGGTCGGTTTCGTGGCGCTGTTCCTCGGCGCGATCGGCGTGGCGAGCGCGATCCATGTCTACGTGCGGCAGAAGATCCCGACGGTCGCGGTGCTGCGCTGCCTGGGCGCGACGGCGCGGCAGAGCTTCGGGGTCTATCTCGTGCAGGGCGTGGCGCTCGGGGTCTTCGGCGCGCTGGTCGGCGCGGCGCTCGGGCTCCTCGTGCAGATCGCGTTGCCCTACCTGCTGGCGGACCTGCTGCCGTTCGAGGTGAAGTTCTTCATCGCGTGGCCGGCGGTCGCGCGCGGCACCGGCGCCGGTCTGGTGATCTGCGTGCTGTTCACGCTGCTGCCGCTGCTCGCGGTGCGCAAAGTCTCGCCGCTCGTGGCGCTGCGCTCCGCCTACGCCGAGCGCGTCGGTGCGGGACCGGATCCGTGGCGGATCGCGGTGGGCGTCTTCATCGTGGGGGCGGTGGCGTTGTTCGCGATCTGGCAGACGGGCAAGGTGCGCGACGGCCTCGGCTTCACGGCGGTGCTCGGCGCGGGCTTCGGCATCCTCGCGGGCCTGGCGAAGGCGGTCGCGTGGGCGGCGCGGCGGTGGCTGCCGCGGCGCTGGCCGTATGTGATGCGACAGGGCGTGGCGAATCTCTACCGGCCGAACAACCGCACGGTGCTGCTGCTGCTGTCGCTCGGGCTCGGGACGTTCCTGATGCTGACGCTGTTCCTCACGCGCACGACGCTCCTGAAGGAGATTGAGTTCACCGGCGGCGGCGGGCGGCCCAACCTGCTGCTCTTCGACATCCAGGACGATCAGATCGAGGCGTTGAAAAAATCCGCGACCGCCGAAGGCGCGCCGGTGCTCGTCCATGCGCCGATCGTGACGATGAAGATCGCGACGGTGAAGGGCCGAAAGGTGGAGGAGTGGCTGCGCGATCGGCGCGGGCCGGGCAGCGAGGCGCGGAAGGAGCGGGACGCGGAGCCGGAGGGAAAACGGGAGGGCGAGATGGGCGCCAAGGGCAAGGGCGCGGGCGGGTCGGGCCGGATGCCGGGCTGGACGTTGCGGCGCGAGTATCGCTCGACGTTTCGCGGGAAACTCGAGGGGGCCGAGCGGCTGGTGAGCGGGACGTTTGTCGGCCGGGTCGCGGCGGGCGAGGCGGTAGTGCCGATCTCGATCGAGGAAGGGCTGTTCAAGGAGATGGGCCTGACGCTCGGCGACGAGATCGAGTGGGACGTGCAGGGCGTGCCGATCCGATCGAAGGTCGCGAGCGTGCGCGCGGTGGAGTGGCGGCGGCTCGAGCCGAATTTCTTCGTGGTGTTTCCGCTCGGCGTGCTCGAGCCCGCGCCGAAGTTCCACGTCGCGGCCGTGCGCGCGGAAAACACGGAGCACTCCGCGCGCGTGCAGCGCACGATCGTCGCGGCGTTTCCCAACGTGACCGCGATCGATCTGGCGCTCGTGATGCAGACGGTGGACGGGATCTTCAGCAAGGTGGCGTTCGTGATCGAGTTCATGGCGGGCTTCACGGTGCTGACGGGCATCATCGTGCTGGCGGGCGCGGTGATGACGGGGCGGTTCCAGCGGATCCGCGAAACGGTGCTGCTGCGCACGCTGGGCGCCACGCGCAAGCAACTGCTGCAAATCCAGCTCGTGGAATACGCGATCCTCGGCGTGCTGGCGGCGATCGTCGGCGGCGCGCTCGCGGTCGCCGGCAACGCGCTGCTGGCGAAATTCGTTTTCCGGATCACGCCCTCGGTGTCCGTGCCGCTGTTGCTGATCGGCGGCCTGACGGTCTGCGTGGTGACGGTCATCACCGGCCTGCTCTCCAGCCGCGGCATCACGAGCCACCCGCCGCTGGAAGTGCTGCGGCAGGAAACGTGAGCGCGCGCGAACGGCCGGAATTGCGCTTGTCACGCGCGGCCAGCCCCTCGTGACTTTGCCGATGCCTCGCGTCGTCTCCTTTCACTACACGTTGCGCGACCCGGGTGGTCGCGTGCTGGACTCTTCGGCGGGCGGCGAGCCGATCACTTACCTCGAAGGGGCGGGCCAGATCATTGACGGGCTCGACGAGCAGCTGCGCGCGAGCGAGGCGGGGCTGAAGACGCGCGTGACCGTGCCGGCCGGCAAGGCCTACGGCGAACGCGACCCGGCCCAGGTGCAGCGCGTGAACCGCGCGCTCCTGCCGATCGAGGGCGAGCTGAAGGTCGGCGATCAGTTTCAGACGGGGCACGATCGCTTCTCGCCGGTCGTCACGGTGCAGGGCATCGAGGGCGACGACGTGCTGCTCGATGGCAACCACCCGCTGGCGGGCGTGGATCTGACCTTCGACGTGGAGATCGTGGCGGCGCGCGCGGCGACCGCGGAGGAGCTGAGCCACGGGCACTCGCACGGCGGCGGGGGCTGCGGCGACGGCGGTTGCGGCTGCAGTCACTGAGGCAGCGGCGGTCGTCCCGACCGCCGCGGTTCACAGAATGGCGGTAGGGACGCGCAGCGTGCGCGTCCGCGGACGGGCGGGCCGCCCGTCCCTACCCGCGGCGCGCAATCGGCTCTTGCCGAGCGCCGCGCGTTGGCCTGTGCTCTGCTTTTTCCTTCGCCGCACATGCCACAGACCATCGCCGTCCTGGACTTCGGGTCGCAACTCACACAGGTCATCGCGCGCCGCATCCGCGAGTGCCAGGTTTACTCGAAGATCTACCACTACGCGACGCCGGCGGCGAAACTGCGCGAGGATAACGTGGCGGGCATCATCCTTTCCGGCGGCCCGCAGAGCGTCTACGCGAAGAAGGCCCCGCATCCCGACGCCGCGATTTTCCAGCTCGGCGTGCCGGTGCTCGGCATCTGTTACGGCGTGCAGCTCATGGGCCACTTCCTCGAGGGCGAGGTCGAGCACAGCAAGGAGCGCGAATACGGTCACGGCGTCCTGACCATCACGAAGCCCGGCCGCCTCTTCGCCGGCCTGCCGAAGAAGCTCCGCGTCTGGAACTCGCACGGCGACAAGCTCACGCGGCTGCCGCCCGGCTTCCGCGCGATCGGCACGACGGAGAACTCGCCCTTTGCGGCGATCGAGGATGCGAAGCGCGGGTTCTACGGCATCCAGTTTCACCCGGAGGTGTTCCACACGGAGCGCGGCGTGGACATGATCCGGAATTTCCTGCTGGGCGTCTGCGGCGTGAAGCAGGAGTGGACCACGCGCGAGTTCGTGGAGCAGGCGGTGGAGAAGATCCGCGCCCAGGTTGGCCAGGGCCGCGTGCTGCTCGGGCTGTCCGGCGGCGTCGACTCCTCGGTGGCGGCGGCGCTGCTGCACAAGGCAATCGGGAAGCAGCTCACCTGCGTGTTCGTCGACAACGGCCTCCTACGCAAAGGCGAGCGGGCGGCGGTCGAGAAGCTCTACGGCGATCACTTCCACATCGACCTGCGCGTGGCGGATGCGTCGAAGCTTTTCCTCAAGCGGCTCAAGGGCGTGAGCGAACCGGAACAGAAGCGAAAAATCATTGGTCGCACGTTCGTCGAAGTGTTCGAAAAATCCCTCAAGTCGATCAAGGGCCGCGCCGAGTTCCTCGGGCAGGGCACGCTGTATCCGGATGTGATTGAGAGCGTGTCGATCCAGGGCAACCCCGCCTCACTGATCAAGACGCACCACAACGTCGGCGGCCTGCCCGAGCGCATGAAGCTCAAGCTGGTCGAGCCGCTCCGCGAGCTGTTCAAGGACGAGGTGCGCCGCGTGGGCGAGGCGCTCGGCCTGCCGCGCGAGGTGGTGTGGCGCCAGCCGTTCCCCGGCCCGGGCCTGGGCGTGCGCGTGATGGGCGACATCACCGCGGAGAAGCTCGAGATCCTGCGCAATGCCGACGCCGTGCTGCAGGAGGAGATGCTGAGCAGCGGCTACTACTACAAGGTCTGGCAGTCGTTCTGCGTGTTCCTGCCGGTGAAGACGGTCGGCGTCTTCGGCGACGAGCGGACCTACGACTATGTGATCGCACTTCGCGTGGTGGAGAGCACCGACGCGATGACGGCCGACTGGGCGAAGCTGCCGCATGAACTGCTGCAGAAGATCTCCAGCCGGATCACCAACGAGGTGCGCGGCGTGGGCCGCGTGGTCTTCGACATCAGCTCCAAGCCGCCAGCCACGATCGAGTGGGAGTGAGCCGGGCGACGCCGGGCCGAACGCGAACCGATCTTTCACCGTCCGCACCATTTCTCCAACGTTCTCCGCCATGACTGTGACCCCCGCCCGCCTGTTCGCCGCCGCCTGCGTTGCCGCCGTCCTCATCGCCCCCGCCCACGCCGCCGAGCCCGCCATCATCGCGAAGGCGCGGGCGTTCCTCGGGACGGAAGCCGCGCTCAATGCGGTGAAGTCAGTGCGCTACACCGGCACGGTCGTCAGCACGCTCAACGGCGACGCGACCAAGTCCACGCGCGAGGCCGTCGAGATCATCGCGCAGAAGCCCGACCAGCAGCGCGTGACGTCGACCTCCGACAAGACGATCGAGGTCAACGGCCTCGACGGCTACGAGGGCTGGCAGCGGGTGCAGGATGCGGCCAATCCCAAGAACTGGCGCCAGATGGTCTTCAAGCCCGACGTGCTGAAGCGCATCCGGGCGCAGGCGCGCGAGAACCTGATGTTCTTCGGCGGGCTGGAGAAGATCGGCGGACGCTACATCGACGAGGGCACGGCCACGGTGGACGGGATCGCGTGTCAGAAAATCGGATTCGAGCACGGACCGGGGATTGTCTTCCACCGGTTCTTCGACGCGGCGACCGGCCGGCTGGTCCAGACCACGACGGACGACGGCACGGTCACGCGCGAACAGGGCGAGATCGTGACCAACGGCGTGCGCTTCCCGAAATCGATGACGATCACGGCCAAGCTGGCCGACGGGCAGACGAAGGTGACCGTGGTGACGTTCGAGAAGATCACGCTGAACGAGAGCTTTCCGTCCCGGCTGTTCGGTGTGCCGGCACCGGAGCGTTGAGGTGCTGGCGAACCAGGTTGACGATGCGTCTTCGTTTTCTTTTCGGAATGGCAGCCGGCGCGCTCGCGCTGGCTGCCGCGGTCACAGCCCCGGCGGCGGAGCCGGCGATCATCGCCAAGGCCCGCGCGTTTGTCGGCGCCGAGGCCGTGCTGAATGAACTGCGCGTCGTCCGTTACACGGGCACGGTGCTGTCGGTGGATTCGGGGAATCCGACCAAGCCGACGCAGGTGGCGATCGACATCGTGTTCCAGAAGCCAGACCAGCAGTGGGTGATGGCGAAGTCCGCCGACGCGGTGGAGATCACCGTGCTCGACGGTTACCAGGGCTGGAAGCGGCTCGAGTCGACCAAGGACACGAAGCAGTTTCGCCAGTCGGCGCTGGGCCTCGAGGCGATCCGGCGGATGCGCGCGACGACGTGGGGCAATCTCGCGTTTTGGCGCGGGCTCGAGGCGCAGGGCGGCCGCGTAGAAGAGCAGGGGACGCAGGTCGTCGACGGCACGACGTGCCAGAAGATCGCGTTCATTCACCAGCCGGGGATCATCTACTATCGCTATTTCGATGTCGCGACCGGCCGGCTCGTCCTGACCGAGACGGAGGCCGGCGAGAAGATTCGTGAAGAGGGTGAGATGAACGTGAACGGAATTCGTTTCCCGCGCCGCGTCCTCACCGAGTCGAAGACCGCCCGCGGCAACGTGGTGACGGTCACAATGACCTTCGATCTCGTGACGACGAACGAGCCGCTGCCGGCGGCGCAGTTTCAGGCGCCGCTGATGAAGGCGCGGTGAGGTGGAGCGGGCGGGTGTTTCCCGCGCGCCTACTTCAGCCAGCGCGCGAGCCAGGCGTGGACCTCGCCATACCAGAAGCGGCTGTTCTCGCCCTTCAGGATCCAGTGATTCTCTTCGGGAAACGTGATGAGCTTGCTCGGGATCTGGAGGCGCTGGAGGTAGCTCCAGGCTTCCATCGTGTTGTTCGCCGGCACGCGGAAATCGTTTTCGCCGACGGTGAGCAGCATGGGCGTGACCCAGCCGGTTTTCCTCGCGTGGTTGCCGACGAGGCGGATCGGGTTCTGTTCGCGCCAGACCGGGCCCTGCTCCCAGATCGGGCCGCCGTTGGCGAGTTCACGGTGGTAGATGCCGTCGCTGGTGGCCCACTGCGTCTCCAGATTCACGAGACCGGCGTGCGAGATGAGGCACTTGTAGCGCGTGGTCGTGGCCTGCAGCCAGTTCGCGAGATGCCCGCCGTAGCTCGCGCCGCCGGCGGCCTGCCGTGAGGCATCGATAAACGCGTAGCGGCGGAGGGCCTCGTCGGCGGCCTGGTTGATTTCGTCCGCGGGGGTCTTGAGCGGGTCGTGCTGGATGGCCTGCCCGAACGCCTCGCTGTAGCCGCTCGAGCCGGAGTAGTTCGTGAGGAGCATGACGTAGCCGGGCGAGGCGAGCAGGTGGTAGTTCCAGCGGACGCCCCAGGCGTCCTTGAACTGCGGGGCCGGGCCGCCGTGGATCATGACGAAGAGCGGGTATTTCTTTGCGGGATCGAAACCGGCGGGGCGGACGAGGAGGTTGTGGATGGTGCGGCCCTTCGCGCTCGTGAACGTGAAATGCTCGAGCGCCGGGAGGTCGAGGGGCGCGAGGCGCGCGTCGTTGAAGGTCGTGAGCGCCTGCGCGCGGTTCGCCGCCGGATCGATGCGCACGATCTCCGGGGGCTGCGCGGCATGATCCGCGGCGGCGACGAGGGCGCGACCGGCGACGGCGAGGCCGCTGAGGACGCCGCCGGGCGAGAGCTCGTGCGGGCGCACGTCGCCACCGCCGAGACCGACGGAGAAGAGTCTGATCTGATGGCCGGCCTCCGCGGTGAAGTAGACCGTGCGACCGTCCCCGCTGACGGCGAACTTCGTGACCGAGAGGTCGAGACCCGCGCTGAGGATCTGGCGCTGGCGTGCGGCAAACGGCCAGGGAAACGACGCCACGCGCGCGTGGTGGTAGGTCTTGCCGTCGCCGCCCTTTTTCACGCTGACGAGCAGCGTCTTTCCGTCGGGCGTGAAGTCAGGGTCCTCGTAGCTGTCCGCGTCCGCCGTGAGCGGTTTCGGCTCGCCGCCGCCGAGGGCGACCTCGAAGAGCTGCGTCGGCACGCTCTCGAACGCCGCGCGGTGGCGATTGGTCGCCGCCGCGAAGACGACCGCACGGCCGTCCGGGGTCCAGGCCGCGGGCAGGTCTTCGCCGGAGTCGGTCTCGCGGCCGCCGAAACCAGGGAGCGCGGCGAACTTCGTTTTCGCGAAGAGATCGCGCGCGGGCACGCCGGCCTTCGCTTCCTGCACGAAGAGGTGCGCGCGTTTCTCGTCGAGCCAGTGGTCCCAGTATTTGATCGGGAAGCCCTCGTAGACGCGCGCGTTGTGCTTGCGGTTCTTCACCGCTTTCGCGGCCTGCTGGTTGGCGGCGTCGTCCGCGGCGCCCGGATACACTTCGCTGACGAAGAGCAGTGTCGTGCCGTCGGGACTCCAGCGCGGCGTGCGGGCGCCGGTGGAGAGCGACGTCACGCGCGTGGCCTCGCCGCCGCCGGCGACATCGAGCACGTAGATTTGCGCGGCCTCGTCGCCGTCGCGTTTCGCGGAGAAGGCGAGGCGGGCGCCGTCCGGGCTCCAGGCGGCGCCGGACTCGGGCGACTTCGTGCGCGTGAGCGGCCGCGGCGGCTGCGCGCCGTCGACGGGCGCGATCCAGAGATCGGCGGACTGGTCCTTCGCGTCGTAGGCGGGCTCGGTGACAAGGAACACGACCCACCGGCCGTCGGGGCTCGGCGCGGGGGCGCCGACGCGTTTCATCAGCCAGGCATCCTCGTGCGTGATGGGGCGTTTGGCGGGGGTGGCGGCGAGGGACGCGGGGGCGGTGCCCGCGACGAAGAACAGGAACAGGAGGGCGATGCGCATGGCGGGAACGCTTCGAGCCCGCGGGGCAGGTGGCAACACCGGGGTGGATGGGCCGCCGGGTGGAAGCGGGCCTTGGCGGTGGCGTGCAGGGACGGCGGCGGACTACGCCCGCGCCTCGAAGGCACCGTCGGCGCGTTTCGCGACGAGGCGCTTCAGCTCGAGCATCATGAGCGTGGCGGACAACGTCGCCGCGGGCAGGCCGGTCTGAGCCGCGAGTGCGTCGGGGGAGAGAATCGATCCGCCGCGGAAGCAGGCGAAGACCGTGGCCTCGTCGGTGGTGAGATTCGCGGGGCGCCCGGCGGCGGCCTCCGCGGGCTTCTCGCCGATGGGCTGCGGGCGGAGGCCGTCGAGGTAGTTGAGCTCGTTGAGCAGGTCGTCGACGCTCGTCATGAGCGTGGCGCCGTCGCGGATCAACTGGTGGCAGCCCGCGCTCGTGTTCTGATCGATCCGGCCGGGCACGGCGAAGATCAGCCGGCCGTGCTCGCCGGCGAAGCGCGCGGTGATCATCGCGCCGCCATCGACATCACTTTCGACCACGATGGTGGCGTCGCACATGCCCGCGACGATGCGGTTGCGCATCGCGAACGACTGCCGGTCGGCGCGGCGGCCGAAGGGGAATTCGGAGAGGATCGCGCCGCCCTCGGTCTCGATACGGCGGAAGAGCGCGAGGTTTTCCGGCGGGTAGATGAGATCGACGCCGGTGCCGAGGACGGCGGCGGTCCGGCCGGCGACCGACAACGCGCCGTCGTGCGCGGCGGTGTCGATGCCGCGGGCGAGCCCGCTGACGACGCAGAAGCCGAGGCGCGCGAGCTCGGCGCCGAAGCGCTTCGCGATCGCCTGTCCGTAGAGCGTGGTGCGGCGCGAGCCGACGATGGCGACGCACGGGTGGGAAAAATCGTAGCCGCCTTTGCGATACAGCCCGATCGGCGGGTCGTGGATTTCCTTCAGCAGCCGCGGATAGCCGGCGTCGCGCGTCGTGATGAAATCGGCCCCGCTCTTCGCCATGCGGTCCTCCTCGCGCGCGAGGTCGAGGTGGCTGCGCCAGGACTCGATGGTCTCGGAGATGACGGGGCCCACGCCCTTCACCGACTCGAGCCGGCGCCGGCCGGCGGTGAAGACTGCGCGCGGATCGCCGCCGAGTTCCTCGAGCAGCCGGTTGAGGGTGATCGGGCCGATGTTCGGCAGCGCGTTCAGAACGAGGAACGCCTGCCGTTCGGTCAGATCACTGCTCATGCGGCGACTCTCGCAGCGCCGCCGGCAGAAAGTCGAGCAGTTGGGTGACGGTGACGGCGACCTGGCCGCGCGCGCGGGCGAGGCCGTCGGCCGCGAGGCCGTGCCACACGACGCCGCGCGCGGCGGCGAGGAGCGGGTCGGCGGGCGTCTGTGCGAGCAGGCCGCCGATCAGACCGGCGAGCAGATCGCCGCTGCCGCCGCGGGCGAGCACGGGACCGCCGAAGAACGAATGGTAGAGCGTGCGGTCGTGGGCGATGCGGGTGACGGGGCCCTTGAGGAGGGTCGTGACGCGGCGGGAGGCTGGGAAATCCTCCAGAGAACGCCCGCCAGCGATGCGGGCGAACTCCCCGGCGTGCGGCGTCAGGATGCGCGCCGCCTGGCCGGCGCCGACAATCTCCGGCTGCAGCGCATCGGCGTCGATGACGAGGGGAACGGACGAATGCGACGCCAGGCTCTGCGCGAGCGCGAGGGTCTCGGGTTCGCGGCCGAGCCCGGGACCGAGCACGAGCGCGGTGGCGCGGGCGAGGCGTTCGCGCACGAGGTGTTCGCCCTCGAGCGCGAGTCCGCCGGACGGCGTTTCCGGGCAGCCGACCCACATCGCCTCTGGCGCGTGCGCGGCGAACGCGGGGGCGACCGACTCCGGCACGAACGCGGTGACCAGGCCCGCGCCGCTACGGAGCGCCGCGAGCACGGTCATCAGCACCGCGCCCGGGTAACTGCGCGAGCCACCGACAACGAAGACGTGGCCATAGGTGCGCTTGTCGGAGTGAGGCGGGCGCAGGGCCGCGAGCGGCGCGAGGAGCGAGGCCGTGAGCACGCGCGCGTCGCCGGGCTCGTCGCCGCGGAAGAAGCCGAGATCGAGATAACGCACGCGGCCGGCTTCGGGTGCGGCGACGACCGGCGCCTTCACGCACCCGGTCGCGTAGGTGAAATCGGCGCGGAACAGCCCGGCGCTCGGCAGGTCGACGGCGGCCCGCAGGCGGATCGGGAGCGCGTTCACGCGGGCGAGGAGATCCGTGACACGGGCGTCGGCGGGCGGTCGAAATTGAAAACCGAATACGCCGTCGAGGCAGAGATCATACGAGGCGCCGGGCGGGGGCGCGGACGACCGCGGCAGGGTGCGGACTTGCGGCGATGTGGCGACGGAGCCGCTGAGCTCCCGCCAGGCACGCGCCGCGAGCGGGCGCAGCGTGCGTTCCCCGAACACGAAGAGGACGTCGGCCGACGCCGCGGGGAACGCGGTGAGGAGCGCGCGCGTGGCGAGGAGCGCGTCGCCGCCGTTGTGGCCCTTGCCGACGAGGACGAGGATGCGGCCTGCGGCCGGAAAGCCGCCGATCTCCGCGAAGTCGCGCCGCACCGCGGTGGCGACGGCGCGCCCGGCCTGCTGCATGGCCGGCCATTCTTTCGCTTCGTCGCCGCCGAAGCGGGTCGCTTCCAAAGCGCCGGCTGCGGCGCAACTCAGGATGGGGTGGCTGCCGGCGAGCATGGCGGGCGTTCAGGGCTTTGGGCTGGCCGGCTCCGCCGGAAAGGTGGGCTGCGCAAGATCGATGGGAGGCAGGTTCTTCGCTGACGTCACGGCCGGAGCGGGGGCGCGCACGGGCGGAATCGCCGGGGCGGACGGCGGCCGCGCGGGCTGTTCGACGCGGCGCTCGACGCGGCCGTGTTCCAGCCATTCGCGATATTGTTCCTCGGTCTCCGTGAACTGCAGCGGCGACTCGGGGAGAGGCTTGCCGTGCGTCACGAGCCGGCGGGTCAGGGCCGGGATCGTGCGGAAGTAGCAGACGTCATCGATGCGCCGCACCTCGTAGAAATGCGTGAAGGCGCGCTCCTGGCTGTTCCAGAGCGCGACCTCGGTGAGGTCGTCGGACCAGGTGGCGTGTTTGCCCCAGACGGCGAAGACGGCCTCGATCTCGGAGAGAGGCTTCGGCGCCGGCGGCGGGCGCGGCTGGGTGATTTCGAGGCGCAGGGTCTCGGGCGGCGGCGCGGCTTTTTTCCGCAACGGGGGCAGGGCGAGCACGAAGAGCGCGCCGAGCACGAAGCCGAGCATGATCCACGACGGCGTCTTGGAGAGCCGGCCCTTGGGGAGCGGATACTCCTTGGCGCGCGGGGTGTCGTCGGCGTCCATGGGCGGTGGCCTGCGGCCTCAGGCGCGCACGAGGGCGGCGACGGCCATCGCGACGGTTTCGGTGTGAGAGAGGCTCACGTGCACGTGGGTCGCGCCCACGTGGCGCAGCAGGGCCTCGCCCTTGTCGTCGAGCCGGACCAGCGGCTGGTGGCGCGCGCCATGGTAGATGGAGACGGAGCGCCAGCCGAGCTCGGCGCCGATGCCGGTGGAGAAACACTTCGAGACGGCCTCCTTGGCGGCGAAGCGCGCGGCGTAGTGCTTGTGCGGATGCTTCATCCCGGAGCAGTAGGCGCGCTCCTCGTCGGTGAAGACGCGCGCGAGGAAGCGCTCGCCCTGGCGCTCGAGCACGCCGCGGACGCGCTCGACCTCGATGATGTCGGTGCCGAGGCCGATCAGGATGCCGCCGGGAGGGAGTTGGATGTCCATCGGAATGGGCCCACGGAATACACGGAAGAGCGCGGCAAAAGTTAGGAGGAAATTCCTTCCGGATACCCCGGGAGTTCCGTGCGCGGGACTCAGCCGTTCATCCGCGCCTTCATCTCGCGCACGGCTTCGTCGACGCCGGTGAAGACGGCGCGGCTCACGATGCTGTGGCCGATGTTGAGTTCGTGGAGGTGCGGCAGGGTGCGGACCTCGGCGATGTTCACGTAGTTGATGCCATGGCCGGCGTTGACGATGAGGCGGAGCTCGTGGGCGCGCGTGGCGCCAAGCCGCAGACGTTCGAATTCGGCGGCGCGGCGCGGCGTGAAACAGGCGTGGGCGTAGGCACCGGTGTGCAGCTCGACATAAGGGGCGCGCAACTGCGCGCTGGTCTCGATCTGGGGCTCGTCGGGATCGATGAAGAGGCTCGTCTTGATACCGGCGGCGTTCATGGCGTCGACGCACGCGCCGACGCGCTGGCGGTTGCCGCGGACATCGAGGCCGCCCTCGGTCGTGACTTCCTGGCGGTTCTCCGGCACGAGGCAGACGAAATCCGGTTTCAGCTTGAGTGCGAATGCCGTCATCTCCGGCGTGCAGGCCATCTCGAGGTTGAGGCGCGTGCCGATGCTCTCGCGCAGCCGCCACACGTCGCGCTCCTGGATGTGGCGGCGATCCTCGCGCAGGTGGGCGGTGATGCCGTCGGCGCCGGCCCGCTCCGCGAGCAGGGCAAACGTCACGGGATCGGGCTCGACGGCGCCCCCGGTGGTCACGCCGGCCTCGCGATAGCGCGCCTGCCGCAGCGTGGCGCAGTGGTCGATGTTGACGCCGAGAAGGATCATGAGGTGCCGACCATGAAGAGAAGGTGGCGAGGGGGAAACGAGGAAAAACCGGGCACTACCGGAATTCCGGTAGTCGGCCCGATTGTGTGCCGATCGCATTTCGCGCCTGCTGGTCCCAGCCGCGCTCCCGTTCCCCCGGGGGACGCGGTCCTTCCGTGGCCTGTCTCGACCCACCGCCCGCCGACCGCGCGGCGACCCGATCCGGCGGCGGAGGCATTCCCACCGCCCGCCTCGATCCCACCCGCCCATGAAAGCTGTTCGCCCGATTCCTACGCCGACTCCGACTCCGCCGAGCCCGTTCACCGTGGCCGATTACCTGCTGACGCGACTGAAGCAGCTCAACGTCACCGAGGTGTTTCAAATTCCCGGCGACTACGTGAAGCACTTCACGCAGGCGCTGGAGTCGTTCGATGGCGTGACGGCCATCGGCGCGGTCAACGAGCTCGACGCCGCGTATGCGGCCGACGCCTACGGGCGCACGCGCGGCCTCGGCGCGGTCTCGCTGCAATACGGCGTGAGCACGTTCAGCGCGCTCAACGCGATCGCGGGCGCGTATGTCGAACGCAGTCCGGTCGTCGTGATCAGCGCCACGCCGGGCGCGGATGCGCGGCAGATCACGAAGATGTATAATGTCCTCTTCCATCACTCGACGGGCAACCTGCAGGCCGACGAGGAGGTGTTCCGTCACGTGACGGAGGCGGCCGAGACGCTGAGCACCTCGGCTGGCGCACCCGAGAAGATCGACGCGCTGCTCGTCGCGGCGCTCACGCACCGGCGACCGGTTTACATCGCGTGCTACAAGGAAGTCTGGGGCGAGCCCTGCCCGCGGCCGCCGAAGTCGCGCCTGCGGCCCCTCGAGTTGAAAAGCAATCCGGCCGCGCTCGCCAATGCGGTGGAGACGGCGTGGACGCAGATCACGGCGGCGAAGCATCCGCTGATCTTCGCGGGCGTGCAGGTGTTGCGCTTCGGTTTGTCGGATCTCCTGCAAGAACTGATCGACGCCAGCGGCTTCCTCTACACGACGACCAGCCTGGGGAAGACCGTGCTGGACGAAAAGGGCGGCAAGTTCATCGGCACCTATTCCGACGCCGCGTCGATCGACGCCGTGCGCACGATCGTGCAGCAGGCGGACTGCGTGCTGACGCTCGGCACCATCATCACCGACGACTACCTCTGGTTCATCGAGAACAAGTATGCGGCGATGGTGCTCTCGACGGCGGAGGAGACGCGCGCGGGCTACTTCACCTATGCGGGCGTGACCATGAAGGACTTCATGGAGGCGCTGCTGAAACGCTTCCGGGCGACGCCCGGTTATCCGCAAACGACCGTCGCGCCGCCGCCGCCGAAGTGGCCGGAGCCGTGGGTGGCGAACTCCGATCCGAAGTGGAACGACCAGCCGGACGTCATCACTTACAACCGCTTTTTCCAGCACTCGATGAAGTTCCTGCAGGAAAACCGGCTCCTCGAGCAGATCGTAATGACCTTCGGCGTGAGCTCCGCGCTCTACGTCGCGACGAACGCCAGCGGCCTCTCGCGGGGCAGCTTCATCAGCTCGGCGGCGTGGCAGTGCATCGGCTTCGAGACCGGCACCGCTTGCGGCGCGCAGCTCGGCAGCGGCAAGCGCGCGTGGACGGTCGCGGGCGACGGCGGGTTCATGATGGTGTGCCAGTCGCTGTCGACGCTCGCGCGCAACCAGCTCAACGCGGTCATCTTCGTGATGAGCAACGCCGTCTACGCGATCGAACAGGTCTACGTCGACATCACGGCGTTCGAGGCCGGGCCGGAGCACAAATTCGACACCTTCGATCTGCTCCCGAAGTGGGATTACCTCGCGCTCGCGCGATCGTTCGGCGCGCGCGGCTATCGCGTCACGACGATCGCGGAGCTGCAGGCGGTGCTGAAGGAGCTGAAGACCGTGACCGGCCAGCCCTCGCTCGTGGAAGTCGTGATCCCGGCGAAGGACCTGCCGCGGCAGATGTATCGGCTCGGCATCGAGTGAGCCCGCCCACGCACGTTCGAACTGCATTTCCCATGAACCACAAAACGTATTCAATCTTCGGAGCCGGCGCGGCCGGGCTCTACACCGCCTGGCGGCTGCTGAACGGCGTTCCCCTCCACGCCAGTGACCGCGCGAAGCTGCTGGCGAAGGGCGACGTCCTGGAACTCTACGACTGGGGCAAATACGATTTCTCGGCGGAGCATCCCGGGAGCCGCGCGGCCGGCGCCCGCGTCTGCACCTGGCACTACGAGAACGACAAGAAGAAGTCCTACCTCGAACTCGGCGGCATGCGCTATTCCGACTGGGACGGCTCGGCGGACGGCGGCGGGCACCGGCTCGTGACGACGGTCATCGCGGCGCTGGGACTGGACAAGCACTCGGTGCCGTTCAACGAGTCGACGAATCCCCTGTTCTGCCTGCGGGCGAAGAACCTGTATCTGAACGACATTTCCTCGAGCAACCCGGCGCCCTACGACGCCAACAACTACGGGGCGACGGTGCCGCCCGACAACGGCTTCAACGCGATCGAGAGCCTCGCGGGGCCGCCGGAGTCGCTGCCGAAGACGCGGGCCGAGTGGTGCGCGTTTTATCAGAACGGCCGCATCGCGGTGGATCTGCCGGCGAGCTCGGTGTTCAAGAAGGGCGATTACTTCAAGGACATCGGCTACTGGAACCTGATGTATGATCAGCTCGGGTCGGAGGGCTTCGGCTACACCGCCGACGGCAACGGCTACTCCTCGAACGTGATCAACTGGAACGCGGCCGTCGCCATCGAGGCCAACGACGAGTTCACGCCGGGCACGGAATACAAGACGCTGACGACGGGGTATTCGAGCATGTTCAACGCGCTCTTCGACGCCGTCGTGAAGCTCGCGAAGAAGAAGGGCGTGCAGTTCCAGTATCATCCGGACACGCGCCTGCACTCGATTCTCGAGATCGACGGCGTGATCCACTACGCGACCGCGACCCGCGAGCATCCCGATCGCAAAGCGACAGAGCGCACCACGCAGGCGGCGTGGCTCGCGATGCCGCGCCAGGCGATCGAACTCGTCGCGCAGGCGACGCGTTACGAGGCGCACCGTGGGCGCGACGTGCTCAATCACCGGAAGGTCCGGCTCTACCTGGAGTCGGCCGTCCTCCAGCCGTCGTATAAGGTCGGCATGTTCTTCAAGGAGCCGTGGTGGGCGGCCGACGCGAAGAACCCGCCGACGTATCCGCCGAAGCTGACGGGCTTCGAGGTGACCGCGAAGGTGCTGCTCGCGCTGGCCGCGAAGGGCTTTCCCAGGAAATACGTGGCGGCCCTCGGCAAGGACAAGGACATCGTCGAGCAGCCCTTCGACTCGGCCGCCGCGCTGGTGCAGGCGGTGGAGACGAAACTCCAGACGCGGCTGACGCTCCCGCAGGAGGAGCTGCTGCTGGCCGCCGCGACGCGCAATACGATCGGGCCGAGCGTGACCGACATGCCGATTCGCCAGGTGGTGTATTTCGGCAACAACGCCGCCGATCAAAGCGGCGACAAGATCTACGGCATCCTCGCGAGCTACGACGACGAGATGTATACGGATTTCTGGAAGGAGCTGGAACTGGGGCCGGACGCGGTGGAGAAGATCCCGGAGGCGGAGAATCTCCAGCCGCTCGCCGGCCCGCGGAAGGCGCCGGCGATCATGATCAAGATGCTGCGCCAGCAACTGGCCACGCTGCACTTCGGGCCGCAGGCGGACTACACCGCCGTGCCGGAGCCGCTCGAGACGCGCTACATGGACTGGTCGCTGCCGCCGTTCAACGCCGGCTACCACGCCTACGCCGCGCACTTCGACATCGGCGACGTGCAGCGCAAGATCCGCAAGCCGTCCCAGTTGGTCGAGGGCATGGACGCGCCGATCTTCATCGTCGGCGAAGCCTATTCGAACGATCAGGCATGGGTGGAGGGCGCGTATTGCACGGCCGAGTCGGTCCTGAACGACTTCTTCGGCATCAAGCCGCTGATCGACAACGCCAACTACCCGTTCATCTGCCCGGGTTGAGCGGTGCGGCCGGCGGAAGGGTTTCTGCTGGAGGGCTGGCGCGCGCGAGGATTCGGGCGGGCGGCGGCCATTTTCCTCTTCCTGCCATCCCGGTTTCCCCCTTGTTTGCCCGGGTGTCACCGGCCGCGCCCAAGAAAGAAAACCTGCTCCTGAACCTCGCCTGCAACCTGGCGATCCCGACGTTCGTGCTGATGAAGCTGAGCGGCGAGAACCGGCTCGGCCCGCAGTGGGGGATGGTGGTGGCGCTGATTTTTCCGCTGGGCTACGGCATCTACGATCTCGTCCAACGGAAGAAGACGAATCTGTTTTCCATCATCGGCATCGTGAGCGTGCTGCTGACGGGCGGGCTCAACCAGGTGAAGGCGGGGCCGATGGCGTTTGCGATCAAGGAGGCGGCGGTGCCCTCGATCTTCGGCGCGGCGGTGCTGATCTCGATGCGCACGAAGCGCCCGCTCGTGCGCGAGATGCTGTGGAACGATCAGGTGATCGACACCGCCCGCGTGGACGCCGTCCTCGCCGAGCGCGGGCAGCGCGGCGAACTGGATCGCCTGCTGGCGCGCGCGAGCTACGGCATGGCGTTTTCCTTTCTCCTCAGCGCGGTGCTGAATTTCGGCCTCGCGCGCTACCTGTTGAAGAGCCCGGCCGGCACGCCCGAGTTCAACGCCGAACTCGGCAAGATGACCGGGCTGAGCTGGCCGGTCATCGTGCTCCCGACGATGGTCGTCACGATGTTCGTGTTCTGGAAACTGATGAGCGGGCTCACGCGGATCACGGGGCTGGAGCTCGACGAGATCTTCCGTGGCGGGGCGAAGGACAAGGCCGCCGTCAAGCCGTAGCGCGCCCGGCGTCGCGGCGAGGCGTCAACGGCGCGTCTGCTCGACCTGATTGACGAGGTTGTTTGCGAACGAGACGCGGATCACGTCGTCGACGTGGGTGCGGTAGACGTCCTGCGTGACGGGCTCGTGGAAGATCACGTAGCCGCGGCCGTTGCGGGCGGGCACGATGACGCGGCGGTAACCGAGCCACGCGGTGCCCTCGTATTGCTGCCAGTAGGTCTTGTAGACCCAGGTGGTGCGGGTGCCGTCGGCGTTCAGGGTGTCGCGGCGCTCATCCGGGTTGCCCAAGGCGATGTAGACCATTTCGGGGGTGTCGCCGACGTTGATGGCGCCGCGCTGGAGCCGCTCCTGTTCGCTGGCGGGCAGTTGGTCGTAGACGGCCGACATCTGGCGGGCGCGTGCGTTGAACGAGTTGCAGCCCGCGAACAGGAGGAGCGCGGCGCCCGCGGCGAGCGCGAGAGAGGAACGGATCTTCATGGCGCGTTGGACCCAGCCATGCCCACGAAGTTGCGCGGTGGGCCGACGGGAAACTCCCGGCGTCGCGGGTGCGGCGTCTTCCTAGCCCGGATGCGTCCCGGTTCGACCAACGTGGCGCAGGCCCCGACGAGTCGGGGCCGACTGCGGCCGCGTCAGCTGCTTTGGCCGCGCTTCGCCATCGTCACGTAGTCGCGCTTGGTCGCGCCGACGTAAATCTGCCGCGGACGATAGATGCGGCCCTTCGGGTTCGAAGCGACCTCGCGCCAGTTGGCGATGTAGCCAGGGGCGCGGCCGATGGCGAACATCGTCGTGAACATGTTCATCGGGATGCCGAGCGCGCGCATGATGATGCCCGAGTAGAAATCGACGTTCGGGTAGAGCTTGCGCGACACAAAGTAGTCGTCCTTGAGCGCGGCCTGCTCGAGATTCTTCGCGATGCTGAGCAGGGGATCGTCGATCCCGAGCTTGTTCAGCACGACATCGCAGGCGTCGCCGATGATCTTGGCGCGCGGATCGAAGTTGCGATACACCGCATGGCCGAAGCCCATCAGGCGGTTGCTCTTCGAGCCGGATTTCGCCGCGGCGATGAAGCGCGTGCCGTCATCGCCCTCGTCGTGAATCGACTGCAGCATGTGCATGACGGCGACGTTGGCGCCGCCGTGCAGCGGGCCGGCGAGCGCGCAAACGCCTGCGGAAATCGAGGTGAAGAGATTGGACGCGCTCGAGCCGACCATGCGGACGGTCGAGGTGGAGCAGTTCTGTTCGTGGTCGGCGTGCAGCAGCAGCACGAGATTGAGCGCGCTGGAGACCTCCGGCATCGCGACGTAGTCCCGATACGGCTCGGAAAACATCATGTGCAGGAAATTGTCGCAGAACGGGAGTTCCTGCTTCGGGAACATGAACGGCAGGCCCTTCTGGTAGCGGTAGATCATCGCCACGAAGGTGCGGATCTTCGAGATGGCGATGGCGGCCGCGAGGTCGAAGTTGCGCAGGTCCTTCTCGAAATTGTTCGTGGCCAGATCGGCGTGGTAGGCGGGCAGCGCGCTGACGAGCGCGGAGAACATGGCCATCGGCGAGGCGCTCGTGGGGAAGCCCTCGAGGATTTTCTGCATCTGCGTCTCGACGACGGCGTTCTTGCGCAGGAGCAGGCCAAAATCCTTCCGTTGCTGCTGATTGGGCAGCTCGCCGTAGATGACGAGGTAGGCGGTCTCGACGAAGTCGCTGTGCTGCGCGAGCTGCTCGATCGGGTAGCCCCGGTGGCGCAGGATGCCGTTGTCGCCGTCGAGGAAGGTGATCTCGCTCTCGCAGGAGCCCGTGTTGCCGTAGCCCTGGTCGTAGGCGATGTGGCCGGTCGTGGCGCGCAATTGGCGCGTATCGATCGCTTTTTCCCCTTCCGTGCCTTCCATGACCGGCAGGGGGTATTCTTTGTCGTCCAGCTTCAGCGACGCAGTCTTGGCCATATTACGACGAGCGAAGCTAATTCCGCGCCGCTGGCAAAGGAAAGTTTGGGACCGGGCGAAGGTTGCGCCGGAAAATTAGCCGATGGCGTCGCCAGAAACCCGTCGCTAATGCCCGTTCCCGCCGGCGCGGCCGGGGGGCGGCCCTCACGCGGCCGCAGTCGCGGCGAAATTTCGATAAATCTGCAGCCCCTTCGCCTGGCTCTTTTCGGGGTGGAACTGCGTCGCGAACACCCGGCCACGACCGATGGCCGCGCAGAACGCGCCGCCGTAATCGCACTCCGCCAGGACCAGCGAGTGGTCCTGCGGCACGCAGTGGAAGCTGTGCACGAAGTAGAAGGCCTCACCGTCGTTCGCGAGGCCGGCGGCGAGGGGCGAGGCGGGCTGCGTGAAGCGCACGGTGTTCCAGCCCATGTGTGGGATCTTGAATTCGCGCGGACGCTGGAAGCGCACGACGTTGCCCGGGAACACGCCGAGGCCGCTGATGTTGCCCTCCTCGGAGTGCTCGAACAGCGCCTGCATGCCGAGGCACACGCCGAGGAAGGGCTTGTCCGCCGCGATCCACTCGCGGACGGTCGCGTCGAGTTTCGACGCGCGCAGCGAGGCCACGCAGTCGCGCAGCGCGCCGACGCCCGGGAGCACGAGGCCGCGGGCGTTCAGTCCCGCGATTTCCTCCGGAGTATGCACGACGCGAATCGACGCGCCGACAGCCTCGAGCGCCTTGGTGACGCTGCGGAGGTTGCAGATTCCGGTGTCGATGACGGCGATCATGCCGGCCGTCAGCGGAGTTTCACCTGCGCGGGAAATTCCGGGCAGAGACGCGAGGCGGCGACGGGGGAGGAGTCAGGGGCAAGAAAGAAACTCATCTGACCCGCTTGCGAGCAGTGCCAGACCTCGCGGGCTCCGGCGTCGAAATACAGCGCGGCCTTCTCGCGCATCTCGGCCACCGTGTTATCGGGCGAGAGGACTTCGACGCAGATTTCGGGTGCGCGGGGGAAACAGATACGACCACCGAGCTCGTCGAGCAGGGCGCGCGAAGCCCAAGCGACATCGGCGGCGCGCACGCCATCCGCGGTCGAGATCGGGCATTCTGTCAGGGCCTCACCGTTGGACATCAGGCGGTCGAGCAGGATCGTGATGCGTGACTGATACCGTCCGTGGCTGGCGGCGGGCGGGGGGCTCATAAGGACATGACCGTGCCGGTCTGTTTCCACCCGGCCTTCGACCTTGATCCATTTCGGATCGGCCACGAGCTCGGCCCAGCGCCGCAGGTTGAAGTCCGTCTGGTCGCTCTGCGAGGGCAGCTCGATGGTGAGGGAGTCCATGGTGACGGGAAGGCTAGGCGACGGCGCGGCGCTCGCAAGGCCGCGGCTAGATTTTCCCCTTCGTGCTCGGCAATTGATCCGCCGCGCGCGGCTCGATCTGCGTCGCCACGTCGAGCGCGCGGGCGAGGCACTTGAAGATCGCCTCGGCCACATGGTGCGGCTCCTCGCCGTAGACGAGCTGCACGTGCAGGTTGGCCCCGAGGGCGTTGCTGAAGGCGCGGCAGAATTCCTTCACGAGCACGATGTTGAAATCGCGCACGAACATCGTCGGCGCGTTGGCCTCGTAAACCAGGTGCGGGCGCCCGCCGACATCGACGACGATGCGCGCCAAAGACTCATCCATCGGCAGGATGAAGAAGCCGTAGCGCTTGATCCCGAGCTTGTCGCCCAGTGCTTCCTTGAACGCCTGGCCGAGCACGAGGCCGACGTCCTCGACGGTGTGGTGATAGTCCACCTCGACATCGCCCTTCGCCTTCACGGTCAGATCGAAGAGGCCGTGCTTCGCGAACAAGGTCAGCATGTGGTCGAAGAACGGCACGCCGGTGTCGATCTGCGACTGGCCGCGACCGTCGATCGCGAGGGTCAGCGCGATGTCGGTCTCGGCGGTTTTGCGCTGAACGGTCGCGGTGCGGCCGCGGGGGGCGGTCGTCACGCGGGAGGAGCTGGAGCCTTTTGCCATGCGTCGAGGGTTTCGCTGAGGACGCCCATTTCGGCGTCCGTGCCGACGCTGAGGCGCAGGAATGGCGCGGTCAAGGCGTGGCTCGGAAAGTGCCGCACGAGGACCTTGCGGGCGAAGAGGAAATCGTAGGCCGACTTGGAGACGGCCGGGCCGGTCTCGCCGCGCGCGTTTCTCGGTTCGGTGAAGATGAAGTTCGACTGCGATGGATACGTGAACCAGCCACGGCGCGCGGTGAAGTCGGCGACGCATCGGTCGCGCGTCGCCTTCACCCGCGCGATGATGCCGTCGTAGTAGGCGGTGTCACCAAGCGCGGCGACGGCGGCCGCTTGGGAGAGGCGGTTGACGTTGTAGCTGTCGCGCACGCGGTCGAGCAGCCCGATGATCTCGGGATGCGCGAGCGCGTAGCCGACGCGGATGCCAGCGAGGGCGTGGGCCTTCGACAGCGTGCGGACGATGACGAGATTCGGATGCCGCGCGAGGAGCGGAATCGCGTTTTCGGTCGCAAAGGGCGCGTAGGCTTCGTCGACGACGAGGAGGCCGCGGTAGGTCGCGAGGACGCGCTCGAGGTCGGCGTTCGAAAACGCGACGCCGGTCGGCGCGTTCGGCGAGGTGAGAAAAAACGCGCGCGCGGTCGAGGCGGCGATGCGCTCCACCGGCAGCCGCATCGAGCGGTCGAACTCGATCACACGGGTGCCGCCGTCCTGGATTTCCACGAGCACGGGGTAGAGCGAGTAGCTCGGCAGCGTGAAGCCGGCGGCGGCCTGCTGCGTGACGAAGGCGCGGATGAGGAGGTTGAGGATGTCGTCGGAGCCGTTGCCGATGCAGACGCCGGCGGCGGTCAGGCCGGAAAACTCCCGCGCGTGGAGCCGGGCGACGGCGGCGCGGAGCGGCGCGCTCGTGGGATTGGGATACAGGCGGAGCGACGCGCCGGCCTCGGGGCCCGTGCCGATCTCGCGCGCGAGCGCCTCGGCGACGCGCGGGCTGGGCGGGTAGGGGCACTCGTTGGTGTTGAGCTTCACCCAGCCCGGCTCCGTCGGCTGCAGGCCCGGCGTGTAGGCGTGGAGCTTCGCGATGTGCGGGAGCGCGAGGGAGGAGAGGGACATGCGTGCAGGAGGTGCGGGTTTATCCCGCGACCGGTCACTCAGGGCGAAATCAATCGCGGCGTAAAGCCGCTCCTACAGGGCACAGTCGCGTGGATAAACCCGCGGGAGCTACGGTGCCGACGCGGCGGCGGCGGGCTCGCGGGCGGCTGCGCTTTTTGGCGGGGCGTTGAAGCGCGATTTCTCCTCCTCGCGCTCGAGAAACGGGATGCCCTCCTCGAGCCACTTCGGCGCGGGGGTGCCCTTCAGATGATGATCGAAGAACTGGTGCATGCGTTTCGCCCAGTCCTTCTGGTTCGGCCGGCGGCGCAGGCCGTGCAGCTCGCCGTTGTAGTTGAAAAGCCACGCCGGCTTGCCGTGACGGCGCAGGGCGAGGAAGAGTTCGATGCCCTGATACCACGGCACGGCGTCGTCCTGGTCGTTGCTGAGGATGAGCAGGGGCGTCTTCACGCGCTCGATGTGGAAGATCGGCGAGTTGTCGAGATAGGTCTGGAGGGCGCGCTGCAGCGGCTGGCCGATGCGGCTCTGGCCGGTCTCGTATTGAAACTGCCGCGGGAGGCCGCTGCCCCAGCGGATGCCGGAATACGCGCTCGTCATGTTGCCGACGGGCGCGCCGGCCTCGGCGGCGCGGAAGCGGTCCGTCTGCGTGAGCATGTAGGCGATCTGGTAGCCGCCCCAGGAGTGGCCCTGAATGCCGACGGCCCGCTCGTCGATCCAGCCCTGTTGCACGACGGCATCGAGCGCGGGGAGGACGCAGCGCAGCGCGCTCGGGCCGGGCTGGCCGGCCTCGTAGACGATGTCGGGCATGAGCACGCAGTAGCCGTTGCTGACGTAGAACGAGACGTTGATGCTCGTGCCGGGCGCGGGGTTCACGAAGTTGTGCACGTTCTGCGAGAGCCGCTCGTAGATGTAGACGATTAGCGGATACTTCCGGGCCGGGTCGAAGTTCGCCGGCTTCACGAGCGCGGCCTGCAGCGGCACCCCGCCGGCGCTGCGGAAGCGCACGAGTTCGGCGCGGCCCCAGGTGTAGGCCGCGAGCTGCGCGCCGCCATCGGTCGCCTTCTTCGGCGCGGCGAACGACGCGTCGGTCACGTGCACGTCGGGATATTCGTCGAAGCGCGAGGCGGTCACGAGGAGCGCGTCGGCGTCGCGGGCGCGGCCGGCGTAGCGGTAGTTGCGATCGCCCCACAGGAGCCGTTCCGGGGCCGCGGTGCCGGTGAAGGTCGTGCGGAAGAAGCCGCTGGCGCGCGTCTCCTCGCTCTCGCCGCGCAGCACGAGAGGCCGGGCGGGATCGAGGCCACGCTCGTCGTCGTCCTCGTCGACCGGCTCGATGCGCTGCACGCGCAGCGCGATCTGCTGCGCGCGACCGTGGCCGGCGGTGAGATTTTTCGCGGCGCGCGCGTCGGTGAAGAGTTGCCAAACATCGTAGCGATCGTAGGCGAGAAACGACTGGCTGTCCCGCGTCCAGCCGGCGGCACCGTAGGCGCCGGGTGGCTGCGGGCGATCGTTCTGCTCGTTGTGAAACGCGGTGCGGACTCCGGCCGTGAGCGAGCGCGGCGCGCCGGTGGCGGTGTCGAGGATCCACCACTGCCGGTCCTGATAGTAGGCGGCCCATTTGCCGTCGGGTGACCAGAGGTGGCCCGCGTTCGATTCCTGGCGCACCTTCTGGAGTGCCAGGCGGCGCGTGCCGGTGGCGGCGTCGACGACGTAGACATCGGTGAACCGCCCGTCGTAGTCGACGAGGTGCCGATACGCGCGGTCGTCCTGGCCGAGGGCGCGCGTGCCGTCGTCGCTCAACGTGACCGTGGCGAGCGCCGGATCGGCGAGCTGCGTGTAAGTGAGCGAGGCGAGGTCGAGGCGGCCGCGATACGAGCGGTTGCGCTCCTGGCTGGCGCGGGCTTTCTGCATCGGCTGCACCTGGCCGTCGCGCCAGTGCCAGAGATCGGCGGTAACCTTCTCCTCGTCGGGCACGGCGGTCGCCGGCGCGCGCGTTTTCGGAGCGGGTGCGACGGGGACGTAGAGTTTCTTGCCGTCGCGGGAGAACGACGCCGGAGCCGAGGTGCTCACGACGAATTCCTTCGGTAGCCCTTTCGTCTCGGCGGACACGATCGCGACGGCGCCGGGCGTGCCGCGCTCCCAGCGGTAGAGTTTGTAGCGTGTGTTTGCGGGCGAAGCGCCGGACTTGGTCGAGTTTGATGCGGGGCGGGCGGCCACGCTGTCGCGATCGCTGGCGAAGACGGCCTGCGTCTGCTCGCGATCCCAGGTGAGCCGGCTGTATCGGCCGCGGCCCGACAACAGGCTGGCGGGTTCGGCGGCGTCGCCGGGTGTGACGCGGTAAACGCCGTTCGTCTCCTGGGCGCGGGCGGAGACGGCGTAGAGCAGCGTGCGACCGTCGCGGGCGAGCGCGTAGTCGCTGACCGACGGAAACGTCCGCTCGACCGCGGTGGCGAGCTCGCGCAGCACCAGGTCGGTGCCAAACGTGCGCTCGGCGGAACCCGTCGCGGCTCCGGCGGCGTTCGCGGTGCCGGAGCGGCCGCCGCGGGCGGGAGCGGATTGGTCGTCGGCGTCCGGCTCGAGGTCCGCGTCGGGAGGAGTGGGCGGCTCGGCCGGCGCGGCGGCGCCGGCCGCATTGGCGGCGGGCGCATCGGGTTTCCGATCCTCGGGCTTTGGCTCCTTCAGATACGCGAGCCAGCCGCCGCCCTTGGCCGGCACCTGGAAGCTCTTCACGTCGGCGAGGCGCGCGACGGCGCCGTCGGCGAGCGTCACGATGACCAGGCCGCCGCGCGGCATCTCCTCGGGTTTCTTCTTCGCCTTGCGGGCGGCGGCCACGTCGCTTTTGGAGGGATGCGTCGAGGCAACGGCGAAGCGCTGGTCGTTGGTGAACGCGATCCGGATGTTGCGCACGGGCGGCGGCGCCTCGGGGTTGGCGCCTTCCTCGGTCGGCGCGGCGACGGGAATCGGCAGCGCGCCGACGGGGACGCGGTGCTCGCGGCCGGTGGCGACTTCGCGGATGATCAGGTCGCCGTCGCCATCCTGCGGCATGAAGGAGTAGGCGAGCCAGCGGCCGTCGGGCGAGAGCAGCGGTGTGGCGATGCTGCGCCACGCATCGAAGTCGGCGTGCGTGAGGGGACGCGGGGAGGGCTGGGCCGGGGCGGTGCTGAGCCCGCAGACAAAAACAAACGCGAGCCCGCGGAGGAGGCGGCAGCGAAGCATGGTGGCGCGAGCGTGCCGGGCGCGCGGGCGCTCGCAACGGCATTCTGGGCTATGGCCGAGGTGGAGCGGCTTGTCCCCAAGACGCTGGTTTGAAACCGTGAGCGAGTTCCGAAAGCGCGTTGGGGACAACGCGCTCCACCTTGGTCGAGCGTTACTGCGTCCGAATCCGCACCGAGCGCCCGTGCGCGTCGAGTTTCTCCATCGCCGCAAACGCCGCGACGACCGGCTCGGCCTTGCGCACGCTGGGGCGATCGTAGTGGAGGATGCTCGTCCGCCGGAGGAAATCCGCCACGCGCAGCCCGCTGAAAAAACGTCCGGCGCGCCCGGTGGGCAGCACATGACTCGGGCCCGCCACGAAGTCGCCCAGCGCGGTCGGCGTGTGGTTGCCGATCATGATGGCGCCGGCGGTGGTGATGGCGGCGGTCAGCTTCTTCGCGGCGGCCTCCTCGACCATGAGTTCGAGGTGTTCCGGGGCGACGTAGTTGGCGATGGTGGCGGCCTGGCCGAGCGACTGCACCTCGATGGCGAGGAAGCCGTTTTCCAGGACGCGCTGCATCTTTTCCGACCGGGAAAGCAACTGGAGCTGCGTGCGCATCTCGGACGTGACCGAGGCGATGATGGCGGCGGAGGTGGCGACCAGGTAGATCTTCTCGCGACCGGAGCCGTGCTCCGCCTGGGCGAGGAGATCGGCGGCGACGAAGCCGGCGCGGGCGGTGTCGTCGGCGATGACCATCACCTCGCTCGGACCGGGGAGGGAGTCGACGCCGACGGTGCCGAACACCTGGCGCTTGGCCTCGCAGACGTAGGCGTTGCCCGGGCCGAAGATCTTGTCGACCGGCTGAATCGTCGTGGTGCCATACGCCATCGCGCCGATCGCCTGCACGCCGCCGACGCGGTAAACTTCCTCGACGCCGAGCAGGTGGAGCGCGGCGAGCATGCCGTCGGCGACCTTGCCGTCGGAGTTGGACGGGGTGAACACGACGACTTCGGGGCAGCCGGCGATCTTCGCCAGCGTGACGGTCATCAGGACGGTGGAGACGAGCGGGACCTCGCCGCCGGGAATGTAGAGGCCGACGCGGCGGATCGGGTCGAACTTCTCGCCGACCGTGGCGCCGTGCTTGTTCTTGGCCGACCACGCCTCGGGCAGGCCGCGCTTGTTGAAGGCGATGATGTTCTCGCGGGCGGCGGCGAGGGCGCGCTGGTCGGCGGCGGGCAGGCGCTTGGCGGCGGCGGCGAGATCGTTGGCGGGGACGCGGAAGTCGCGGGCGCGAAGCTTGGCGCCGTCGAATTTCGCCGCGTAGTAGGCCACGGCCTCGTCGCCACGGCCGCGCACGTCCGCGAGGATCGCGGCCACGGAATCGACGATCTCCTTCGGGACGACCGCTCCGCGGCAAAACGCCGCCAGCTCGTCGGCGAAGGACTTCGAGGCGTGATGGAGCGTGCGCATGAGCTGGGGCGCGGTCTAGGGCGGGGCCGCGCAGGTCGCGAGGATTTTCTGTTTTCTCAGCCCGGGGGCCAGGTCATCTGCCGTTTCGCCAGCAGGTGGATGTGCAGGTGGGGGACGGATTCGCAGGCGTGCGGCCCGTGGTTGATCACGAGGCGGAAGCCCTGGGCGAGCTGGAGCTTCCTGGCGACCTGGCCGGCGACGAGGAGCAGGTGGCCGAGGACGGCTTCATCGGCGGCGGTGGCTTCCCCGACGCGCGGGATGGCCTTTTTCGGGACGAGGAGAAGATGCACGGGCGCCTGCGGCTGGATGTCGTGGAGGACGATGCAGCGCTCGTCCTCGTGTTCGATCTTCGCGGGGATCTCGCGGTCGATGATGCGTTGGAAGATGGTCTTGGACATGAGCGGAGGGATTAATTCAGAAGCCATGAAACCAGGAACCAAGCCATTCAGTTTCTTGGCTTCCTGGCTTCTGAATTAATCCTACAAAAACAACAACTGCAGGTTGGACCCGCGGACGGTGCGGGCGGCGGCGAGCTGGCGGATGAAGGCGAGGGCCTCCTCGTAGTCGCGTTGGCGTCGGGCGGTCGCGCGGCCGGTGGGTGGAATCAGGGCGGGGCGGAGGTTGGTGATAAGCAGCGTCGAGTCGCGGTAGGGCGCGAGCTGTTTGAGGCCGGCCATCACCTCGGCGCGGGTGAAGAGCGGAGTGGCGGAGGCGAGCGTGAGCGAGGCATCCCAGTGGTAGAAGCCATGCAGCGGCTGGCCCGCGAAGACCCGCGCGAGGAGCTGCGCGGCGGCGGCGTTGAACATCGCGTCGTAGGTCTTGGCCGCCCACGGGTGCTCGGCGATCTGCGCCTCGAACTCGGTCAGGCTGAACGCGATCGCCGCCTTGATCTGCTCCGCGAGATAGAGGTCCTGGCCGGTCGCGTGCGCGAAGAGCGCGTTGATGAAGTGCAGCCGGCGCAGATCGTCGGTGGAGCGAGGAGGCATCGGAGAACGAAGAAAACCGCTGATGAACGCTGATAGACGCTAATTCCAAACCATTAGCGGAAATGAGCGTTGATTAGCGGTTTTCTGGTTTGGGCTTTCCCAGCGTGCTGATCTCGTCGACGAACTCGGCGACATCGCGGAATTCTTTATACACGCTGGCGAAGCGCACGTAGGCGACCTGATCGACCGTCCGCAGCCGCTGCATCACGCCCTCGCCGATCGCGCGGGACGGAATCTCCTTCTCGAAGGTGGCCTCGAGCGCGTCCATCACGTCCTCGATCAGCATCGCGATCTGCTCGGCGTCGACGGGGCGTTTGTGGCAGGCGGCGCGCACGGCGCGGACGAGTTTCTCCCGATCGAAATCCTCGCGGCGGCCATCCCGCTTGATCACCACGACGCCGTCGCGCACGAGCATCTCCGTCGTGCTGTAACGGTGGCTGCACTCCAGGCACTCGCGCCGGCGGCGGATGGTCGAGCCCTCCTTGCTGATGCGGGAGTCGATCACCTTGTCTTCGATGGAGGTGCACTTGGGGCAGCGCATGGTGCGGGAAGACTAATTCAGCGCCAAAAAGTTCTGCAGAATCTTCATGCCACCCTCGGTTGCGATGGACTCCGGGTGGAATTGCACGCCCCAGATCGGCAGCGACTTGTGGCGCAGGCCCATGACCTCGCCCTCGGCGGTCTCCGCGGTGATCTCAAGCTCGGCGGGAAACGTCTCCCGCTCGACCAGCAGCGAGTGGTAGCGCGTCGCGGCGAAGTTCTGCGGCATGCCCTTGAACACGTCGGTGTCCCGGTGCCGGATTGGCGAGGTCTTGCCGTGCATCAGCCGCCCGGCGCGCACCACGCGGCCGCCGTAGTAGTGGCCGATCGACTGATGGCCGAGGCACACGCCGAAGATTGGCTTCCGGCCGGCGAAGGCGTTGATGATCCCGAGCGTCACGCCCGCCTCGCGCGGCGAGCACGGGCCCGGGGAGAGCAGCACGCGGTCAGGATTGAGCGCCACGGCTTCGGCCGGCGTGATCTCGTTGTTCCGGAACACACGCTGCTCCACGCCCAACTGCCCGAAGTATTGGACGAGGTTGAAGGTGAACGAATCGTAGTTGTCGATGACGAGCAGCACGCGGAGGGCGGATACTAGCTCGCGGATTGACAGCAGGGTCAAGCGTGCCGGTAGGTATCCGCCGCCGAATGCCCGAACACTTCCAGCTCCTGAAAACCGATACAGCCACGGCCGCGCGGCGCGGCCGGCTGCAGACCCGGCACGGCACGATCGAGACGCCGATCTTCATGCCGGTCGGCACGCAGGGCACGGTGAAGTCGGTGACGCCGCAGCATCTGCACGACATCGGGGCGCAGATCATCCTCGGCAACACGTATCACCTCAACCTCCGGCCGGGCAGCGAGCTGGTGCGCGAGCTGGGCGGGCTGCACCGCTTCATGGGCTGGGACGGGCCGATCCTCACCGACAGCGGCGGCTTCCAGGTCTTCTCGCTGGCGAAGCTGCGCGACATCCGCGACGACGGCGTGGCGTTTTCGTCGCACCTGGATGGCGCGAAACTCTTCCTCGGGCCGCGCGAGGTGATGACTATCCAGCAGAATCTCGGCAGCGACATCGCGATGGTGCTGGACGAGTGCCCGCCGTGGCCGGCGGAGCGCGACGCCGTGGCGAAGGCGGTCGCGCGCAGCCAGCGCTGGGCGCAGCAGTGCAAACAGATCGCCACGGACAACGGGTTCCTCGCCGCGGGTCACCATGTGTTCGCGATTGCCCAGGGGTCGACGTTCGAGGACCTGCGGCGCGAGGCGGCGGAGGGGCTGGCGGCGTTGGACTTTCCCGGCTACGCGGTCGGCGGCGTGAGCGTGGGCGAGCCGGAGCCGGAGATGCTGAAACAGGTCGGCGCGACGACGCCGTTCCTGCCCGCGGACAAGCCGCGCTACACGATGGGCCTGGGCACGCCGCCGCAGTTGCTGAAGATGGTGGCGCTGGG
>CAZENI010000030.1:0-32368 GCA_964513055.1 uncultured Opitutus sp.
CGCATGTTCTTTCCCGGCTGCGATGAATCCTGGCAACTCTGGACAAATCAACGAAAGCAACACCTCGGACAACGAAACGAATTCGTTCCGCGAGTCTTGGGATTGCCCGCAATTGATCCCGCTCGATCTGGGCTCGGCGCAGGCGAAGTTCTGCCATTTCGGCTGCGAAGCCTGCCCGGACAACGGTCCGCTGACGATCGGCTGTTCCTGAGCGCTCGCCTCCATTCAGATTTGGAAATGCCCGCAATTTGCGGGCATTTTTTTTGGGGGAAGAAGCGCGGGCAGCGATCGAAAACCTACCGGACGTCCAGGTTCGCACGCCAGCGGGCATAGGCTGGGCCTGCGATGGGCTCGACTGCAGCTCGCAACGGATCGAGTTCGGCGCCCGCGGGTGGCACGAAAGGCCGGCGGGCGCCTTTGGAATGCTCGCCAAGCGTCCGTTGGATATCCGGATCGTCGTCGGACAGTTTCTCTGTGGTCGTCGCCGTCACGGCTTCGAGATACGCCGCCTGCCGGCACCGATGGTCGATCACGCGAAAAAACTCGTCGCGATGCCTGAACGCGAGGTTCTGGTTTTGCGCCACATACCAGGCGAACCATTCGGGCGGAGGGAGACCTTGGACCGACGGGGGCGATGGCCCGAAAAGCCTGGCCAGCGAATCTCTTCCCGCGTCGTGCAGAAACCCGGGAGGGTGACGACGGAGAGATTGCACGACTCCGACCGGTTCACGGAGCAGGTAGATGAACGGCACACCCGGGAAAGCGGCGCGAAAGACCGGCAGATAGGCGGTGGAGAGCGAGGTGAGCTTGAGCACGAGCCGTTTCTCGGCCGGGCGAGGGGACAGGCCGAAGGCCTGGATAAACGTCCGCAATTCCGTCGCGCCCTCCCCGCGGACCAGCGCGGCGGAATGCGCGTGGAGGAAACGGGGCAGGGCCTCCGGTTCGGCGAAAACGCGCGTGCCGGCGGCGTGTTGAAAGAGCCGGCTGAACAGCGTCGAGCCGCAGCGGCTGCAATGGAATACCAGGGCGGCGAGCGGGAGCACCGGCTCCTCGCCTTGTCGACGCGCGAGTTGCCCGAGGCTGGTCAGCGACGTGGCACCCGCGTCCGGCCGCATCGCGAGGAGTGCATCGCGTCCGAGCGAGACATAGGAACGGGGAAACTCGTGATCCTCGCCGGGCGTGAGGATCGGATCGCCGGAGTGGCTCATGGGTGCAGCGGCATGTGTGGCCAAGCTGAAGCTGCTCGCGGGGAATGGGCCAACTCAAAACCGGCCGCCGACGCGTGCACTCGCTCGACAAGCGGAGGTGATTTTGCGTCAGTGATCGGCCAGCCGACGTTCCGCCATGTCCGTGCTCGAAATCAGCTTCACCGGGATCCTGGCGCTTTGGGCGCTCGGCAGCGCGCTGTTTGTCTTTCGCCTGCCGGGAGTGCACGGCGTGCTGAAGCGCGCGGGCAAAGGAGTGTTTTTCATGCACTGGTCGCTCTTCTCGCCGAGCGATGAATCGCTGCGGGCTGGGACGATGGAATTGAGTTATCGGGAACGGCGCGCCGATGGCACGACCACGCCGTGGACCGTCGCGGCGCTGGGGCACTGCTGGTCGTGGCGTGCGGCGTTTTGGCTGCCGGAGCGCTTCCTTGCCACGGCCATCCAGAACCATGGTCGTGACGTGCGAACGCTGGTGAAACGCGAGATCCCGTCGATGGCCGCCGCGCGCGCGCGGGCGCGTATGATGGCGGAATTCGTGGAGCGAAGTCAGCCCGCCGGGCCCGGGATGCTCCGCGAATATCGACTGGTTCGCCGATTTGCGAGCGATGGTGCCGCGGAGGAGTTGCTGGAATTGACGGCGGAGGATCATGGCCGCGCCGGTTGAACTGCTCGGGTGGTCGGCCCGGCTTTGTTGCGTGGGGATTTTTCTGCAGGCCGCCGAGCTCCTCGCGGTGTCGTCGGAGATGCGGGAAACCCGCCTGCTCGGCTGGCAGGGCGGAGGCGCGGCGCCGCCGCGCGGTCTGGTCGGGCGGTTTCTCCGGCGCACGCAAACCTTCGGCTGGCGCCGCGGCGCGATGGTGGTGCGGCTGATCGCAGCGCTGGTGGTGCTGGTCCTGCCCTTTGGCGGAAGCGGGGCCGCGTGGGCGGTGCTGACCGGACTTTTTCTCACGCAACTGTTCTTCAACCGCCGGTTCAGGGTCGTGCTGGCGAACAGCGACTATCTCAATCTGTGCTGCCTCGCCGCGCTGGCGATCGCCGCGCGGCCGGGCAGCTCGCCCGCGATGGTCCACGTGGCGGCGGGATTCATGGCCTTCCAAGCCTGCTTTGGCTATGTCGCGAGCGGCGTCGACAAACTCGCGGGTGCGAACTGGCGCAATGGCGACCGGCTCACGGATATTTTTCAGAACAGCTCGCACCGAGTTCCCTGGCTCGGCCGCTGGCTGGCGGCACACCGGTCGGCGGCCGCGGCGCTTTCGTTCGGGGTCATTGCCCTGGAGGTCCTGTTTCCGCTCTGCCTCGTGCTGCCGCCCGCGGGTTTCTGGATTTTCATCGGGGCGGGGGCGTTGTTCCACGCGAGCATCGCGGTGCTCATGGCGCTCCCGGGGTTCTTCTGGGCGTTCGCCGCGACGTATCCGGCGATGTATGTCGTGCGCGAGTGGCTCGCGTCGCCCTGAACGGGCGCCCTCCGGACATGTTCGCCTTGAGCCGCACCGTGGAATGGGCCTGCGTCACCGTGATGGCGCTGTGGCTGCTGGGCAGCGTGCTCTATGCGCTGCCGTGGGTGGGACTGCGCCGGCGGCTCGAGCGCAACAATGCCGGCCGGTGGTTCGCCAACTGGACGGTTTTCGGCACCGGTCGCCGCCGCGCGGAGATCGAGCGTTTCAGGCTGCGCTTTCGGGATCGGGCCGCCGGGCACCCGGGCGAGTGGCAGCTGGCGATGCAGGGACGCCGCTGGGTGTGGCACGGCTGTCTCTGGCATCCCGAACGACGCGTCGCGGATCGGCTGCACCGCATCGGGCGTGACCTGGCGCTCGCGCTCGATCAGCCCGACGGCGAACGTCGCTTCGCGGCGCTGGCGAGCGCCCTGATCGTGCGGCACCTCGAGGTCACCCGGCCGCGCGCCCCTGGCGTCTCGCGCGAGGTGCAGTTGGTGGAGGAGCATGCGGTGTGCGATGCGCGCGCCGATGCCGCGCAGCCCGACGTAATCACCGAACGCGTGATTCTGGAACTCACGCTGCCGCCCGCATGAACCCCGCCCTGGAACTCACGGACTTGCTGACGGTGACCCTGCGCGTGTGCGCCGCCGGGATCGCGGTGCAGTCGCTCGAGGTCTTGGCGCTGCGGCGAGAGCTGGCGCCCGCGGGCTTGCTCGGCTGGAGGAGCGCGACCGGCGATGGCCTGCGCGCGAGAGTGGCCGGTGCGATGAATGGCTTGGGCGCGAGCACGGGGCTGCTCGCGTTGCGCCTGGGGCTGGCGCTGGCCTGCGTGGTCCTGCCGTGGACGGCGCCGGCGACCTTCTGGTGCGTCGTGATGCTGGTCGTTCTCCAACTCGCCTACAACCGGCGCTTCGCGATCATCGCGGGAAACTGCGAGACCATGTTCCTGCTCGAACTCTTTGCGCTGGCCGTGGCCGCCCAGCCCGGGGTGAGCGCAGCGCTTCAGGCGATCGCGCTCGGTTTCGTCGCGGCGCATGCCGCCCTCGCCTATCTCGTCGCCGGGCTGGACAAGCTCGCTTCGCTGCCCTGGCGCACCGGCGCGCGCCTGCAGCAAATCGTCCTCCACGGCTCCTACGAGCTGCCGGAGCCGTGGGCGCGGCCGCTGCGTGATCGGAGGGCCGCCGCCATCGCCTCCTGGGCGGTCATCGGTTTGGAACTGGCGCTGCCATTCGCGATTTTTTTTCCCGCGCCGGTGTTCGGGATCCTCCTTGGCGCGGGGTTCCTGTTTCACACCGCGATCGCGCTCACCCTGGGGCTGCACGGCTTCTGGTGGTCCTTTGCCGCGGCGTATCCGGCGCTGGTGTTTGCCCACGGCTGGTGGCATTGAGCGGCGCGAGTGTATCCTTGCCGTCCGGGGCGTCGCGGCTGAAATCTGAACGGCTGCATGCATTTGTCGTCGTTCATCGGGGAGACGGAGTGGAGCGAGTTCCGCACGGGTTACCGGGAGAAGCGTGTGATCGCGCGGCCCGCGGGTCCGGCCGGGCGCTTTCGAGCGCTCTGGGCCGACTGGGAATTCGACGCGATCTGCCGGTTTACGCCGCTGCCGGATTCGGACACCTTCCGGCTGATTGCCAAGGGCCGGCAGATCCCCGCCGCCGCGTATCGCGAACGCGCCGGCGCCTCCCTGCTCTCGGCCGTGCGGCAGTTCCGCGCCGCGGGTGCGACCGTGAATTTCGCCCGCCTCGAGCTTTATTCGAATCCCGTGCTCGCGCTGAACCGCAGCCTCGAGGCGGCGCTGGGTTGTCCGTCGCGCGTGCATTTCTTTGCCACGCCGCCGCAGGCGCAGGGACTGGGCGTTCATGCCGATCACGGCGACGTCCTGATTCTGCAGGTGCAGGGACAGAAGTCCTGGGATGTTTATCACGGGTCGGAGCGCTGGCCGGCGGAGCTGGCTCCGGAAAAACTGAAAAGCCAGCCGCCGGAGACGATCACGCTGTCCGCCGGGGGCTGGTTGTATCTGCCGACGGGCGTCTATCACGAGGTGCGAAACAAGGGGGACGAGGCGTCGACGCACTTCACGATCGGGTTGCACCCGCTCCCGTGGGCCGCCGCGATCGAAAATGCGCTCGCGCTCGGCCGCCGCACGGCGGCCGAACTGAACGAGAATGTCGCGGTCATCGGCCGGGCTCCCGCCGAGGAGGAGGTGGAGCGGCGGCTGCGGGCGCTGCAGCCGTTTGTCGCGCGCGCGCTCGCCGCGGAATGTTACGGGCACCCGCTGCCGCCGGAGGATCTGCCGGCGCGCGATCGTCTGGACCGCGCGGATACGGCGACGGCCTTTGCGTGGCGGGGCGCTCCGGTTTCGTTTCGGTTGCAACCGGATCGGGTCGAGTTTTCCCTGCCGTATCGCAGCGGGCCGCTCCGGCTGCGGTCGGAGTTTGCCGAAGTGCTGCGCCGGATGGCGGCGCTGGGACGATTCAGCGCCGCTGAGTTGACGGGCGATCCGGCCGAACTCGTGCTGCTTTGCCAATTCCTGACGAACCTCGGCGTGCTGCGGCTCGGCGGGCCGGACGGGGGCTGACCTTGTGGCGCGTGGGCGGGCCGGATCCGGGAGAAGCGGGTGTCGGCGGTGCTCAGGATTTGACGCGCGCAATCGCCTCGCGCGGACGGCGGCGGACGGGCGGGCTGCTCCGAGTCGCGCCGCGGGCTTTGGCGCCCGCCGAGTGGTCGGACGCATTCGCCGGGCATGACTGAAACCGCCGGCGTCCCTGCGAGCGCGAGCGAGACGGCGGCGTCTCTTTGCACCTCGTGCGGGCTGTGTTGCGACGGAAGTCTGTTCGGCCGCGCGGCGCTCGAACCGGAGGAGGATTTCGAGCAGTTCGGGAAGCTGCTTCCTGACCGGGAACGGGACGGCCGGGGATTTTTTCCGCAGCCCTGCGCGGCGCTCTGCGGCACGCGCTGCTCAATCTACGGGCAGCGTCCCGGTGTGTGCCGCGACTTTCGCTGCAAGTTACTGAAAGCGGTGGACGGCGATCCGGCGATGCTGCCGGCTGCGCTGCAGACGGTGGCCACGACGACGGGATTGCTCGAAGAGCTGACTCGCCTGCTCGTCGCGGCGGGCTTCGGCGACGCGACGGCCTCGGGGGCGGCGGTGAGGCACGCGTTTCACGCCGCCATGCTTCGGGCGACCGACGCCAGGGACCGGGATTTCTTTCAGCGGCACGGACAGCTCGTCCAGCTCTGGCTGAAGTCGACGAGGATGATCCAGCGGCATTTTTATGAGAAGGCCGCCCGCCGCGCCATTTCCAAGTCGTCGCGGGGGGAGGATGGCAATTCCGATCAAGAGGAGTCCGGCACGCTTCGGTCGTCGTTCAACGGCTGAAGTAACTGGCCGCACGCAGGGCCCGGTCCAAGGCCGGCGCTTCATTCGGGCAGCGCCCGGAAAATTGGGCCCGCAAAGCCGCGGCCATCTCCCCCCTGGGGCGTCTCGCCGTCGATCCGGCCCGGCAGAAAGGACTCCCCGTCGGTGAGCCGGGAGGCCGGCGGTTTGTCGTGCGCGGAGAATCGGTGCAGCGTCTCGGAATCGACGATACGGCGTTGCAGCTTGGACTGCGTGAATTCTGCGATCGGTCGCGTCTGGCCCTGCCGCGAGATCGCGGTGGCCCGGGTCCGTTCGCAAGCCTGTCCACTCAACACGGCGTCGATGCGCACGTCCACGCGATCGCCGGGCTGCAGGGCCGCGGCTTTGGGCCAGGACAGAAACATGCTGCCGCAGGTTGTGGGCGGCGATCCTGAAAGCGATCTGCTGCGCTGCAGATTCCTCGCCAACGTCGGTGTGCGGCGGCTCGGCGGGTCCGAGACGACCTGACCTCAGTGCGCGCGGTCGACGACGGGACCTCCGCGCTGCGCGCGCTCCCGCCGCCGGCCGGGTTGGCTGTTGACTGCCACGGACGGCGAATTCTAGTGGATGATTCCATCATGTCTCCGCACGCCGTCATCTCCCGGAACCCAGAAACGATCGCCACGGAAATCGATGGCGAGGTCGTTTTGATGAGCCTCGTCACCGGCCGGACCTTCGGCCTCGACAAGCGGGGCAGCCGAATCTGGGCGCTGGTCGAGCAACCGCGGACGGTGGCCGCCGTGGTCACCGAGTTGCTGAAGGTCTACGACACCACCGCCGAAAAGTGCGAGGCCGACGTGGCCGCGTTTTTTGGAAAGCTGATTGAGGCGCAGCTGGCCACCGTGGCCGAACCGGCGCCGGCGGCATGACGGCGCCGATGAGCGACGCCGCCACGACATTTCAGCGGAAATCGGCGATCGAGGGCCGCGCCGTGGATCGGGCCGCGGTGCTCGTCGATTCCCGCGAAGGCCTTTACTTCGGAGTGAATCGCGTGGGCGCGCGGATCTGGAGCCTGCTCGAGCAGCCGCGCAGCGTGGCGGAGCTGGTGGAGACGCTGACGCGCGAGTTCGCGGTGGACGCCGCGGCCTGCCGGCGCGAGACCGAGGCATTCCTCGGCCAACTGGTCACCCGGGGGCTGGTCGTCGCGACCCCGCGACCGAACGGCTGAATGCACCGCGAGCTGTTTCGCGCGCCGCGTGCGTGGCTCCTCGGCCCGTGAAAAGTCCACTTCCAGCGCCAGCCGCCTTGGATCTGCCGTCGCTGCTCGGCGCGACCGCCTGGGACGAGTTCCGGCGGGCCTTCGCGCGGCGGGAGGCGATCGTGCGGGAAGGGACCGATGCGCCGCACCGCCTGCAGCCGCTCTGGGCGGACTGGGAGCTGGCGGCGGCGTGCCGTTTCACGCCGGTGCCGCACGATGAGCACTTCCGGCTGATCCTGCGGGGGAAACAGATTCCGGTGAAGTCCTTCACGGATCGGATGGGCGTTTTCCGGGAGGACGCTTTCCGGCAACTGCGCGCCGCGGGTGCGTCGGTGGCGTTCGCCGGCTACGAGAACTACTCGAACTCCGCCCTGGCGCTGAGCCGCGCGCTCGAAGCGGAGCTCCGACTGCCGGTGCAGGTCAACGTCTACATCACCCCCGCCGGCCGGCAGGGGCTCGGCGTGCACGTCGATCCGCATGACGTGTTGATTTTGCAGATACAGGGGGCGAAGGACTGGGAAATTTACCTCGACGAGGCCGCCGCCGGCGCGGCTGCGGCCCCGCGACGGGTGACACTCGGCCAAGGGGGATGGCTCTTCCTGCCCAAGGGCACGCGGCACGAGGTGTCGAATCGGGGCGCGGTGGAGTCCGTGCATTTCACGGTGGGCTTTCATCCCCTCACGTGGGGCGAGGTCTTCCAGCGCGCGCTGCACCGCGCGCGGGTGGCGACGCCGGATTTGAACCGGCCGTTGCCGGCGCATGAGCCCGTGGACGCTGATCCGGAGGCGATGGGACGGCGGCTGCAAGCGATCCTGCCGTTCGTCAATTTGCCGGAGTTCCACGCCGGCTACTATGCGGAGTTTCCGGCGCTGGCGGTGCCGGTGCCCGCGGACGCGGTGGCGCCGCGCGAGGTGCTCGAGCGGGCCGGGCCCGCCACGAGGTGGTGTTGGAACGAGGCCCTGACGCTGGCCGTGGATGCGGCCGCGCTGCCGCGGGTGACCGCGCCCTACCGGCGGTTTCCGCTCGTCTTGAATCATGAGCTCGGCGGCGTGCTCACCTGGATGAAATCCGCCCCGGCGTTTTCGGCGACCGACGTGCCGTTGCCGGACAAGGCGGACGGGTTGCTGCTCTGCAAATTTCTCGCCGGGGCCGGCGTGCTGCGGATCGGGCCGGAGGGCGCCACCGCCACCGGCGTCGGCGGCGACCAGGTCGCGAGCGGCTAGGCTCCACCGGCGAACCGGGCCACGACCACATGGTGGGCCGCTTCGCGTTCGCCGGTCAGAATCTTGTCGCCGGCGCGCACCCAGGCGTGGGCGAGCATGCCGGACTTGGTCGCGGCGTTCAGGGCCACGCCGAAATAGAGGGTGCTGGGAAGCCCGCGCCGCTGGAGCATCCATTTTGCGGCGAGCGCCTGCGGCAGACAGACGAAACCGAGGGGCGCGTGCCGCGCGGCGGCCTGCACGGCCCAGGACACCTTGACGGCGAGGGCGCGTTCGGCCGGCGAAATCGTGTCGGTCGTCTCCGCATCGGTCCGGCCCAGGCGCGGGGCATACCAGCGGAACGGCAGCGTGTGCACCATAATCTTCGCGATCGAGAGGCACGCGAACGCTTCCAGGAGCCAGAGGCGATCGCGCCAGCCGCGACGGAGGATTTTTTTCAACCGAGTCATGCCAAGGCACGATAACTCCGGGGCGAGTCGGTGACGCAAAGGGAAACTGCGGCGGGCGGCGGGCGGGCGGATGCCGCCCCGGACTCAGCCGCGGCGTCGGGCCCGGCGCCACAGCCAGAAGAACGGAGTCGCGAAATAGTAGAGGAAGAACCAGCGATCCGGCAGCGGCCACATGCCCCAGGTGGCGGGCGAAAACAGATGCGGCTCCAGCACCGCGAACTTGGCCCGCAGGCGTGGCTCCAGGCGGGTCCGGTAGCACAACTGCCGCAGCCAGCCGCGAAACGCGTTCAGTTCGTCCAGCTCGGCGGCGATCATCCAGTGGGCGTCGGCCTTCAACCGCGCGGTGCGACGCGCGGCGTGCGCCGGCGGGCGCAGCGGGGCCGGGCAGGGCACTCCGAGGAGGTCCTCGACCAACTGCAGGCCCTGCCAGACCGACCGTTCCGCCTCGAGGCGGCGCGCCGCGGCGGCCACGGCGGTGGCGTCGAACGCGGGGGAGCGCAGGGCGAACGCGAGGTCGACCAGCCAGAACAGGCGGAACCAGCCGTGGCGCGCGCCGTGTTGCAGCAGGTAGACGAGGTTCAGGTCCGCGGGCAGCGTGCGCATGGCCTCGCCGCCGAGCGCGACGGAGTCCGCCCGGCCGAGGGCCGCCTCCGCCCCGCCCATGCCCTCCAGCGTCCAGCGCAACTCGACGCGCTGCGGCGGCCGGCCACGCACGTATTCAAATTCTGGTTTCAGGCGGATGAACTGCCCGGTCTGGCGCGGCGTGAGCGGAAACGCGGGGTTGCTGCGCGCCCAGCCGCCGGCGCGCAGCAGGGTGTCCGCGCGCGCCGCGTCCGCCGGCCGCAGGAGCAGATCGATGTCGCCGACGGGGCGGGTGTGGAGGTTGCCGTGGAGTTGCTGGGACAGCACGAGTCCCTTGAGCGCGACCACCTCGATGCCGGCGGCGGCGAGGCCGCGCACGAGGGCGATCTGCTCCGCGGCGCAGGCGAGCGCGCGGCGGCTGTTGGCGGCGGCGATTGTCTGCACCGCTTGGGCGATCCCGGCGGGACAGGCCGCGGCCACGGCGGCCGACGCATGGAGGTGGAGCAGGGGCCCGACCCGGTGCCGTTCGACGAGGGCGTGGAAGGCGGACCACGCGATCCCGGATGCCGGACCCGCAGGCGGCTCGCCGGTGCCGAGGGCCGCGCGGATCAGGGCGAGGAGAAGGCGGAACTCCGGAGAAAATTCGTCGGCAGGCATGCGCGCACTCAGGTTCTCGCGTCCGCCGCGACCAGCCGGTGGAACGCGCCCTGCTCGCGGCGGCTCAGTTCGGCCCAGGTGCCGGTCTCCACCACCCGGCCGGCCTCGAGCACCACGATGCGATCGGCCATCCGCACGGTGGAGAGGCGGTGGGCAATCAGCACGATGGTGAGTTCGCCGTGGAGCCGCTCGATGGCGTCCTGGACGAGGCGTTCGTTGTGGGTGTCGAGCGAACTGGTGGCTTCGTCGAGGAGGAGGAGGGCGGGGCGCCGCAGGAGGGCGCGGGCGAGGGCGATGCGCTGGCGTTCGCCGCCCGAGAGCCGCACGCCGCGATCGCCGACAATCGTGTCGAGCCCGTGGGGAAGCCGATCGACGAACTCCTCCGCGGCCGCCGACCGCAGCGCGGCGCGGAGGTCCGCCTCGGTGGCGTCCGGCTGCGCCCAGAGGAGATTGGCGCGAACCGTCTCGTGAAAGAGAAACGTCTCCTGGGGCACGAAGCCGACAGAGTGGCGCCAGCCGTGGATCCGTCCGCCGGTGAGTTCCGTGCCGTCGAGCAGCACACGGCCGGACGTCGGCGAGACCAGGCCGAGCAGCAGGTCGGCCAGCGTGCTCTTGCCGGCACCTGACGCGCCGCAGAGGGCGACCACCTGCCGGGCGGGAAAATCGAGCGTGACTGCCTGCAGCGCGTCGATCGGTTTCGTGGCGTCGTAGCGGAACGAAACGTTTTCCAGGCGAAGCCCGTGCCGCAGGTTCACGCGCTCGATGACGGCGGGCGCCGGCGGCTCGGCGGCCGCTTGCAGGCGTTCGCGCAATCGCTCGGTGTGGGAGAACGAAGGGAGCATGACTCCAAGCTGGTGCCAGAGGCCCTGGAGCGAGGTGGTCTGCGACAACAGTCGCGTGAAGACAAAGACGAGCACGAGCAACTCCGCGGTGCCGACGCGGCCGACCGCGAAATAGATGAACATGCTCAGGGCAACGACGGCGCCCACTTCGCGCCAGATGCCGATCAGGGCGCCGATCCGATGCAGGCGCATCACGTGCCGGGCGATATCATCCATCGCCCGCCGGAAATGCGTGAAGTGCTGGGTCTCGCGTCCGTGGCCCTTCGCGATTTTCATGCCCGCCAAGTGCTCGGCCACGGCGGCGGCCATCTCGGCCCGTTTACCGTAGCCGAGTTCGCCCACGGCCTTCGAGCGGCGACGCAGGCGGCGGAGCCCCAACCCGACCAGGCCGCCCGAGGCCAGGGCCAGCAGCGTCATCGACGGTGACAGGCTGAGGGCGATTCCCACCTGCACAAAGGCGACGAGGCAGGCGCTCAGGAGCGCCAGCAACTGCGAGGTCGCGCCACCTGCCATCGGCAGTTCCGACATCAACGCATTGGAGATCTCCGACGAGCGCTGGCGCGTCAGAAACAACCAGTTCGCCTGGATCACCGCGCGATAAAAACGGTCCCGCAGGAGGCAGATGAAATCGGTTTCGATCTTCAGATTGAGCGTGCCCGAGACGGCGCGCAGGACGGCCTTTGCCGTCTTGATGGCGACCATGGCGGCGAGCATCACGGGCAGGGAGTCGCCGGCGCCCTGGAGCAACGCGCTGATCGAACCCGTGACTACTCCCGGTTCCGCGCGGCCGCCGAGTCCCAGAGATTGGAGCAGCGGCACGAGCAACAGCAGGCCGGTGCCTTCCATGGCGCCGATCACCAGCAGCAGTGCGATGGCCCACCAGAGTCGCGCGCCCGCGTGTTGGGAGAGGCACCGCCAGTAGTTGCGGAACAGAGCCCACGCGCTCGAAGTGGATGCGATCTGAGTCACCGGCGTGACAGTGGATGGGCGCGGGGCGCGGAGTCAGCCTGATTCTCGGGTGCCGCGCGCTCCGCGGAGCGCCACCTCCTTCACAATTTTCAGTCGCTCGACGCCCACCCGCCCCGTTCGTGCCGCGGCGAAAATCCGCCGGCGGCAGCGGGGCCGCAGCCGTCGGGCGGGCGGATTGTTCGTAGTTCCCGCAAGTGGCTCGCATTCAAATTGAGAACTTTAATGTCGACACAGACGGCACATCCAATGCTCTTGCTCGCGTGGCAGTCGGCATCCACCTGCCGAATCCACTGCCAACGGACCTCAACCACATCCTCGACCAGTGCATATGCGCGCGTTCCTTCGTTTGATCTCCATCGCCTCTTGCGGGGCGAGTGCAGTCATGTCTCCTGTTTTTGCGCTCGGCACGATCGGCCATGGCCGACTCGTCGGCAACGCCAGTGTCCGCGGCGACTACGACTCCAACGTCTTCGTCAACAACACGCAGGTCGATGACTACATCGTGACCACGAACGGCTCGCTGCGCTATGTGCGCGACGCCGGCATCCTGACCTTCGAGGCGTCGGTCGGGGCGACGGCCTATGCCTTCACCGACGACAACGATCAAAATTCGATCGATCCGCTGTTCGAGGCGAAGTTCGGCTACCTGCCCTCGTCCAAGACCGAGCTGCGCGGCAATCTGAGTTTCATCCGCAACACCGTCGCCAACGACGCGGTGAATGCGCGCACGCAGTCCAACGACCTTACGATGGACAGCACGTTTCAGCACCTGACGACGGAGAAGCTCGGATTCCGTCTCACGGGCAACTATTCGGAGAGTGCGTATCGCACGACCGGCTACAGCGATGTCTTCAATTACGGCCTCGGCGTGCATGGCATCCACGTTTACTCGCCCAAACTGCGCGTGCTCGCGGGCGTGACGATGCTCGAGTGGTGGACGGACGAACGTCCGGGCAGCCGGGCCAGTCCGTCCAGCCAAGACTGGCGCTATTCCCTGGGCTTGGAGGGCGAGCTCGCTCCCAAGGTCAGTGGTGATTTCAACGTCGGTCTCGTCGATCGCTCGATCGACGCCGTCGGTTTCAGCGACGACTCCTCGCTGTTCCTTTCGAGCCGGATCTCGTGGCTGGCGTCGGAGAAGACCACGTGGAGTCTTTTGCTCTCGCAAAATCTCAGCGTGAGTGCCGCGGATCAGTCCGTGAAGTCGCTGAACGCCTCCCTCGTGCTCCGTCAGACCCTGACCGAGCGCGTGAATTTCGAGGGCAGCGCCGGCATCGATCGCAGCCGCTACTCCAGCTTCAACAATGTCGGCAACCGCCGGGACAACGGCTATATCCTTCGTGGGCGGCTCAATTACACGCTGAATGACTACGTCGGGTTCGATGTCTCCTCCGGCTACCGGAACAACGATTCGAATCTGACGATTTCTGATTACGACCGTTTTAATATCGGCGCTGGCGTTTCCGTGCGGTTCTAGACTTGTGGGATTAGCCGAAGGCTGTTTTTTGACCTGACACGCGTCGGTCGACGGCGTGCGGTCGCATGAAACTCAAAAGCCTCGTCTCCATCTTCCTCGCTCTTCTCGGTCTGCTCTCTGCAGCCGAGAACGACACGCCTGAAACCGGGCGTTACCGCATCTTCTCGCGCGACATGATTCGCGTGGCGGTCCAAGGCGAGCCCGATCTCTCGGTGGATCGGCGCATCGATGCACTGGGGGAGATTTATGTGCCGCTGCTCGGCAACGTCAAAGTCGCCGGCCTCACTCCGGCCGAGGCCCAGGCGGCCATCGCGAAGCGTTATGTCGATGAGGAGATCTTCATCCGTCCGGAGGTGATTGTCACGGTGCTGGAATACAGCCCGAAGGAAATCATGGTGCTCGGCCAGGTCGGCCGGCAGGGCAAGCTCTCGATGCCCGCGGAGGCCGTGAACATGCCGATCGTGGAAGCCATCACCTCGGCGGGCGGGTTCACCCGGATTGCGAAAGGGGATGCCGTGCGGGTGACCCGCAAGGACGAGAAAGGCAACGAACAGTCCGTGACGGTCAACGTCGAGAAGATGATCGATGGGCGCGCCGGTTCGATCGAACCGTTCCTGCTGCAGCCGGGCGATGTGGTGTTTGTGCCCGAGCGAGTATTCTGACCGCCCAACATGGCTGATAAAAAATCTCCCGCCGCCCCGGTGAAAAAACTCCGGACGGCAGTGCGTGCGTCGGCGACGCTGGACCTGCGCCAGCCGCTCATCGTGCTCCGTTCCCACTTCTGGGTCGCGCTCGCGCTCGCACTCGTCGTCTCCACGCTGGTCGCCTGGTATCAGCTGCGGCAGCCGAAGCTCTACATGACCAGCGCCACGCTCTTTCTCGAGCGGGCGGAGAGGCTTGACTTTCGCGACTCCGGGGATTCCGGCCCCAACGAGGTCACCGTCATGACCCGCATGGAACAACTGCGCAGCCCGGAGCTGTTGGAACGGGTGGTGGCTTCCCTCACTCCGGAGGAGAAGGCGCTCGTGCTCGCGCTGGATGCTCCAGACGGGCCTGGCGCGGACGGAACCCGGCTGCTCAAGCAGGTGGTGCGTCGGACGGTGTCGTTTGAGCGCCGGCTGAACACGACTCTGATCAGCGTCTCGGCGGTGCATCGCGAGCCGCGGGTGACGGCCCTGCTCGCCAATCGCTTTGCCGAGCAGGCGATCCGCTATGCCTTCGATCGCAGCAGCGCGAGCAACGATGCCTCGCTCGCCTTCCTGCGCACCCAGGCCGAGGACATCCGCCAGAAGGCCGAGGTGGCCGAGCGCGTCCTCCAGGAATACCGCCAGCGTTTCAACCTCGTTTCCCTCGAGGACAACCAGAACATCATCGTCGACAACCTGAAATCGCTCAACGCCAGCGCCACCGGCGCCCAGGTGAAGCGCATGTCGATCGAGGCCCGCCTCGAACAGGCGGAAGCGGTGACGAAGCGGGGGAACGACGCGGCGCAGCTCGCTTCGATCACGGAGTTCGCCTCCCTGGCCGAAGTGGCGGTGCGACTGGCGGACCTCCGCGGCAAGCAGGCCGTGATGGCCGAGCGCTACGGCCGCCGGCATCCTCTGATGCAGGAGACCATGCGTTCGATCGAGGCGCTGGAGAAACAGCGCGATGCCCAGGTCTGGTCCGCGATCGTCACGCTGCGCGACCAGCGCGACAAGGCCATCGCCGAGGAACGGCAGCTCAACGAGCAGCGGGCGAAGGCCGAGAAGGAGGCGCTGAACCTCGACCAGCTCGGCGTCGAATACAACATCCTGCGCCGCGCGGTGGACACGCACAAGACGAGCTATTCCCAGCTCCTCGCCCGCCTCAACGACGCGACCATCTCGGCGCAGTTGCGCGGCGTGAACCTCAAGATCTCCGAGCTGGCCACCGTCCCGTCCGTGCCGTTCGCCCCGAACCCGCGGAAGACGCTGATGATCGCCAGCGTGCTCGGGCTGGCCATCCTGCTGGGTTACCCCTTCGGCGCGGAGATGTTCTTCGGCCGGATCCGCAGCGCGTCCGACGTCGAATACCATCTCGGCACCGACCTGCTGGGGGAGATCGGCGCCGTGCGGAACGTGAAGGAGAAGGATCGCGCTTTCCTGGTGAGGAGCGAGCACGACGAGGCCGGCGCGGAGCAGTTTCGCGCGCTCTACAGCCAGCTTTCGCTCACCTCGAAGATCGACCCGCCGAAGACCATCCTCGTCACCAGCACGGTGCCGGGCGAGGGCAAGAGCTTCATCGCGGCCAATCTCGCGCAGTGCTTCGTGGCGCACGGGCGCCGCACGCTGATCGTCGACGCCGATTTCCGCCGGCCGACGCAGCATCGAAATTTCGGCGTCGACAACAAGGCCGGCATCATCCGCTGGCTGGAGGAGCGCGGCAGTCTCGAGGGCGACGTGCTGACCGATCCCCGGCTCGGCATCCTCGAGCTGGCGCCGGGCTTCTTCCTGCTGCGGGCGGGCGGGCTGAGCCGCAAGGCGACCGAGCTGATGGGCGCCGGGCGGCTGACCGAGCTGCTCAGCGCGCTGCAGCGGCGTTTCGATATCGTGATCGTGGATACACCGCCGGCCGGCGTGTTCCCCGATGCGCTCGCGTTCGGCAAGATCTGCCACGAGCTGATCTACATCTGCCGCTTCAACACCGTTTCCCGCCAGGCCGTGCGCGACGTGCTGCAGCGGATGCGGCAGACCGAGCTCGAGATGCCCGGGATCGTGCTGAACGCGATGCCGAGCGGCATGGCCAGCGGGTATTATTACAAGGGATACAGCTACCAGCGCGCGAAATACTACGCCAAGAGCTACCGCGAGGTCAAAGAGTAGCGCGGGACCGGTTCCGCGGCCCGTCCCCGAGGCGGTGCGCGGTGGCGAGCAGCACGACCCACAGCATGACGATGGCGGGGTTGTGGAAGGGGAAGTCGATCCACGCATAGGCCGCGAGCAGGGCGCAGCCGCCGAGGGCAAAGCGGCCGGCGGTGCCCGCGCGGCGCCAGTTCCGCCCGCCGAGCACGGCCGCGGGCACGAGAAAAAGCGCCGCACCGGTGAAACCCGCCTCCGCCAGGAGCTGCAGCCAGTCGTTGTGCGCGAATTCGAAACGCGCCAGGGCGCGGCCGTCCGGTCGCCGCAGGTAGGGTCCCTGGAAGATGGGGAAGACAATCTCGTAGCAGCCCGGGCCCCAGCCGAACCACGGACGTTCGCGGGCCATGCGCCACGTGTCCCGGCTCACCGGCATGCGCATGTCCAGTGACGCGCCGTCCAGCGCCCGGTTGAGCTGCTGCCGCGTCCGTTGCAGGTCCACGGCGGCGCGCGGCGCATACGCCTGGGCGCCGAACGCCACGATGCCGGCGCCGGCCAGGAACGTCAGCACGGCAACCCACCGCCGCACGGCGCCGCTGGCGGAACCGCTGCGCACAATCAGCCAGAGGGCCGTTCCGACAAACGCCAGTGCGATGCACGCCGCCAGCAGCGCGCCGGAGCGCGACCCCGGGAGCGGAAGCGTGACGATGGTCAATAGACCCATGCCCGCGAAGAGCAGGGCCCGGCCCCGCGCCCCGGGATCCCCGGACAGCGCCTGCGGTGTCGCCTGCAGGGCCAGTGCGAGCGAGCAGATCGCGGAGAGCGCACCGAAGGCCGCCCAGTGGTTCTTGTAGAAGAACGTCGCGAAAAAATAGGTCTCCTCCGGACCTTGCATCACGCCGAGCAGTTGTTTCGCGCCGGAGAAGTGAAAGAACGTGCCGGTCACCGCGAGGGCAAAGCCGTTCAGCGCGAGCACGCCCCAGAGCCGGCGTCCGGAAAACGAGCGGTTGAGTAACGCCGTCAGCGTCGCGGCCAGGAGCATCGCGGCCAGCCAGACCCGGCCATCGGCCAGCGTGCGATCGACGTCGGCGGTCGTCGGCAGCCACGGGCGCCACCCCATGCGCTGCACCCAGCCGCCGTTGGGGGCGCGGACATGGCTGGGATTGAAGCAGGCCAGGCCGACAAACAAGATCCAGAGCAACGCCGGGACGAACGGCCACGGGGAGAATTCCCGGAACTCGCGGTAGCGAAGATACACCAGCGGCAGGCCCGCCAGCGCGAGGCCGAGGATCCAGTTTTGCGTCCAGTCGATCACCCCGCCAAACGCCCAGCTCGAGAAAATCACGATCGCCGCACCCAGCGCGACCGACCAGCCTTCGGATGCCGGCACAAAGTCGGCCTCGTCCTGCGAAGAATGTTGGCGGCGGGAGGGGCGCACGGTCGCAGGTGAAGAGGCGGGGGCCGCGTGTCCGCCGCAAGCGCAATTCACGTCGCCGGCGACCGGCGCCACGGGTGCCGGCGCGGTCTCCGAAGAGTCCGGCTTGCCACCGGGCCCGGCGGTCGCGTTCATCGCGGCCCGTCGCCATGTCCGCCGATTTACCCGCCCCGCCGCCCGCCGCCGCTCCTTCCCGGGCACGGCAACGCGCGCGTCGGTCGGCCCGACTGACTCCGGTGGCGTCGGCGGTGGGACTGACGGCATTCGTGCAGTTGCGGACTGAGCCATGCTTGGGCGGCATCGGGCTCGTGCCGCGCGCGTGGGGGCGGATCTTCGACGCGCGTGACTTCGTGAAGAATGTGGCCGGTTTCGGAGGGCCCGCCGCCGCGCTGCACCGGGCTGTCGGCGACTGGCGGGCCGGGACGACACGCGGAGTCGCGCCGGACCGCCGGGCTCAGGCTGCAGGCGGTCGACCTGGAACGGGCCCGGTTGGGACTGCCCGAGCGCTCGTGCGACTGGCGCGAGGGGGTGGCGGGCAGGCTCGGCATCGGACTCGCGAGCGCACTCGGGCTCGCCTGCGCCCGGCACCGCACGCGTGATGACGACCGGCGCCGTTCCCGTTCCCGTCTGCATCCTCGTTCCCGCGAAGAACGAGGCAGGGAATCTCCCGCGCTGCCTGGCGAGTGTGCGGTGGGCGGCGGAAATCTGGGTCGTGGATTCCCAGAGCACCGACGGCACCGCGGCGGTCGCGGAAGCCCACGGTGCGCGCGTCGTTCAGTTCGCGTTCAATGGCACCTGGCCGAAAAAGAAGAACTGGGCGCTCACCCACCTGCCTTTCGGTCATCCCTGGGTGTTTATTCTCGACGCCGACGAGGTGCTGCCGCCCGGGGCCGAAGCGGAGTTTCGCGCCATCGTGACGGATCCCGCGCACCCGCATGCCGGGTATTGGATCAACCGGCGATTCTTCTTCATGGGCCAGTGGCTGCGGCACGCCTACTATCCGAATTGGAACCTGCGGCTTTTCCGGCACGCGCTCGGTCGCTACGAAAAACTCACGGAGTTGCCGACCGGCAGCGGCGATAACGAGGTGCATGAGCACGTGATCGTCGAGGGATCCACCGGGCGGCTGCACGCGGAGATGGAGCATTATGCCTTTCCCTCGATCGACGTCTTCGTGGAGAAGCACAACCGCTATTCGAACTGGGAGGCCCGCGTGGCCTTCGCCGCCGATGGCACCTCGGAACTGCAGCTCAGTGCGGTGGGCCGGCGGCGGCGATTGAAGCGTCTGGCACGCCGGCTGCCGTTTCGGCCCTTCCTGCGCTTTGCTTACGTGTATCTCTGGCAACGGGGTTTCCTCGATGGCCGGGCGGGCTACACGTTTGCCTGTCTGCACGGGATGTATGAGGCGCTCTCCATCATGAAGACCCGGGAACTTCGCCGCACCGCGTCCCGTGCATCCACGGCAGAGCGAGGCGTTGCCAAAAAAACGTAAGTGATTTCCGCCGCGTCGATGTGCCGCCTTTGAGATTGCAAAAAAATCCGGCGTCGACGGTATCACCACCCGGGCCGGTCCGTCGGTGGGATCTGCCCTCCCGCCACATCTATCCTCTCCAGCACCTTCCACATCCATATGAGCCGTCTGCACAAACTTCTCTCGTTTATCGCCCTGGGCGCATTTGCCGTGTCAGTTCTGGCAGGCGCCGCAGCGGCCGCCCCCGCGAAAGTCCTGAAGAAAACGGGCGCCGGTGACGCCTACTTTACGGCTCCCGGAGCGGCCAAGGTGAAAATTGAAGGCACCGGAAGTGAAATGATTCCCGAGAAATCGGTGATCGAAACCGGCCCGCGGGTGGAAGTTTACATCGAAACCGTCCCTGGTGCGGTCGCCACGGTGCGGCAGAATTCGGAAGTCCTCCTGGAAGACCTCGGCGGCACGGCCGCGCGCAAGGTCCGCCTGAATCTCAAGAAGGGTGACATCGTTTCCACGCTCGATCCGGCTCGGAGCCGCGAGACCGACTACGGCGTCATCACGCCGACCGGTGTCGCCGCCGCGCGCGGCACGGTCTACTCCGTGCGAGTGGTTCCGAATCCGGCCGGTGGTGCCAACACCTCGGTCGCGACCCTCAGCGGCATGGTGTTCATCGATCGCGGCCCGGGCGTGCCGCCCCTGCAGGTTCCCTATGGCCAGGGTTCTGCCAACTCCGCCGCGGCGGTGGCCCTCGCCGCCTTGGTCGCCAGCGATCCGACCGTCGCCGCCGATATCGTGGCCGCGGTGCAATCCGTCGCGACGAATGTCGCCGGCAACACCTCCGCCGCCGGCTCGGCCAATAATTCGGTGGCGGAACTCGCCGCCGTGACGTCGGCTGCGGCCGCTGCGGTTCCTTCTCAGGCCAACACGATCGTGCAGTCGGCCGTCGCCGGCGCCGTGGCAGCCGGGTCGTCGACCTCTGGCAGTGCCCAATCGACCCTGCAGGCGGTTTCCGCCGTCACCGAGGCCGCGGTGCGCGCCGTCGCCGCCGCGAATCCCGAGCAGATTTCGAACATCACGCAGGCGGCCGCCTCGGCGGTCACTTCGTCCGCTTCCACGACCGGCGCCAATGATGCCGCCCTCGCCGCGGCGGTTTCCGCCGTGACGACTGCCGCCGTAACCGGCGCCCCGAACCAGGCCGCCGCGGCCGCGCAGGGTGCCGCCCAGGGCCTCATCAACGCCAAAGTCACCGAGGCGGTGAATTCGGCCAAGGCCGCCAACCCCTCCCTGACGCCCGAGCAGCTCGCGCAGATCGGCAACCAGGCCTCCAACAGCGGCGCCTCGACCGCCGCCATCAGCGCGATCGCCACGACCGCCACGACCACTGTCCTCGCGTTGTCGGGTCAGTCCGGCAACGCGGCGGTGGTGGGTGCGACGGCGAGCGCGATGGCGAACGCCGTGAACGGCGGCTCGACCGCGGGCGCCACCACGGGTGGCACGTCTTCCATCGGTTCGTCGGGCAACACCGTCACGGGACCGCAGGTGCGGGTGAATGTGGATCCGCTTCCCGGCGGCGGGACCGTGGTGACCTCGACCGCGACCGGCAGCGGCGGCGCCAGCGCCACCTCGTCGACGTCCACCCAGAGTATCCAGGGTAACACGACGGGCAACCTGACGACGACCACGACGACGCCGACCGGCACGACCACGTTTACCTCGAATCCGGTGGCGACGACCCCGGACAACAACAGCACGATTCTCCCGCCGCTGGACACGAACATTCCGGTGAGCAGCCCGTCGCGTCCGGGCACGCCGTAACGGCCGACGGCGGCGCGCGCCGCCACCGCACTTTCCCGCGGTGGCGGCCCGGTTACTTCTCCTTCATCACGTATTCGCCCTTCCAGTCGGGGGGCGGCGGTTCGATGAGGCAGTGGCGCGCGATGCCGATGTAGATCAGCGAGGGGTTGCTTTTCACGCCGGGGGTCTTGCCCGGCTGGTTGGGCTCCAGTTCCGCGCTTCGCTCGAAGCCGGCGATCGCGCCGTGCCAGTCGCGGGCGTAGTATTTGTCGAGGGCGGCGCCGAAGAGTCCGAGGCACTCGCGGGTCGACGGCGTGATGCTCTCCTTCAGCGCGGTGACCTCGTAGACCGGCGCGGGTTGCGAGCGGCCCATGACGACGATCCGGCCCAGCGGGCGGAAGACGACGCGGTCCCCGCCGTGGCGTTCGCAGGCCACCTTTGTCGCCTCCGTGCACATCGTGTAGGCGCCCCAGCTCTTGGCGCCCGATTCCATGCGCGCCGCCAGGTTCACGTTGTCGCCGGTCATCGTGTAGTTGAAGCGCGTGCGGCTGCCCATGTTCCCGATGATCGCCGGGCCCGAGTTCAGGCCGATGCGTGATTGCATTTTCAATACGCCCTCGGGCCACCGTTCCGGCTGGGTGTTCCACCGGGCGCGCAGATCGCTCAGTTGCTGCTGCACGCGCAGCGCCGCCACGCAGGCCCGGAAGGCGTGATCGGGCAGGGGAATCGGCGCGCCGAACATCGCGACCACGGCGTCGCCGATGTATTTGTCGAGTGTCCCGCGTTCCTCCGTGATCGTGTCCGTGCAGACGGTGAGGTAGTCGTTGAGGAGCTCGACGAGCTGCTGCGGCGGCAGTTTTTCCGAGAAGCCCGAATAACCCTGGATGTCGCTGAAGTAGGCCGTGATTTCCTCCTCGTGGCCGCCGAGCTGCGGCATTTGGCCGGAGTCGACGATCTGGCCAACCACATCGGGCGAGACGTAGGTGCCGAACACTCCCTTGATCTGCTCCTTGGCCTTCTGCTCGACCAGGACGCGGCGACCGATCATGAACACCTGCAGGGCGCCGAAGCCCAGCACCGGACCGACGATGGGCAGCAGCCAGCTGTAGTTGACCCAAGCCGCCGTCGCGGCGAGGCCATATGCCAGCGGAATGCCGATCGAAAACACCACCTGCTCGCGCAGCTTTCGCTCCGAGAAGACGGCCAGGCTCGTGACACCGATGAGGAAGGCTCCGAGCCAGATCGGCAGCAGCGGCACGCGCCGGACGAAGTCTTCCTGCAGCACGTTCTGGAGGATGTTCGCGTGGACCAGGACGAGCGGCGTTAGCGGCGAGAACGGCGTCGGGCCGAAATCGCTCAATCCATCGGCCGTCTGGCCCACGAGCAGGATGCGGTTGCGCACGGGCAGCTCCTTCAGGCCGGGTTTTTCGTGCACGAAACGATCCTCCATCCGCACGTAGAGATGGCTGTAGCCGGTCTCTTCGAAGCCGCTCAAGCTGCCGCGGTAGTTGATCAGGTAGCCGCCCCGGGCATCGATCGGAATCCGCCACGTCTTGGCCGGGGTCTCGATGGTGATCGCCTCACCCAGCCGCACTTCGACCTGCTCCGGTAGTGCCCGCCAGTGCTGGATAAGGGTCTGGAGCGACAGGGTCGGGAAGATGTGGTCGCCGATGCGCACCACCATGGGCGCGACGCGCCGCACGCCGTCGGAGCCGGGCGGAGTATCCACAAACCCGATGTGGGACAGTTTCGCCAGCGCGCCGATCGGAAGCAGCATTTCCGGCGAAGTCGGGATCACGGCGCGATCGCCCACGACGCGGGTCAGGGACTTCAGCTGCGATGCCTGGGCTTCGGCGCTGTCGGGCCTTGTGCCGATGCCCTTCTTCACGCTGGCGGCGCCCAGCACCACGTTGAGGCGGCTCTCCTTGATGGCGTCCGCGAGATCCGCGGTGTCGGGCGCTAACTCCGTGAACAGGATATCCCAGCTCACCACGCTGGGCTCGGCGGCTGATGCCAGCAGGAGGAAATTGGCGTGCGCCTTGTGCGCCCACGGCCAGCGGCCGATTTCCCGCAGGCTGTATTCATCGATTCCGACCAGCATCAGCTCGGACGGCTTGGGGGTGGGGCGCCAGTTCGCCCGCCACCGCGTGCGCAAATCCAGCGTCGTGTTTTCGATCCGCTCCACCAGATCGGTGCGGGAAAGGAAGAACGCCGCCCCGAATGCGATCACCGTCGGCAGGACATGACGCTTCAGGGCGAGGGGTGCGAGCTTCATGCGCACCGGCGAGCATGCGACCTCCGTCCGCGCAACCAAGCGGAATCTGCGCCGGCGTCGGGTGCGACTGCGTGATATTCCCCCTCGGGAATTCTCGACCGCCACGCAGCCTTGGTCTTGGCTCCCGTTTGCCATGCTGTCCGTGAAGCTTTTCGATTTCCCCTGCCACCGCGCCTCTCGCCCGGTGGCGCCGCATGCGTGGTGAGATTGCCGTGAACAAGGCGCCGACGGACACGGTGCGGGTGCTGGGGATCGATTTCTTTCCCGGCTCACTGGGCGCGGCCTGCGAGCGCGCGGCGCGCGGCGGCCTGCTCACGGCGCCATCCGGCCCCGGGCTCGCCTACGATCTCGTGCGCGAGCCGGCGTATCGGCGGGCCCTCGAGTCGAGCGACGTCGTGCTGACGGACTCGGCGTTCATGGTCTTGCTGTGGCGGTTTCGCACGGGCTACCGGCTCCCTCGCAATTCCGGCCTCGCCTTCCTGCGGATTTGGATGAATCGCGACGAGATGCGCCGCCCGGGCGAGACGTTGTGGGTCATGCCGACCGCGGCGGAGCGTGACCACACGCAGCGCTGGCTCCAGGCGCATGGCTATCCGGCCGACTCGCGCGATTTCTATGTCGCTCCGGCCTATCCGCGGGGAACGCTCGCCGATCCGGAGCTCGCCGCCCTGATCGAGGCGCGCCGGCCGGCGACGGTTTATCTCGGAATCGGCGGAGGCGTGCAGGAACGCTTGGGACATTACCTGCGGGAGGAGCTGAGCTACCGGCCGGCGATCCTCTGCCTCGGCGCGGCGCTGGCGTTTATCACCGGCGCGCAGGTCCAGATTGCGCCGTGGGTGGATCGCTATGGGTTGGGATGGCTCTGGCGGATTATGTCCGATCCTACCCGGTATTGGGTCCGTTATTTTCGCGCGACGCGTCTGGCGTGGCTGGTGTTCCGATTCGGAGTTGACGCGCCTCCGTTCATGGCTGAGGTCGCTCGCTCACGCGTGGGATGAACGGCCCCGATCTGCCAGTCGCCGGCGCTTCCCGTGTTTTTGCCGAATAGTCTGACAACGCTTTTGACCTCGTGATTGATCGTCGCAGCTCCGGAGTCGCCAGCCTGCACACGCTCTTGCTAGCGGTGGAGGCCGTGGCCTGCTGGTTCGCGCTGGCCGGCCTGTTCAAGTTGCAGCTCCTGCCGAAGCTCAGCTTCACGACCCTGCTCCCGCTGCCCGCCTATCCGATCGCCATCGCCACGGGGATCGTGATCGCGATGGGGGCGCTCTGGCGGCTCGAGGGCAATTTCGCGAGCATGGGCTGGGCGGACTCGATGCGCCTGTCCTTCCGGCAGATCGTCGCCGTCGCGTGCGCGGTGTTCACCATCGCGGTCGGATTGAAGGACCCGGGCATCAGCCGCGTGTTTCTGGCGGCGTATCTCTCGGTGGCGGGTGTGATGTTTGTCGTGCTGAATCGCTGGCAGCCGGGCTGGCTGGTGCGGGTGCTCTTCGGCGGCGGAGCGCGGCTGCCGACCCTTATCCTCGGCGAGGCGGAGATGTTTCCCGATCTCGCGCCGTGGCTCGAGTTGCGCGAGAAATTCGGTCTTTCGCCCGTCGGGCTGGTGTCCTATCGCGGCAGCGCGCCGCGGATTCCCGGGCTCGCGGTGGTGGGGGAGTTTTCGGATCTGAAAAACGTCATCGGCGCGACCGGCGCCCGGCAGGTCCTCATGCTGAGCCTGCCGCTCGGCTCCGAGGACGCCGAGCATCTGGCCAAGGTCTGCGCGAGCTGTGGCTGCCGCCTCCTCATCCACAACAACCTCACGTTCCGCCTCAGCTATCCGCTCCGCGTCCTGATGCAGGACGGCTACAGCTTCCTCACCTTCCAGGACGAGCCGCTGGAGGACCCGCTCAACCGCGGCCTCAAACGCGTGCTCGACGTGGCGTTCGCGCTCCCGGTCGTCGTGTTTCTGCTGCCCCCGCTCGCGGTGATCGTGTGGATCATGCAGCGGCGGCAGTCGCCCGGCCCGCTGTTCTACCTGCAGTCGCGTTCCGGCCGCGCCGGAGAGTCGTTCAACATCGTCAAATTCCGCACGATGCGGCTGGCGCCCGAGTCCGAGGCGCGCCAGGCGACGCGGCAGGACGATCGGGTGTATCCATTCGGCCGGTTCATGCGGCGCACGAGCATGGATGAGCTGCCGCAGTTCATCAACGTCCTGCTGGGCGAGATGAGCGTGGTCGGGCCGCGGCCGCATTTCATCCGGCACGATGATCTCTTTGCCGATGCGGTGAACGAGTATCGCGTGCGGTTCTTCGTGAAGCCGGGCATCACCGGCCTCGCGCAGTCGCGCGGCCTGCGCGGGGAGATCCACTCGCCCGAGTCCATTCACCAGCGCATCCAGCTCGACCTGCTCTACATCCACACCTGGTCCGTTTGGCTCGATATCGCCATCATCGCGCGGACCGTGCGCCAGGTGATTTCGCCGCCGCCGTCGGCGCATTGAGCCTGGCGGCGCGTGCGCCGGGCGGATTTTGTTTCACGGGCCCCCGCTGCCCGACCCCCGGCGGATTTCATCCGCTCGCTTTCCCCGGAATATCCGCTCCATCCTGCTCCGCCGACATGAACCCCTCATCGCTTGTCCGCCTTGTCCGTTCCGGCCGCATGGCCCTGCTTGCCGCGCTCGCGGCCGCACTCGGCGCCGCCGATCGCCCGCCCAACGTCCTCGTCATCATGGCCGACGACCTCGGCTACGGCGATCTCTCCTGCTACGGCGCGACGGAGTTCGCCACGCCCCACCTCGACCGCCTCGCGGCCGAGGGCCTGCGCTTCACCAGCGGGTATTGCTCGGCCTCCACGTGCACGCCGACGCGCTATTCGTTCCTCACCGGCGCCTACGCCTTCCGCCGCAAGGGCACGGGCATCGCGCCGCCCAATGGGAAACTCGTCGTGCCGCCCGACACCGTGACGCTGCCCGATCTGCTCAAGACCGCCGGCTACCGCACCGCCGTCATCGGCAAATGGCATCTCGGCCTCGGCGGCGAAACCGGCCCGAACTGGAACGGCGACATCACGCCCGGTCCGCGGGAGATCGGCTTCGACTACAATTTCCTCCTGCCGACGACCAACGACCGCGTGCCGCAGGTGTATCTGGAAAACCATCGCGTCCTGAATCTCGACCCGCGCGATCCGCTCTGGGTCGGCGACCGCCCGCCCGAGGGTGCGCATCCCACCGGCGTCAGCCACCGCGACACCCTCCGCCTGAACTGGTCGCACGGCCACAATGGCACGATTCACAACGGCATCAGCCGGATCGGCTATTACACCGGCGGCCACGCGGCGCGTTTCCGCGACGAGGATCTCGCGGACAAGTGGGTCGAGAAATCCGTCGCGTGGCTCGAGGCCCAGCGCGACCGGCCCTTCTTCCTCTTCTTCGCCGCGCACGATCTCCACGTCCCGCGCATGCCGCACGAGCGCTTCCAGGGCGCGACCAAGCTCGGCTTCCGTGCCGACTCGATCGTGCAGCTCGACTGGTGCGTGGGCGAGCTGATGAAAACCCTCGATCGCCTTCGCCTCGCGGAGAACACCCTCGTCGTTTTTTGCTCCGACAACGGCCCCGTGATGGACGACGGCTACGCCGACGCCGCCCTCGAGAAACTCGGCCGCCACCGCGCCGCCGGCCCGTTTCGCGGCGGCAAATACAGCGTCTTCGAAGGCGGCACGCGCACGCCGTTCATCGCCCGCTGGAAGGGCCGCATCCGCCCTGGCGTCTCCGACGAGGTGGTCTGCACGATCGATCTGCCCGCGAGTCTCGCCGCGCTCGCCGGCACTCCCTTGCCCGCGGACGCGGCCCCGGACAGCTTCGATGTTTCCCGCGCGCTCCTCGGCGCGCAGGGCGCGAAGGGCCGCGAGCACCTGATCCAGCAGGACAACGGCCAGGCCGGGAACTACGGCTTTCGCGTCGGGAAATGGAAACTCGTGCGCCACGACTCGAAGTCCGCGCGGAACGTCATCGTCGAGCAGCAACTCGCCAACACCCCCGTGCCGCAGTTCCAGCTTTTCGATCTCGCCGCCGATCCCGGCGAAACCACCGACGTTCTCGCTCGTCACCCGGAGGTCGCCGCCTCGCTGCAGACGCGACTCGCCGCCCTCATCGCCGCCGGTCGCAGCCGCCCCTGAACTGCTTCCACCCCATGCCGAACCCCACGCCCCTCGCGCTTCGCGCCCTCGTCGTCCTGCTGCTCGCCGCTTTCGCGCCGCTCGCCCCTGCGGCCGCCCCCGCGCCCGCGCCGAAGAACGTTCTCTTCCTCATCGCCGACGATCTGAACACCATGCTCGGCGCCTACGGCGATCCGCTCGCGCGCACGCCGAACCTCGACAAGCTCGCGGCCCGCGGCGTCCGCTTCGATCGCGCCTACTGCGCCTATCCGCTCTGCGGCCCGAGCCGCAACTCGATGCTCACCGGCCTCTATCCCAACTCCACCGGGATCGTCACCAACTCCCAGATCTTTCGGCAGACCATCCCGGCGCAGATCAGCCTCTCCCAGGCCTTCCGCCAGCAGGGCTGGTTCGCCGGCCGCATCGGCAAGCTCTATCACTACAACGTGCCCAACTCGATCGGCACCGACGGCCACGACGACCCGGCCTCCTGGGAACTGGAGCTCAACCCCGCCGGCGTCGATCGCACTGAGGAGCACCCGAAGATTTTCAGCCTCACGCCCGGCCAGTTCGGCGGCACGCTGAGCTGGTATGCCTCGCCCAAGGGCGACTCGCACCACACCGACGCCCTGCTCGCGGCCGATGCCGAGTGGGTGCTGGAACGCTGCGCCCGGCCGAACCAGCGGCCGTTCTTCCTCGCCGTCGGTTTCTTCCGGCCGCACACGCCCTATGTCGCGCCCAAGGATCCCTACTTCGGCTACTACCCGCGCGACAAGATGCGCGTCGTGCCCGACGTGAAGGCCGATCAAGCCGACATCCCCGCCGCCGGCCTCGCCAGCTACAAGCGCGAGCAGGACAACATGACCGACGACCTGCGGCGCGAGGCGCTCCAGGCCTATTACGCCAGTATCAGTTTCATGGACGCGCAGGTCGGTCGCGTGGTCGACGCCCTCGACCGTCTCGGCCTCGCCGACAAGACCATCATCGTCTTCACCAGCGATCACGGCTACCACACCGGCGAGCACGGCCTCTGGCAGAAACAGAGCCTGTTCGAGGAAAGCGCGCGCGTGCCGCTGCTGATCGTCGCTCCCGGCGTCACCCGCGCGAACACCGTGGCGCGTTCGCCCGTGAGCCACGTTGACCTCTACCCCACGCTCACCGAACTCGCGGGCGTCACGCCGCCCGCCGGGCTTCAGGGCCAGAGCCTCGTGCCGCTGCTGCGCGATCCTGCCGCCGCCGGGCGCGGCTGGGCGCTGACCCAGGTGAATCGCGGCGCCGCTGCCGGCGCCGGCAAAGGCAAGGCCAAGGCGGCCACCGCCAAGGCCGCGCCCGCCGGCGCGCGCATCTCCGGCTACAGCCTCCGCACGCCGCGCTGGCGCTACACCGAGTGGGACGAGGGCCGGCAGGGCCGCGAACTCTACGACCACGAGTCAGACCCGCGCGAACTCACCAACCTCGCCACCGCGCCCGCTCATGCCGCCACCGTGGCCACGCTCTCCGCGCAGTTGCAGGCCGCGGTGAAGACGACCTTTCCCGCGTCCGGCCGCAGTCCCGAGTTGAGTGAGGGGCTGTGGGCGCCGATGCTCGTCGCTCCCTGAACGGGCTCCGGCGTCGCGCCGTTTCGCCCTCCGCTTCTGCTCACCCCATTCCCGGACATGAACCTCCCGCCCCGCCTTGCGCGCCTCGTCACCGCCGTTGCCACCGGCGCCGTCCTGGCGCTGGCCGCGCTGGCCTCCGCCGCGGCCGCCGATCGGAAGCCCAACATCGTGCTCATCATGGCCGACGACTTCGGCTACGAGTGCGTCACCGCCAACGGCGGCCAGTCCTACCGGACGCCGCAGCTCGACCGGCTCGCCGCGACCGGCATGCGTTTCGAAAACTGCTACGTCCAGCCGCTCTGCACGCCGACGCGCGCGCAGTTGATGACCGGCCTCTACAATGTCCGGAACTACATCGAATTCGGCCTGCTCGATCCCAAGGCCACGACCTTCGCGCACCTGCTGAAAAAGGCCGGCTACGCGACCGGTATCTGCGGCAAGTGGCAGCTCGGCGCCGAGCCGGATCTGCCGCAGCGCTTCGGTTTCGACGAGTCCTATCTCTGGCAGCACACCCGCCGGCCGCCGCGCTACGCCAACCCCGGCCTCGAGCACAACGGCAAGGAGGTCGATTTCGACCGCGGCGAATATGGTCCGAAACTCATCAACGACTTCGCGCTCGATTTCGTCACGCGCCACCGCGCGCACCCGTTCCTGCTCTATTACCCGATGATCCTCACGCACGATCCCTTCCAGCCCACGCCCGACAGCGCCGACTGGGATCCAAAGGCGAAGAGCGAGCAGGTGCAGCGCGACGTGAAGCACTTCGCCGACATGACCGCCTACATGGACAAGATGGTCGGCCGCCTCGTTGCGAAGCTTGACGAACTCGGCCTCCGCGAAAACACCCTCATTCTTTTCACCGGCGACAACGGCACGGGCGTGAGTGTCACCTCCCGCTTCAAGGGCACCGACTATCCCGGCGGCAAGGGCACCGGCACCGTGCGCGGCAACCACGTCCCCCTCATCGCCAACTGGCCGGGCCGCATTCCGGCCGGGCGCGTCAACGCCGACCTCGTCGCCAGCGTCGATTTCCTCCCGACGCTCGCCGCCGCCGCCGCCGTGGCCGTGCCCGCCGCCCTGACGGTCGACGGCCGCAGTTTCCTGCCGCAGTTGCTCGGCCAGCCGGGCAACCCGCGCGACTCCTACTATCTCTGGTATGCCCGCAACGGCGGCCCGTCCGCGACGTTTGAATACGCGCAGAGCGTCACCCATAAGCTGCATCGCGACGGCAAGTTCTACGACCTCACCGCCGATCGCTTTGAGACGAAGCCGCTCCCGCTCGCCAGTCTCACCGGTCCCGCCGCCGCCGAGGCGAAGAAACTGCAGGCCGTGCTCGACCGCTATGCCAGTGCGCGTCCCGCGCACCTCGCGGCGCACGTGGCGAAGAAGGCTGGCAAGGCGAAGGCATCGAAATGAGCCCGCGCCTTTGCCGCCGGCTGCTGACGCTCGGTGCCTTGCTGGCTTGGGCGAGCGGCGCGCTGTCCGCCGCCGCCGGCGCGCGCCCGCCCAACATCGTCTTTTTCCTCGCCGACGATCTCGGCCGCCAGGACCTCGGGGCCTACGGCAGCACGTTCTACGAAACGCCGCACCTCGACCGGCTCGCCCGCGAGGGCGCGCGCTTCACCGACGCCTACGCCGCCTGCCCGGTCTGCTCGCCGACACGCGCGAGCATCCTCAGCGGCCAGTGGCCACAGCGCACGGGCGTCACCGACTACATCGGCGCCCCGCACTCCGACGCCTGGAAGCGCAACACCAGGCTCCTGCCGCCCGCCTACGCCGATCGCCTGTCCCTCGACTCGCCCACGCTCGCCAAGGCGCTAAAGGCCGCTGGCTACGCCACGTTCTTCGCCGGCAAATGGCACCTCGGCCCCGAGGGCTGGTGGCCCGAAAATCAGGGCTTCGACCACAATCTCGGCGGCAACGAGCGCGGCGGCCCCTACGGCGGCCGGAAATATTTCTCGCCCTACGGCAACCCGCGCCTCACCGATGGCCCCGAGGGCGAACACCTGCCCGACCGGCTCGCCACCGAGACCGCGAAGTTCATCGCGGCCAACAAAGACCGGCCGTTCTTCGCCTACTTCCCGTTCTATTCCGTCCACACGCCGCTGATGGCGCGCGTCGATCTCCAGAAGAAATACGAGGAGAAGCGTATCCGGCTCGGCCTCACGGAAAAATGGGGCCGCGAAGGCGAGCGCGACGTGCGGCTCGTGCAGGAGCACGCCGTCTACGCCGGCATGGTCGAGGCGATGGATCTCGCCGTCGGCAAGGTCCTCGCCCAGCTCGACGCCCTCGGCCTCCGCGAGAACACCCTCGTCATCTTCACCAGCGACAATGGCGGCCTCTCCACCAGCGAGGGCTGGCCGACCTCGAACCTCCCGCTGCGCGGCGGCAAGGGCTGGATGTATGAGGGCGGCATCCGCGAGCCGCTCCTCGTGCGCTGGCCCGCCGTCGTGAAGCCCGGCACGCTCGTCGGCGCGCCCGTGAGCAGCCCCGACTTTTTCCCCACGCTCCTCGAGGCCGCCGGCGCGAAGCCCGCTCCCGGTCAGACCCTCGATGGCGTCAGTCTCCTTCCGATTCTGCGCGGCGCGGCCGCGCCCGACCGCGCGCTGTTCTGGCACTACCCGCACTACGGCAACCAGGGCGGCGCCCCCGCCGCCGCCATCCGGCGCGGCCCATGGAAACTGATCCACTGGTTCGAGGACGATCGCGTCGAGCTCTTCAACGTCGCCACCGATCTCGCCGAGGCCCGTGACCTCGCCACCGCCGAGCCCGCCCGCGTCGCGGCCCTGCGCGCCGAGCTCACCGCCTGGCAGCGCACTGTCGGCGCCCGCTTCCCCGTCGCCAATCCCGCCTACGACCCCGCCAAGCCCAGCGGCCGCGCCGCCGTCCGCCCCACCGGCAAAGCCGCTGCATCCAAGAAATAGTTACACCTGCCTCCGCGCCTTCCGCCCTGGCCCCATGCACCTCCGCGTCTCCCTCCTCCTCGCCCTGCTCCTGGCTCCGGCCGCCGTGCTCCGCGCCGCCACGCCGCCCCCGCCCAACATCGTCGTGTTCCTCGCCGACGACGCCGGCTGGGGCGACTACGGCATCAACGGCAACCAGCTCGCCCGCACGCCGAACATCGACTCCCTCGGCCGCGACGGCGCGCAGTTCGACCGCTTCTACGTCTGCGCCGTCTGCGCGCCGACCCGCGCCGAATTTCTCACCGGCCGCTATCACCCGCGCGGCGGCGTACGCGGTGTTTCGACCGGACTCGAACGGCTCAACCCCGACGCGAAGACGATCGCCGACGCCTTCAAGGCCGCCGGCTACGCCACCGGTGCCTTCGGCAAATGGCACAACGGCAGCCAGTGGCCCTATCATCCCCTGGCGCGCGGTTTCGACGAGTACTTCGGCCACACCTCCGGCCACTGGGGCGA
>CAZENI010000031.1:0-10546 GCA_964513055.1 uncultured Opitutus sp.
GCGTAAGGCCGCGCGGCGACCACTGAATAACTGGCCGCGATTCGCGCGGAGCAGGAAGCGGCCAACCGCCGCGCCGCGGAACTGCGCGCGCAGGAAGACCGCCGGCGGGAAGTCGAAACGGCCCGCGACAAGGGCAAGGACCTTCAGCGGAAATACCACGAAGCGATCGCTCGCGGCGATCAGGCGGAAGCCACCCGCATCCTCGACCAGCAGGACGAGCATGAGGCCGCCACGATGGAGCTCATGCGCTTCACGCCGGCGGAGAACCGGGAAATGCTGCGGGTGGCCGGTGTGCGTGACGCCCTTCAGCGCAAGATTGCCGAGCGCGCCGTGCCCGTTGCGGATACCGAAGTCGCCTACGCCGCGAGTTCGCAAAATGCGAAGGACGCCGTCACCCACGTGACGCGTTTCGTGTCCGTCGGCTCGCAAATGCAGCACGAGACCAGCCGCACGACGCGCTCCGCAGACCGCGAGCGGGCCGCCGCGCGCGCGAAACTCACGGAGATCGATCGGTTGCTGGCCGACGATGCCACCACGAAGGAGGAGCGAAAGATGCTGGAGGAAATGCGGGAGATGTCCGCGTTGCAGGAAAAGGGCGCCTCCGAACTGCTGGCGGCGAACGCCCGCATCACCGCGGCCGGCTACGTGATCGACGGAGCGCTGTTGGTCTCCGGTGGCGCGCTCGCCAAAGGTGCCACGAAGCTGGCCGGTGGCGCCGCGGGTGTGGTCGCGGGCGAAGGCGCCAAGACCGCCACCGTCGCGCTGCTCAACCGCAGTGCACTCGAGCTGGCGGGGCAGGGCGCAACCAAGGTGGCCACCAGCGTCGCCACGCGGGTCGCCGGGGAAGAGGCGGCGACGAAGGTCGGCACGCTGCTGGCGGCCGATGTCTCGACGCCGGCCGCCCAAATGGCCGGAGCCGCGGCGCGGCGGATGGTCGGCGACAAGGCGGTGGACGCGACCGTGGCCTTTACCGCCCGTGCGGCCGAGGTGGCGACGACCAACGTATCCGATGTTCCGACACTCGTCCGCGAGGCCGCGGCCGGTCGCACCGCTGCCGCGGAAGCGCGTGCCGCCACGACTGCGACTGCGGCCGCGCGCGAGGCCGCCACGCCGCCCGCGGCCACCCCGGCCCGGGTGGCGAACCGCAACTTCTCGCCGGAAGAGCTCGAGATCCTGCACCAGCCCGGGCGCAATCTGACGCCGGAGCAAACCCTGCGCAAAGGGGAACTCTACCGGCGGCCGAGGCCGTGGAAAAGGGCAAGCCGGCCGCCGAGTTCGCCGGCGCGGCCGAGGAGTTTCGAAACCTGAACGAAGCGGTCAACCGGGCGCGGGCCGCCCACGGTTTGCCGCCGATCCATCCGCCGGCCGCACCCGTGGCGGGGCCGGCCCGGTCGTTGCTGATTCCACCGAACGAGCTCCAGGGGGCGCGCGCGGGCGCGGCCCCGATCGTCGAGCGGGTCGGGCCGGGCGGGACGGAACGACTCGTGCCCACGCCACGCCCCGCCACCGCGCGGGAAGCGGGCGTCTCCACCATCATTGAGCGGCCCGGCGCGACCGTGACGGAGCGGATCGCGCCGCGCCCGGCGCCGCCGTCCACGCCGCCCGCGCTGCCCAAGCCGACCACGCCGGCGACGCCCGCCATTCGTCCGACGCGCGCCGAGGTTGCCAATTCGGCGCCCCTGCAGGGCCATGCCGCGATGAGCGAGGCCGAGCTGGCTTCCTTCGCGAAACGTCCGCGAGTGCGCACGCGCGAGGATCCGAGCCGACTCGAGGGCTTCGGCGATCTTGCGCCCGTGATGAAGGAGATCGATCCGGTGGCGGCCGTGGAGGCGCGAGCCCGCTGGCTGAAAGTGCCGCGGGAGGCGAAGGTGAAACTGGATGCGGACTTTCGCGCGGCGGTCGACGAGGCCGCGGCGGTCGGCGACAAGTGGGCGCGTAAATTGCAGGCGGAGTTGAATGCCGGGACGTTCAATTTCCGCTACGAGCCGGGGATTGGCGACTTCGGTGGCTTCGCGATGAAGGACAGCGCCATCGTGAATCCCTTCGAGGGCGGACGCCTGCTGACGGGCGAAGAACTCTCGCGCCGCGTCGTGCATGAATATGTCCACACCTTTGCCGGGCCGAAAAAATACGCGGCCGACCTGCGCGGTTTCGCCGGCGTGGCGGACAAGGGAAAATACAACGAAGGCCGCGCCTTCCTCGCCGAAAGCATCTTCGAGCGCAATCTGGCCCGGGCCCGCCAGCTCAACGGCAAGCCCTTCGATCTGAAGCCGGATGAGTTTGGCCGGATGCTGGCCACCGACGCCATGCCCGCCGGCATGCCGGCGATCACCCGCGGGCGTGAGGGGATGCGCAACCTGCAGGAGTATCTCGTCGACCGGGTGTATGGGCACCGCTATGCCCACGACGCGAAGCTGGCCGCGGAACGTCTGGCCGCCTTTCGCGGCGGCAGCATGGACAACACGCGGGCGTGGCTGAACAAACAAATCCGCGAGAAAGTAATGGCCGAGGGCGATGACGCCGCGGCGCACGAAGCCTTGGAGCGTCTCTCCGGTCAGATTGAGTCGGAGCTCCTCATGCGAATCGAACAGGAGGGCGGCCGATTCCTGCCGTAGGCAGCGGCGGGGACCGCGGAAAACACCATGCCGGGTTGGCTGAGGTGAGACGGAGATCCTGAGAATCGACCGTCTGGGAAAGCGCACAACGAATCCGACTTGAGGTGGCCCGTGTTCATCTCGAACACGCGCGCGTGTGTGAGCATGATCGGTGTCATCGATTCGGATGCCGAAAATGAGCACTGGCCCTGAAAAGGGGCGTTTCGGAGACCGCCAATCGGCGCGCGACAGAAGCCTGCCACGCGGTCGGTGGCGTGGTCCCGCCACACCAAACGGGTGACGCGCCGTTCCTGTCACTTCTGGACTGCAAATAACGGTTTGAGTCCCTTGCGCACCGACTGCATTGCTCCAGCGAGGGCGAACTCCCGGCTGCCGCTGCCCCCGTCGCCCCTACCCCTGATGACCCCAAATCTGCTTCCGCGCTTCCTCGCGTTACTCACGCTCCTTGTCCTCCCGGTTCTGCACGCCCAGACCGCCACCGGCCTGCTCGAGGGCCGCGTCTTCAACGCCGCCTCCGGCACCTACGTCGAGGGCGCGCGGGTCGCGATTGAGGGCACTGCGCTGGAAACCGCCACCGACGCCGACGGCCGCTACCTGCTTTCGTCCGTGCCGGCGGGCGAAGTCAAACTGAGGGTCGCCTTCACCGGCGCCGCGCCCAGCGTGACCACGGTGCGCATCGCCGCCGGGCAGACTGCGACGCAGGACGTCACGCTCGCGTTGCCCGGGCGCGCCGCCGCCGGTGCGGACACGATCAAGCTCGCGGAATTCGTCGTCGGCGAGTCGCGCGAGATGAGCGGCGCCGCGATCGCGATCAACGACCAGCGCTTCGCCGCCAACATCCGCAACGTCGTCTCGACGGACGAATTCGGCGCGGTCGCCGAGGGCAACGTCACCGAGTTCCTCAAATACCTTCCCGGCATCACCGTCGACCTCAGCGGCGGCGACGGCCGCACCATCTCGATCGACGGCGCGCCGGCCGAGAACACGCCGATCACCATCGGCGGCGTGGGGCTCTCCAGCCCCACCGGCACGGGCCGCGCGATCGAGGTCGGCTTTTTCAATCTCAACAACATCGCGCGCATCGAGGTCTCGCAGTCGCCCACGCCCGACTCGCCCGGCAAGGCGCTCGCCGGCAGCGTGAATCTCGTGCCGCGCAGTTCGTTCGAGCGCTCGCGTCCGGAATTCAACGGCAGCGTTTATCTCATGCTGCGCGACGATTACCGCTCGCTCGGCAAGGGCGCCACGCTTTATCGCGACCCGCGCCAGAAAGTCTGGCCCGGCGCCGACCTCTCGTGGGTCGTGCCGGTGAACAAGAACTTCGGCTTCTCCATCGCCGCCGGCGGCTCCACGCAGTATTCCAGCCAGGACCGCACGATCAACACCTGGCGTGGCGTGAGCGCCGTCACGAACGGCGCCGCGTTTCCCAACACCGTGCCCGGCCGCCCCTACCTCTCCGCGTTTCAGGTCAACGACGCCCCGAAGGAATCCTCCCGCGACTCCCTCGGCCTCACCCTCGATTTCCGCCTCTCGGCCCGCGACCGCATCGCGCTCTCCTACCAATACTCGTCCTTCGACGGTGAGATCACCTCGCGCCAGATCGTCTTCGCGCCGAACCAGATCGTCGCCGCCTCGATCTCGCCGACCTCCGCGCAGGGCGTCGCGGGCGTCGGCCAGCTCACCCTCACCAACGGCAACAACCGTATCCGCGAAAACCGCACCTACCTGCCGACGTTCTCCTGGCGCCACGACGGCCCCGTGTGGAAGCTCGATTTCGCCACCGGCCGCGCCTACGGCAAGAACGCGATCCGCGACATGGACAAGGAGCGCTTTCTCGCCGTCAACGCGCGCCGCACCGGCGTGACCATCGGCTTCGCCGACACCGGGTTCTTCCGCCCCGGCGTCATCACCGTCGTCGACAACGCCACCGGCCGGCCCGTCGACTACTCGCGGCTCGAGAACTACGCGCTCAACACGATGACGAGCACGCCGCAGCGCGCGTCCGACGTCAACTTCACCGCGACCGCCAACGCCCGGCGCGATTTCCACGGACGCGTGCCGTTCACGCTCCGGACCGGGCTCGACTTCCGCCAGTCCTCGCGCGATTCGCGCCAGTGGACCTCCACCTACACCTACGTCGGCCGCGACGGCCGCGGCAACCTCACCAACGGCACCGCCCTGCCCTTCCTCGATCCGCTCTTCTCCACGCGCTTCGCGCCCTACGGTCTCCCGCAGATCCAGCACGTCGATAACAAGGAGGTCTTCGCCTACTGGCGCACGCACCCGGCCGAGTTCACGCTCGACGAGAACAACCTCTACCGCAGCGGCGTGACCAACTCGAAGCACGCGCAGGAGGCCGTATCCGCGACCTATCTACGCGGTGACCTGGCGTTGTTCAACCGCCGCCTGCTCCTCGTCGGCGGCGCGCGCCTCGAGCAGACCAACATCGAGGCCGAGGGGCCGCTCACGGATCTCACGCTCAACGTCCAGCGCGACGCCCAGGGCCGCCCGCTCCGCAACGCCGCCGGCGCCGTCATCCCGATCACCACCAACGCGCTCGAGGCCTCGCGGCTCACGTTCCTCGAGCGCTCCGCGCACGTGCAGAAGGAATACCTCCGCCTCTTCCCCTCGCTGAACGCGACCTTCCAGATCCGCGAGAATCTCCTCGCGCGCGCCGCCGTCTCCACCTCCATCGGGCCGCCCGATTTCAACCAGTATGCCGGCGGCCTCACGCTGCCCAACACCGACAATCCTCCGGCCAACAACAACCGGATCACCGTCAACAACGCCGCGATCAAGCCGTGGACTGCCAACACCGTGAAGGTGCGGCTCGAGTATTATTTCGCCGGCGTCGGCCAGGTGTCGGTCGGCGCCTACCGCCGCCACTTCACGAATTTTTTTGGCGCCACCGTCTTCGATGCCACGCCCGAGTTCCTCGCCCTCTACAGTCTCGATCCGGGCGAATTCGGCACGTATCAGGTCTCCACGCAGCGCAATCTCACCGAGACTATCCGCACCCAGGGCCTCGACTTCAGCTACCGGCAGGCGCTCACGTTTCTCCCGTCGTGGGCGCGCGGCTTCCAGGTGTTCGCCAATGGCAGCCTGGCGAAGAACAACGCCCCGCGCGGCCAGCTCGGCGGCTCGGGCTTCAACGAGATTCCCCGCTACGCCGCCTGGGGCGTGAGCTTTACCCGCCCGCGCTACAACGTGCGCCTCAACTGGACCAGGCGCGCCGATCAGACCCTGGGCGAGGTCACGGGCGTCGGCATCGAACCCGGCACCTACAACTTCACGCCCGGTTACACGAAGCTCGACGTGCTCGGCGAATACACAATCTGGAAGCGGGTCGCCGTCTTCGCGAATCTCCGCAACGTCACCGATGTCGCCGACCGCGGCACGACCGTCGGCCCGAGCACGCCCCAGCACGCCACGCTTCGTTTCCAGGAACGCTACGGTTCACTGTGGACGGTCGGGGTGAAGGGGATTTTCTAGCCGCATCGATCACCCGCCCGCCTCGCGGGCAAAAGACATGGCTGCATCGCGGAGTCGGTTCCGAATGGCGCCAAGTTAAGCGAGCAGGTGGTTCGTTCTCGTTCTTCGTTCTCGTAATCGTTCTCTCGAAGGCTTCTCTTCGGCCACGAGAGAACGAGAACGATTACGAAGAACTAAGGTCGAGTTATCGATGCTCTGCATTGCCTTGGCGCCATTCGATTCAGTTCCCCGCTTTTTGCCGCCCCGGTTCCGATTCCCGTCATGACCTGCCCCTTTCACCAGAAACAACCGGATCCCTTCGGCGACGCGCGACGCAACGACGGAGTCCTGGTCAACACGTTCCAAGGCACGCCGATTCCGATGCTGCTCCGGCACGAGGACGTGCGCCGGGCCGCGAAGGACTGGCAGACGTTCAGTTCGGACGCGCCGTTCAAGGTGCCGCTGCCGACGGAGGAGGACGTGCGCACCGTGCGCCAGTTGCCGCTGGAGGTCGATCCGCCCGCGCAGCAGGAATACCGCGCCATCGCCGAACCGTTCTTCGAACGCGCGAAGCTCCCGGAAATGATCGCGGAGGTGAACGGCCTGATCCAGTCGCTCGTCGAGCAGGCGCTGGCACGCGAGTCGATCGAGATCGTGCGTGAGTTCGCGATCCCGCTCCAGTCGCGCGCGCTCGCCGTGCTGCTGGCCATGCCGCAGGCCGAGGCGGAGGTCTGGATTGGCTGGGGCACGCATGTCTTCCGCGAGGGCGACGGCACGAGCAAAGGGGCAGCCCTCGAAGTCTACACCAACCGCCTGCTGGATCGCGCCGCCGCCGCGCCCGGCGCGGATTTTTTCAGCGCGCTCACCCAGGCGAAATTCTCGGGCCGGCCGCTCACGCGCGAGGAGATGCTCGGCTTCTGCAGCATCGTCTTCGCTGGCGGCCGGGACACCATCATCAACTCCATCGCGGGTGTGATTGGCCACCTGTCGGCCCGGCCGGCGGACCTGGAGTTCCTCCGCGCGGATCCGAGGCGCATCGTCGGTGCGAGCGAGGAATTCTTTCGCGTGCTCTCGCCCTCGACGCACCTCGCCCGCCTGTGTCGGGCGAAGACCGAACTCCACGGCGTGACGGTGGAGCCCGGCCAGTTCGTGTCGCTCAATTTCGCGGCCGCCAACTACGACGAGACTGTTTTCGACCAACCGGAGGAGGTGCGGCTGGATCGTCGCCCGAATCCCCACGTGGCTTTCGGCTTCGGGCCGCACCTGTGTCTCGGCGCCGCGCACGCGCGCCTGATCGTGCGCAGCCTCCTCACGATCTTGTGCGAGCGGATCGACCGCATTGAGACCCTCGGTGCCGAGGACAAATATGAAAACGAGTCCAGCTACCGGCGCCGCCTCGCCTACGAACGCCTGACCGTGCGGTTCATCGGGCGCTGACCCCGATCGCCAGATCGTGGGAAGAGTTGATGCGGGAGCGGCTGACCCGCATCGAGACTCCCGGTGCCTCCACGTCGCGCCGGCAGCCGCTTCACGCTTGGCTCCGATTCAACTTCGAGTCACGCCGGGTAGCGGGTCGCGCGCCTCTAATTGTCATGTCCGCGGCCCAGTGACGCGATGACGCCTCTTTTCACCTCTTCCCGCCGCGCAGCCGTGGCTGGCTTCGCCGCCTGCTGCGCGGCGTGGCTCGCGCTGGTGCCGCTTCGCGCCCAAAACAACTGGACCGCGGATCCGCAAAACGTCACCCGCGCCAATCTCTGGGGCATCGGCTACGGCGAAAGCCGCCTCCTCGCCGTGGGTGAGGGCGGCACCGTGCTGCGGTTCGACTACGGCCAGCCCGACGTCGGCTGGACAGCTCTCTCCCCGGACACGTCCGACTGGCTGCTTGGTGCCGCCTTTGGCGCGGGTCGCTGGGTCGTCGTCGGCGATCGCGGCACGATTCTGGTCTCGGAGGACGGCGGCGACTCCTGGACGGTCCGTGACGCGACCACCCCGGCCCGGCTGAACGCCATCGCCTACGGCGGCGGTCGCTGGCTCGCGGTCGGCGAAGGCGGCACCGTCGTCACCTCGACTGACACCGTGACCTGGACCGCCCGGTCGTCGCCAACCGCGGATTTTCTACGCGCGCTCGCCCCTGGTCCCGAGGGCTTCCTCCTCGGCGGCGGCCGCGGCTCGCTCTATCTCACCGCCGACGCGACGACGTTCACGCGTATTCCCCTTTCGACTACCGCGAATATCGAAGCGGTCGCGATCTCCAATGGCCGCTACTTTGCCGCCGGCAGCGGCGGTCTCCTCGCCGTGGGCGGCGCGACTGGCGCGTGGCAGCTCACGACCGTCACCTCCGGCCCGCCAACCTTTCGCGGCCTGGTGGCCCGTTCCAACTCCGCCAGCGCGGTCGGAGACGGCGCGGCCTATGCCTATGCGTCCGGCTGGAATCCCGCCCTGCTGCGACCCGCGTTTCTCGCCACCGCCGCCGTGGTCGGGCGCGATGAGGCCATCGCCGTCGGCTTCGATGGCGGCATCGCGCGCGCGAGCTCCCTGCACACCGTCGCCGTCCTCCCCGGGCCCGTCGTCAACGTCCTCTACGGCCGGCCGCTGCGCCTCACCGCGCGCCCGGAGGGCGTGATCGGGGTGCCGGCGTATCAATGGCACCGCAACGGCGTGGCGCTGCCCGGCCAGACCCAGGCCGAGCTGGCAGTGCCGGCCGCCGGCTGGGAGCAGGCCGGTTCCTATGCCGTCCGCGCGACGGCGGGCGCGACCGAACTGCTGGCGCCGGCGGTGCAGGTGAACGTCCTGCCGGGCGGCCGCCCGGAGATCGTCGATCCCGGCTTCGACTACCCGCTTTCCGAAATGCCCACCGCCGTTCATCCCGCGCCGAACGGCCAGCTCTACGTCGCGTTCCTCACGGCCCGGGCTGCCGGTGGCTACCGCTCCGCCGTCGCGCGATTGAATCGCGACGGCTCCCTCGACCGCGAGTTCCGGCCGGCCGTGGCGCTGCCGGAGGAGAACCTCTCGCTGTATCGTGTTTTCCCTGACGGACGGCTCCTGATGTTCGGCGCGTTTCCCGCCACCGCCGCGGCCGGGTCGCCGCGCCCGGCGCTGCTCCTGCCCGATGGCACGGAGGACTTGACCTTCGCGCCGCCAAGCGCGCTGCGCGTGGACGCAGGGTCGCTGCTCGCCACCTCCGGCGGCCGCTTCTACGCGGTGGCCGCCGCCGGCACTGTGCGCCTGCTGGCCAGCGGCGCGCTGGACCCCGCCTTCACGCCACTTGCGACCGGCGGATTGTTCACCGTCGACTCCCTGGGCCGGCCCTACTCCGGCCTGGGCTTCGTCTTGCCCAACCCCAATCCCGGCTTCGTCAACACGGTCTGGACGCTGAGCCGGCAGGACGCCGGCGGCGCCCGGGACCCGGCCTTCCAATACTCCGTCGCCCGCAGCAACTACCCGATTAGCGATGGCTCGGAAATCCACAGCACGCGCGGCGACTGGCTGTTCGTGCTCCGAAAATTCCGCGGGAAGATCTACGGTAGTGAAAGCCTGACCGGGACAAACCTGCTGGATCCCACGATCACGACCTCCGGGCCGGGCGCAGTGGCGCAATACCTCACGGCGACCTCCTACTTCACCCTGGCGAATGGCACGATCTGGGAGCAGCGTCCCGGTCCTGAGCTGCAGTCCGGCACCAGCCGCCCGCTCCACAGCATGACAGTGCGCGGGTATCTGCCAAACGTCGGCTTCACGCCCACGCTCTACGCCACCACGCCCGACCTGACCGACTACGAACCGCTCGCGGCGGACCTCGATGGCGCGCTCTATGCGCGTCCTCCCCGCTTCATCGTCGGCGGCGCACCTGCGAAACCCCTGGTCCGCATCCGCCCGCTGGCCGGGCGGGTCGGCCGGTTGACGAACCTCTCGGTGCGCGCGCAAGTGACGCCCGTCGAGCCGCTGATCGTCGGCTTCGTCACCTCCGGCTTCGGCACCACCCGGGCGCTGGTCCGCGGCCTCGGTCCCGCGCTCTCCGCCTTCGGCGTGAGCGACGCCCTGCGCGATCCCACGCTGACACTTCGTCACGACGCGACGGTGGCGGGCGGCAGCGACGACTGGCTGGCCGCGCTCGCGCCGGGCTTCGCCGCCGTGGGCGCATTTCCGCTCTCGGAGGGAAGTCGCGACGCCGCGCTCGAATCCGAGATCGTGGCCGGCAACTACACCGCGGTGCTGAGTTCGGCCGATGGCCAGAGCGGCAGCGGCCTGGTGGAGCTTTTTCAAACGACGGCGGTGGCGGCGCCGTCGCGCAACTTCGTCAACGTGTCCACGCGCGGACCGGTCGCGCCCGCCACGCCGCTGATCGTCGGCTTCACCCTCACCGGCGAGACGCCGGCGCAGGTGTTAATCCGCGCGGTGGGTCCCGCGCTCCGTCGCTTCGGTGTCACGGGCGCCCTCGCCGATCCCTTCCTGAGAGTATTCCG
>CAZENI010000031.1:10556-31894 GCA_964513055.1 uncultured Opitutus sp.
CGTGCGGACACCGCACTGTGGGAAAACGACACGTGGACCGTCGGCCGGCCCGACGAGCCCGCCAACTCCGCGACGAAAGCCACGCTTGAGGCCGCCAGCGCCGCCGTCGGCGCGTTTCCCTTGTTGCCGACGATCGAGAACGCGCCGTTCCCGCTCGTGAGCTCGGCGGATGCCGCGATGGTGATCACCCTCGCCCCGGGAAGCTACACCGCGCAAGTCACCGCGTCGCCGCGCGACCCGGGCGCCCGCGGCAGCGCCCTCATCGAAGTTTACACGCTGCCGTGAGGTTCAACCCCCGCCGCGAGAACGGCGGCCGTTGCTCGACTTGATTTCGCCCAAGAACGCGGGAGCGGACTCCGTCCGGCTGAACTCCGGAGCATGCGGTCGTGGGTTCCGGAAGAAGATGTCGACTCGGCCGCCGGCTTCCCTTGCGGTGGGAGGGTGATCACCACCCCTGTTTCACGGCGGCGTTTTCTCTTTTCGGCGGCAGTGGGCGGCGTCGCAGCCGCGGCGCCGCGACGCCTGTGGGCGCAGGCGGGTGAAGGACTGCCGAAGACGCGGGCGGTGCTCCAACGCGGGATGGAGCGCGGCCTGCACCTCGGGGCGCAGCTCTATGTGTCGCGCGACGGCCGGACGATCGCGGACTTCGGCGTCGGCCAGGCGAAGCCGGGCGTGGCGATGACGGCGGATACGTTGATGACGTGGTATTCGTCGACCAAGCCCCTGACCTCGATGTGCGTCGGCCAATGCTGGGAACGCGGCCTCCTGCAGCTCGACGATCCCGTGGCCCGGCACGTGCCGGAGTTCGCGCGCCGCGGCAAGGACCGGATCACGATCCGGCACGTGCTCACGCACACCAGCGGCTTTCCGAATGCGGATCTCGACGTGCGGTTCCGCCGGCCCTGGGCGGAGGTAATCGCGGCGATCTGCGACGCGAAGCCCGAGGAGGGCTGGGAGATCGGGCGCCACGCGCAATACCACCCGACCGCGGGCATGCAGATGCTCGGCGAGATCGTGGCGCGCGTGAGCGGCGTGCCCTTCGAGCGCTACATCCGCACGCAGCTCTTCGAGCCGATCGGGATGAAGGACAGCTGGGTCGGGATGCCGGCCGCGGTGTATCGGAAGTATGGCGACCGCATGGGCGTGATGATGAACACCGACGGCGCGAAGCCCGTGCCGGCCGAGCACTACTCGAACATCGGCCAGGAGGGCTGGGCCACGATCTGCGTGCCGGGCGGCAACGGCCACGGGCCGATGCGCGAGCTGGCCCGCTTCTACGAGATGATGCTCGGGGGCGGCGAACTGAACGGGCGCCGCGTGCTGGCAGCGAAGACCGTCGCGGAGTTCACCCGCGTGCAACGCGCGGACGCGCCGAACTACAAGGGCAAGGCAGGAGCCCTCGCGCCGGCCTGGGGACTCGGGATCAGCCGCCAGCGCGCGGTCGGCGGGCCGCATTGCTCGCCGGGCACGTTCGGGCACGGCGGGTCGCTGTCGTCGCTGGCCTTCTGCGATCCCGAGCACCGGCTCGTGGCCGCCTTCGTGTGCAACGGCCGGCCGAAGCAGGCCGACCACGCGGCGCGCGTGCGCGAGATCGCCGCCGCGGTCTATGCCGACCTGGGGCTGGCGAAATGATCGCGCCGCGGGCCGGGTCCGGGCGCGGCTGAGACGCTCATACTGCCACGGCCACCGGCCCGGGATTTTTCCTCGCCTGTGGCGGGTTCGACGCTTGAGTCCTGTTGCGACGCTTCCTTGCCCCGGAGGGTCTGCCGCCAACCGAAGTCTTGGCAGCCCGTTTCCGGAGCGACGCGGTGAACGCGCCTCCCCTACCCTGAAATTTCCTTGAGCATGAAAACCATGAACCGGCGCCGTTTCATCCTCAATTCCCTCGGGGCCAGCCTGGCGCTGCCCGCGCTGCCGTCGCTGCTGGCCAGTGCGGTGGGCGGCACGTCGACGGTGCAGACGGCGAAGGGCGCGGGGACCGGGGCGCGGCGGTTCGTCGCGATCGGGAATCTCCTCGGGTATCAGGTGAAGCACTTTTTCCCCGAGACGACCGGCGCGGCCTACGAGCCGACCACGCTGCTCAAGCCGCTCTGGGACGTGCGCAAGCACCTGACGGTCTACCGCGGCCTCGATCACGGCGTGAAGGGCGGGCACTTCGCGGTCCACTCCTTCCTGTCGGGCGTGCTCAACTCGGAGGCGCAGAACCGGCCCCACGGGAATGTCTCGGTCGACCAGTTCATGGCCGACGCGATCGGCCACGAGACGCGTTTCCCGTCGCTGACCGTCGGCTCCGAGGGCGGCATCCACGGCGGCTGTCAGATCGCCTGGACGAAATCCGGCGTGCGCGTGCCGCCGATCACCGGGCCGGCCGAGTTGTTCGACCGGCTTTTTGTCAGCGACTCCGAGGATCGCCAGATCCGCCGCAACCAGGAGAACCGCCTGCAGGCCTCCATCCTCGACACGGTGCTGACGGAGGCGAACGACCTATCGCGGCGCGTCAACCGCGAGGACAAGGACAAGCTGGACGAATACTTCACCTCCATCCGCGACGTCGAGAAGCGACTCGAGCTGCGCCGGCGCTGGACGAGCCTGCCCAAGCCGAAGGCGCCCTTCGCACGGCCGGAGAACAAGAATCGGGTCCAGGATCTGCCGATGCTCTACGAGTTGATCGCGCTGGGGCTGCAGACGGATTCGACGCGCATCGCCACGCTGGAGATCGGCGGGGATTTTCTGCCGCAGGACCTCGGCATCGACAAGTCCTACCACGGCCTCTCCCACCACGGGAACGACGAGGCGGCGATCAAACATCTTCTCACGCTCGAGGCCTACCAGATCGAGCAGTTCGGGAAATTCCTCGCGCGCCTCTCCGCGCTGGCCGACGGCGACCGCACCCTGCTCGACTCGACGACCGTGCTGTTCGGCAGCGGCATCGGCGATGCGAATACGCACAAGAACTCCGACCTCCCGATCGTGCTCGCCGGCGGCGGCTACCGGCACGGCGAATTCAAGAAGATCCCGTCCGCGGGGCCGAACAAGGTGCCGCTGTGCAATCTCTTCGTCGACATCGCGCAGCGCATGGGCGTCGAGACCGAGTCGTTCGGTTCAAGCACGGGCCGGTTCGGGATCGCGTAAGGTGATTTTGTTCAGCGCCAAGACGCCACGGGTGCAGAGCTTCGCAAAGGCTGATGCCATGGGTGTTGTCGCGTCGATCGATTCGATCCGTTGCGCGCTCTTCGCGTCTTTGCGCTTCGGCTTGGGCAGGATCGTCCCTGGCCTCTCCCTGTTCGCTGTGGCCACTCACGCCGCGGAGGCGCCCGCGCAGAAGGCAGTCTCCCACTTCGTCGGGAAATATTGCCTGAAGTGCCACGACAAGGAGACGGAGAAGGGCGACCGCGAGTTCGAGACCTTCAAGCTGCCGCTCGGCACCGAGGCGGACCTGATCGCGGCCAAGGACATCGTCGACCAGCTCACCTTGCGTGAGATGCCTCCGCGAAAAGCGGAAGCCCACCCGAGCGACGACGAGCGGCTCGCGGTCATCCGGACCCTGCGGGAAGGCATCGCGGCCGCGCGCGGCAAGATCGAGAGCACCGCGGCGCGCACCGTGCTGCGACGACTGTCGAACCGGGAATACGAGAACACGCTGGCCACCCTCTTCGGCCGCCGCGTGGACACGCTCGGCCTCACGGCGGATTTCCCGAAGGAGAAGGCGAGCGAGCACATCGACACGATCGGGAAGTCGCTCATCACCTCCGGCTTCCTGCTGGATCATTATTTCCAGGCCGCCAACCGCCTCGTGGAGACCCGCCTCGGCCGCCCGGAGACACCGCCGCGGTCGTGGCACTTCACCGGCAACTTCGTGCAATACGAGGAGCTGTCGGGGCCGCACAAGGCGGCTTTCGGCTACAAGTATCTCTGCCTTTACGAGCAGCCCAACACCGACACGCGGCAGGGCGGCTATGGGCACATCGAGGATTTTCTCAAGGGCGTGCCGGTCTCCGGGCTCTACGACATCGAGGTGCTCGCGCAGGCGATGCACCGCGACACCCACTACGATCCGACCATCTTCGGCATCGATTTCTCGGAGCCGTTTCTGCTCGGCGTCGTGCCCGGCGACGCCACGAAGAACCACATCCACTATCCCCAGGCGATCGAGCCGCTGCTCGCGCAGGCGACGGTGCCCGATGACCAGCCGGAGTGGATCACGTTTCGCGTCTGGCTCGAGGCCGGGCAGACGCCGCGCTTCATCTTCCCCAACGGCCCCTACGAATCGCGCGCGTCCGTCCTCCAGGTCAACAAGCGCTACGCGGACGACTTCCAGGGCAACTTCGCCAAGGCGGGCGTCAGCCGCACGCACCTCCTGCGCGAGGGAAAACTCCCGCACATCCGCATCGGCGAGATCAAGATCGCGGGGCCGCTCGCCGAGCCCGGCGGCAGCGCGGAGGAACTCGCCGTGTTCGGCCCGCGGGGCTTCCAGGCGGACCAGGCGCTCGCGCAGTTGTTTGCCTTTGGCGAACGCGCGTATCGCCGCCCGCTGACGGAGGCCGACCGCGCCGGCATCCGGAAAACCTACGCCACGCGGATCGGCGAGAAGGCGACGCCGCGCCAGGCGGCGCTCGACGCGTTGAAGCTGATCCTTTGCTCACCGTCGTTTCTCTATTTCAGCGAAATCACAGACGAAAAGGACGCGAGGCTCGGCCCCCACGATCTCGCCTCGCGCCTCTCCTACGCGCTCTGGGGCGCACCGCCCGATCGCGAGCTGACGGCCGCGGCGGCCTCCGGAAAGTTGACCGCGCCGGACGAACTCCGGAGGCAAAGCCGGCGGCTCCTCGCGGACGAGCGCGTGGGAGGATTTGTGAACGGCTTCCTCGACGCCTGGCTGCGCCTGCGCGAGATCGGCGGCATGCCGCCGCCGCGGGAAACGATGCGGGTCTACTACGCCGAGAACCTCCCCGAGGCGATGAAGACGGAGGTTCGCCTCTTCTACCGCCACCTGCTGCGGGAGAACGGTTCGGTGCGGCAGTTTCTCGATGCCGACTACACCTTTGCCGACAAGCGGCTGGCGAAGCTCTACCACCTGCCGGAGCGCGAGACCCTCCGCCTCGCCGACGGCTTCCAGCGCGTCAGCCTCGCGGGCAGCCGGCAGCGCGGCGGGCTGCTCGGCATGGCTGCCGTGCTCACCGTCAGCGCCAACGGCGTGGAAACCTCGCCCGTGACGCGCGGCGTGTGGGTCCTGGAAAACGTGCTCGGCACCAAGCCGCCGCCGCCGCCGGACGTGGTGCCGGCGATCGAGCCCGACGTGAGCGGTGCGACGACGATCCGCGAGCGCCTGGCGAAGCACCGGGCCGACCCCACCTGCGCCGAATGCCACCGGAAGATCGACCCGCTCGGCTTCAGCCTCGAGAGCTTTGATCCCATCGGCCGGTGGCGCACGACGTATCCGAAACCCAAGGGCAGCGCGCCCGCGCCGGTGGTCGACTCGAGCGGCGAGTTCAACTCCGGGGAGCGCTACGCGGATTTTCACGAGTTCAAGCGCATCCTCGTCGCGGGCCGGCAGGACGTGTTTGCCCGCCATCTCGTCAAACAGTTCCTGAGCTACGCGACGGGCCGCCACCTGGAGCCGGTCGACGACTACGTGATCGAGGAGATCTTCCAGGCCGCAAAGAAAGACGACCTCGGCCTGCGCACGCTCATCGTCGAGGCCCTCGCCAGCGATATTTTCCGATCGCGTTGAGTCCGGCGGTTTCCGCGGTGGCTTCAGCCACGAACGCCGCGAGCACAACGAGGCCCAGCGCAGCTCCGTCGGCGATCGCGCTTGGTTCGACGGAGTGTTGGCGCGCTTTCTCTCGCATGTCGTCCCCCTCAGGCCGCCAAGGCGCCGGGGAAATCCATGCGCGGTCCGGGCCTCCCGCTCTTTCTTCGATCGCGAGGTCGAAACGGCGGCACCGACGGTGTCCTATGCCACAGGTGCTTTCTCGAGCGCGCCCTTCGCTTCCATCGCGGCGTCGGTCATCAGCTTGAACACCACCTGGTGGAGCAGTTGATTGACCTTCTCCGCGGGTTGGCCGCTCAACATGTAGGTGTCGCCGTCCACCGTCCCGGAGCTGAACTGCTTTTCCAGCACCTTGCGGCCGTCGGGCGTGAGCAGGACGATATTGAGTTGCACCGTCACCTGCGGGGTGACGGCGAAGCCCAGGTTCTTGAGCTGGTTGTAGGCGTAGGTGAATTGTCCAACCTTGGGCTGCACGACCAGGCGATAGGGCGCGAGGTCGGCCGACTTCTCGCGGAAATCGGCGCCCTCCTTGAAGGCCGCGCCAAAGACTTTCAACGCCACCTGCCTGGTGATCTCGCCGAGCGGAAGTGTCAGCGTCGTGCCGCCACCGGTGAAGCTGGTCGGCTTGCCGGAGAAGACCCACTGGGCGTCAGTCGCCTCCATCACGACCGCGCTCTTGCCGGGGATTCCCAGCACGGCGGCCTGGGCCGGAAGATAGCTCGGGTTGTAGCCAGCGTTGAAAGCGCAGCCACTGAGGGCGAGCGCGGCGGCAAGCGGGGCAAGGCGGAGCAGGAGGCGTTTCATGAGATGGGTGCAGGGGTGGACTGACTGGTTTTTCCGGCTTCGCCTTCGGCCGGCGGCGAGGCGGCCGTCGGTGGTGAGGGCGGCGGGGCGGCCGTCGCGGGATCCGGCTTCCTGGCCAGGGCCACGTGGAGCGGATTCGGAACGTGTGAGAGCGTGGCGCCCGTCGCGAGGTCGACCCCGCCGCCAATCACTCCGCCGATGAGGGCGTTGCCCAGGAAGCCGGCCGTGCCGGCGCCGGCGAGCTTGCTCGGCAGGCTCACGTCGATCGTTTCGTATCCTTCCTTGGATACGGTCACCATGAGGTCGCCCTTTCGCGGCACCGTGAACATGGCGGGCGTGATGCCCGTGAAACCGTTCGACAGGCGCACGGCGGCGCCGGTCGGTTCGGACTGGATGGTGATCTGCTCAGTGGTGCCGCGCGTGACGGTGGCGCATCCGGACGTCAATGACGCCGCGAGGAGCCCGGGAAGAAACACAACGAGATGTTTGATTTTCATGCTGAAGCGAAGGCGGCGGCCATGGATGCCGCAGGGCGTCGCCAAGCTGCGCATGAAACGGGCGCGGTCTCGGAGGCGGTGACTTTTCTGAAGCTGCTGGACGGGAGCGTCGCGCCGGCGAACCGGCGCCTAGGGTGAGCGAAGCCAAGGTGCTTCCACCGGGAACTCAATCCCGGATTTGGCGCATCGTCGGCCGTGGCGTTCCGGCCCCCGGCCCGTTCGCGACCTGCGCTGCAACCTCCTCCGGAGTTCGGAATCAGCTTCTCAAAACACCTCGTAGACCTCGACCAGCGCCTCGCCGGTGGCGCTGCCGACGCCCGAAACCTGGATCGTGTAGGTGTTGCCGGCGGGCAGCGTCACGAGCAGCGCGGCGTCGCGGCTGCCCGGGGTCAGGGGAAAGGCGCCGACCTGCGCAAAGCTGGTGGCGAGCAGCGCGGACCAGTTGTCGTTCGATCCGACCGTCGTGCCCTGGCCGTCGATCAACTGGAGCGCCGGGTCGCCCAGCGGACCCGGCACGCCGAAGAGCGTGAGGGTCGGTCCGACGGCGCGAATCAGGACCTGCTTGCTGCCGGTGCCGCTCACCGTGAATCCCGCGATGAGGATGTCGGCTCCCGTGCCCACGCGGTTCCGGGCGGAGAGATTGACCAGGCGCGGCGTCAGCCCGCCCTCCGTGTCGTAGGCCTCGACCAGGATCACGCCGGGCCCGGTGCCCGACGCGCGCACGGTGAACGCGCCGGTGAGCAACTGGCTCACGGCCGCGTCCTTCGAGCCGGCGGGAAAACCGAAGGCACCCACCGCCGCAAACGTGCCCGCGAGCGACCCGGGCCAGTCGTCGTTCGTCGCGGTCGGCACGGTGCCGCCACCCGTGAAGAGTTCGAGCCTGGGGTCGGCCAGGCCGTTGACGCCAAAGAGTGTCAGCGCGGGACCGGCGGCGCGAATCAGCACCCGCTTGGAACCCTCGCTGACCACCGCGCCCAGGGTGAGCGTCTGCCCCGCGGCCATCGCGGTGCGCACCGACAGGTTCGAGAGGGTGCTGCCGCTCCGGAATTCCACCCGGGCGGGCGCGCTCTGGATCGAGCCGCCGGCGTTGGCCACCACCACGGTGTAGCTGCCCCGGTCCGCGGGCGACGCGCCGGAGAGCGACCACGCGGGCGTGGTGGCGCCCTCCACGGGCACGCCGTCCTTGAACCACTGATACCACTGGAAGCTGGCGGCCGGCGCGGAGACCGCGAGCGAGGTGCCGATCCCGAGCAGGACGGACTGGCCGGCGGGCTGGGTCGCCAGGCGCGGCGCCGGCGGCGGCGGCGCGGCCTTCCGCAGGGCCACCGGCGGACTCGCGTGCCAGCTGCTCGCGAGGCTGTGGTCCGGATTGGACGCCGGCTGGTTGAGCACGAGACTCGAGCCGTTGCCATCCGCCTCCTCCGGCCAGGGAAACGAATCGCGGTAGGTGAACTGCCGGATAATCGCGCCGCTCGCCGCGCGGACGATCACCTGCTCGCCGCCGTTGGAGAAGTTGCCCGAATAGGCGCCGGCCACGACCGGCTGCGCGCCCGGCTCGAGCCGCGACGCGAACGCCGCGGGATTCTCGGCCACGATCAGGCGCCCCCCGGGCGGCAGGATGCGCAGGGCCGGCGCCACGTTGCTGAAATCGAACGCCACCGCATCCTCGAGTCTCGCCCCGCTGAGATCGATGGACTGCGTGCGCGAGGTGTTCATCAGCTCGATGAACTCGAAATCGCTCCCGTCGTTGAAACCCGCCGCCAGCTCCGCCGGCGTCGGATCGGGCGGATGGTAGTGCAATTCGCTGACCACGAGATTCGCCGCGCCCGCCGGCACTGTTTCCAGCGAGAACGTTGCCTCGGTCAGCGGCGACCAGGTGCCGCCGTTGCGGATCCGGGTGCGCACGGTGTGGGCGCCCGGGGTCGCGAGCGTGATCGCGGGGCCGGGCCCGGACGCCGTCTGGCCCACCACGCGCAGGTCGAAGCGCAGGTCGGAATAATCGTTTCTCGGATACGGATTGGCGGCGTTGGGCGGGAAGGCGTAATGAGCCTGATGGACCTCGACCGCGATCGTGTTCACGCCGTCCCGGAGCAGCGCGCGGTCGAACGGCACCGCGACGAACATCGACTCGAGCGGCACGTAGTTGTTGCCGGGGTCGATCGGACCGAGCGCCTCCTGCCCGTGCGTCACCGGCGTCGGCGCATGCGCGAAGTTGACGCGGGCGGCCTCGACGCCGTTGAGGTAGATCACGGCGCCGTCGTCCGCGGCGATTTCAAAGGCGGCGCTGGTGAAGGCGGCGGTGCCCGCGGCCTCGAAGGTCGTGCGGAAATAAGCGGCCCCGGGCTCGGCGTCGGGCGCCGTGTAGTTCGGCGCGACGGGCGAGATGTTCGTGGCCAGGCCCGAGGTCTCGCCATAACCCAGCGGAGCCGGCCCGGCGCTCCAGGCGCTGTCGGCGTAGGCCGGCGCGGTCCAGGCGCGCCCGGCCGCATCGCCGGCGGGCGCGGCGGCGGGCAGCAGCCACTTCCACGTTTGTCCGGCCGGCACAATCGTGGCGGCGGTCACGGTGCCGGTGACGGCGGTAAGGGCGGAGGCATCGAGCGCGCCACCGGTCTGGCGCGGGTCCGGTCCATCGATGGTGTAGTATGTGGTGCCGCCGGCGGGATTCGGATTGTGGATACGGAACTGATAGCCCAGCGGCACGCTGCCGCCGTAAAGCGGCTGCCCGGTGCGGACATCGATCAGCTCGGTCGGCTTGAGCCGCTCGGCGAGCGTCGTGGGATTGATGGTCTGGGGGGCGCCGTCCACCCACTCGAGCCGCTCGGCGATCCAGGTCTTGAGCGCGTCGATCTCCTGCCGCCACGTGGTGCGATGCACCTGGCCGCCCTGCCCGCTCGAGAGCGAGTTGGTGCCCAGGATGGGATACCGCCGGAAATGGCGGGCCGCCGGCACCTGGATGGCCATGGTGGCGCTGTTCGCCGCATTGACGATGTCCGCCCGGCTGCCGTCGGTGAGCAGCGCATAGACCGACTCGATCCGCTGGAAGAGCCGCTCCTTCGAAAAGTGCGACCGCCGCAGCGCCGTCCAGCGGTTCCAGTAGCGATCGTTGAACTCCGGGTCCTGGTGCAGACGCGGGTAATAAGTGTAGTTCGCGCCGGCCACCCACCACTTCTGTCCGAACGAGGTGCTGGAATACGCGTAGTTGGCGTTGCCGAGACTGCGATCGGTGTCCCACAGCGGGAACGCGGACATCGGGCCGTCACGGTCCTTGGAGAAGTAGTAGCTGAAGGTGTAGGCATCGACCTCCTTGCACAGCTCATACCAGAGGGTCTTGTCGATGAAGCTGCGCTCGTGGATCCACTTGCCGAAATAGTTGGGGCTGGCGGGCTGGTTGAAGTCGGGCGCGGCGAGGGCCGCGGTCATGCGGTTGAGCCAGTCGACCAGGGCGTTCGCCTGCGTCGCGGTGACCGGCTCGGGATCGAAGATGTCGTAGTCGCGATTGGCACCCGGGATGGCTGCATTGGCCGCGGCGTTGATCTTGTAGTCGTAGGGCAGCTTGTCGTTGCGGAAAATGAACCCGCCGTTGATCAGGCGGGGTTCGCTCATGCTGTCGTTGAGCTTCGCGACATCGACCCGCTCCGAGCCGCGGGAGACCTTTTCCATCAGCAGGTAGATCCCGCGGTAGTCGGCATAGTCGACCGTGCCGTTGCCCTGGTTGAAGAACACCTCGACGTAGCGGCAGCGCTGGCCGGCGCCCGGGCCGTTCGCGTCGAACATCGCCTGCTGCATCAGATAGTTTCGCAGGAGCGACTTGTCAAGATACACGCTCTGCAGCACCCAGTCGCTGTTGGCGGGCAGGCCGAGGAGCGGCTCGTCGCGATCCTCGTCGGCATCCTCCCGCCAGAACTCGAGCGCATACGGCCGCTCCGCAAAACCGGAGGAGCTCTCGCCGCGCACGTGCGTGCCGCCGCGCCGCACCTGATCCGGCGGATTGGCAAAGCTGGCGCGCTGGGTGCCGGGCTTCACGTCGTAGACCGCGACCTGGCTGAAACGAAACGGACGCAGCCCGAGGGGATTCGTGAGGCCGTCGACGTTGCGCAGGAAACTGTCGAGGACGATGATCGGCAGGTTGCTGCTGAAGGGCTGGCCCGAGGCATTGTAGTTGCCCGCCACGTTGAGGAGCGTCGTGGCGTTGGTGTCGGCGCCGCCCGCCAGCCAGATGAACGCGCGGTTGCCCGTCCGCGACGGCAGCCGGCCGGGCGCGAACACCTTCGCCTTCACCGCCGTGCCGGCCGTGATGGCGAGCGGCGCGGCGTAGCGCGCCGAGCTCTCGGTCGGTTCCGCGGTGTTCAGCGTGTAGCGGATTTCCGCGCCGGGCGGGGCGTCGGCCGGCAGCTGGATGCCCAGGCTGGTCGCCGCGGTGATCACCGCGCTGGGTTGATCCGCCAGGGGCGTGACGCCCGGCGTGAAGAAGACGGGGGCGCCCACGCGGCGACCCGGCGCCTGGCGGCCGGCGTTGGTGGCGCCCGGCGTCGCGACTTCAAAATACCCGGCGGTCTGCGCCGCGCCGAGCCCGCCGAAGGAGATATCCTCCTGCTGCGGACCGTAGGTCAGCGTGTGCACCTCCGTCGCGCCATCCGCCGCGACGAGCGTCAGCGTGCCCCCCTCCTTCTGCAGCGTGAAATTCGTGTGCGGACGGACGTTGGTGAAGCGATTCTTGCCCGAGGCGAAAACGATCTGGTGGCCGAACGCGGGGATCGTCAGATCCGGCAGCGCATAACGCGCGGGCGCCGGCGTGACGCCGGGCGCCGGGATCGGAACGCTCGCATAGTCGAGAAACCAGCCGGCCAGCCGCACGGGCGTGGCCGTGCCGTTGTAGAGATCGATCCAGTCCGGCCGGGCGAGGTCCTCGTCCTCCAGGCCCGACGCGTTGTCCGCCATGATTTCCTCGATCACCACGCCACCGGTCGCGACGGGCACCGCATTCGTGACCGTGACGATCGACAGGTCGTCGATGAACACGTCCTGCATCAGGCCGCCGGTGGCGGCGTTCAGCGCGAAATTGCTGCCGGCCGTCGGAATGAACCCCGGCGTGGGCAGGTTGGTGAAGATCGCGAGACCGTCGTAGGTGAGGTCGAGTCCGTTCGCATCCCAGTGCAGGACGACGGTGCGGAATGTCTGGTCGTAGCGGAAATCGCCGCCGGGGAGATTCGACGCGAGGAAATTCCCCACGCTCGCGCCGTCGGCGAAGACCTCGATGCTCCGGGGATCGGCGGTGGAATTCTGATACGTGTCGAAATTCACCACCAGCCCGTAGGCCGCGGTATGCCCGCTCGCGCCGCCGACACCGCTCAACACCGGGCCGAAGCTCACGTTGAAACCATCCGCCGGCACCGCGCCGGCCACGCGATCCATCAGCAACTGGAACGTGACTGTGAATTCCACGACGGCAGCGTTCGCATCGAGCACGGGAAGCACCAGGGCCGCCGTGGCGCTGCCGGTCGCCTTGTCCGCGAGGCGCAACGCGGCGGCCCCGGCGGCGCCCACGCCCGTTTTCACGATGCCGACATTGATCGTGCCGGCGCCATTGGCGTCCTTCCGGTTCGAGATCAGGCTGGCGTTGGCCGCCGCACCGTTGAGCTGGCCGCCGGTGAGGCTGAGCGCCGTGTTGATCGCGCCGTTCGGCGTGTCGACCGGCAGGGAGTTGAAGTTGTGGGTGAAGGTTGCGGCGTGAGCTGCGGCGGGAAGCAGCGCAGTCAGGAGAAACGCGAACCAGGAAACGGAAACCGGCGATCGGGGCATGGCTGGAAGAAGCCGGGAGCGTCGCCGCTCCGCCCGCCAAGCGCGAGTCCATCCTGCGCAGGAAATCCGTGCGCCGACCGGAGTCGGCGCCCAGCCGTCCGAGGCGGCCTGAACTCTCCCATTCGGGGGCCTGCCCGGCGCCAGGCCCCACCCTCGCATGGGCGCGGTCGCGGCGCCGTTCGTGAACCATGCCTCGTCACCTTGCCCCTCCCGGCAACTCGCCGGAAGGTGTTCCGGGGCGCCGTCACTTGAAGGGATAACCGACCGCAAACCCGACGACCGTCTTGTTCTCGCGGTCATCGTATTGGACGGTGAGTCCACCGACGGCCGCGCCGGGGGACTTTTCCTTCAGGACAAACAAGCCGATGCCCGGGGAGACATACGTGTCACCCTGGCTCCGCTGGGCGCGGATGAAGACGTCGAGGCCGAAGCGATGGCCGAATTTCTCCGGGATCCAGAAGAAATCGGCGTTGCATTCCCACTGCGTGAACGTGGCGAAGGCGCCCTCGCGCGCCTCGATCGCCTTCTCGCTCGTCACCGTGGTGGCCCCGCTGACTTCCACGACCGTGGTCTCCTTCACCGCGACCTTCTTCAGATCGTCGTAGTTCGAGGCTTTGCGCGCGCCGAGCGAAACGCCGACCACCGCATTGATGACCTGAAGCGGCTTGTTCCAATACAGGGCGGCGTCGAGCAGATCCTCCGCCCGGTCCGAAACCCGTTTGCCCACCGGCGAGGCGGGGTTGTAGAGCTTGTAGGCGCCCCGGGTGTATCCGGCGCGAAGTGACATCCAGCCGCCAATGGCGCCGTTCGCGCGCACCTCGTCCGCGGTGTTGCCGCCGCCGTAGCGGCCGCCAAACGACAGGGCGGCGCTGGTCTCCGGGGACACATTCTCCCCGTCGAACAGGGGGCCCAAGCCGTTCTTGGCCTTCGCCGAGAGTTCCATGCCCGCAAACCACGGTTTCCCGCTGAGGTCATGGAGCAGGCCCAGTTTCGCGCTGTTGTCGGCGAAGTTCACGGAGAACGCGCCCCCCTGCTCCAGAATCAGTGCGGTCTTGTCGCTCGCATCGCCGATCGTCGTCTGGCCGAGAGCCGTGGCTGCCAGCATCGCTCCCGCCACGAGAAGTTTAAGCGGAGTTTTCATTGGGTCAGGTCGATGGCTGCGACGTAGAGGTCGGTCTGTTTCGCCACGATCGTCCGCGCGACCGAGATCGTCTTCCGATACGCGGAATCGCCGGGTATCGTGACGTCCAGGACGAGTGTCCACGGCGTGCCGTTCCAACCGGTCACGCGGCAGACCACATCCAGCAGGCCGGTGACGTCGATGAGGTCGGTGCTGCGGTAGGTGACGTTGCCGTCGTAGGCGAGGGCGATTTCCAGATTCTCCAGGAAGAGGCGGACGCCCTTCGGAAAGAAGGCTCCGGTGACAGTGCTGACGATTTGGTATTTCATCGGGTTCGGTGCGTTGCGCCGCAGCGACAGGCTGCGTCAGGACCGGAAACGACGGCCGCGCCCGACTTCTTTCAAAAAGCCGCACGCGGCCTGGCGCCCGGCCTGGGTGGCGCCGGAGCGCGGGCCTCTCCGGTCGGGTGCCGGCGCTCCGCCACCCACGCGGGGTCGGGCGCCGTGCCGCGGCGAAACTTCGCCCGACGCCAAGCGCGTCGCGACAGGATTGGATTGCGCGCCGGTCCGATGCCTTCAAAAAACTCCGCATGTCCAATTCCGCCGCGGCGCCCGCCTGCATCCTTGTCGTCGAAGACGATCACGATCTTCGCGACGTGCTGTGCGAGGTGTTGTCGAAGAGCGGATACACCGTGGAGGCGGCCGCCGAAGGCCGGGCCGGCCTCGCGATCCTGCGGTCGGGCGCGGTCGACCTGCTGATCACCGATCTGATCATGCCCGGCGTGGAGGGCATCGAGACGATCGTCACCGCGCGGAAGGAATTCCCCCACCTGCCCATCCTCGCCATCTCCGGGGCGGGGCCGGCCACCACCTACCTCGCGCTCGCCCAAAAACTGGGCGCCAACCGCTCGCTCCGGAAGCCTTTCGAACTCGAGGTGCTGCTTGAAACGGTGCGCGACGTATTGAGCAAAGGGCCGGCCGCGTCTGGCGCCGCGGCGCGGTGAAGCCGCGCCCCCGACGCCGGCGGGCGTCGTGGCGGCTGCGCGCCAGGCACGCCGGCGGGCGGCGTTCCCGGCCGGCGATGGCGGCGCTCAATACTCGCGCTTCGTCTCGATGCCCGGACGCGGCACCGGATACTTGCCGTCGGGACCGAGCGGCAGCGGGGACGGTCCGTCCATTGTCAAGGTGTCGACGCCCGGCGCGAACTCGTGCTCGCAGTTGAGCATCTGGTCGAACGTGACGATCTGGCCGGTGTGCGCCGCCATGCGGCCCATCGAGGCGACCATGCTGGCCTCCGCACCGCGCTTCACCTCGTTGTAGGCTTTGTCCTGGCGGATCGCGGCGATGAGATTGTCCCACTCGAGCTGCTGCGGGTTCTTCTCCGGCTGCGGAAAGGCCCAGCGCAGGTTGGGATCCGTGAGATCGATCTTGTCCTTCGCGGTGAGGATGCGCGGCACCTTCTGGCCGGCATAGATCCGCACCTGGCCGGGATGATGGGAACGCGTCGTGATGACCGCCGAGCCCTTGGTGCCGTGGGCATAGCTGGCGAACTCGTTGTGCACGCCGGGCATGTTGCGCCCCTCGTAGTAGAGCTTGGCCCCGTCGGGATAGGTGTATTGGACCGAATAGGTGTCGAAGTTCTGGTCGAGCGAGTCACCGCGGTAGTGGCGGCCGCCGATCGCCATGGCCTCCACCGGCCAGGCGTCCTTCATCCAGGAGCACTCGTCGATCTGGTGGATGTAGTAGTCGGAGAAGACGCCGCCGCTCAGCCAGAGGAAGGCGTGGAACTTGGAAATCTGATACATCAGCTCCGAGATCCCCTCGGGCTTGGGCGGCGCGGTCCCGCCGCCGGAGCCCATGCGGTAGGCCCGCATCGAGACGATGTCACCGATCTGGCCGTCACGGATGCGTTGATACAGCTCCTTCCGGCCCTCGCAGTGGCGCACCATCAGGCCGACGCCGACCTTGAGGCGCTTCGCCTGCGCCTGCTCGCCCAGCGCAATCATGCGGCGCGTGGTCGGCCCGTCCACGGACAGCGGCTTCTCCATGAACACGTGCAGGCCCTTCGCGATCGCGTATTGGAACATCACCCAGCGAAACGCCGGGGGCGTCGCGAGGATCACGACGTCGCCGGGCTTCAGGCAGTCCATCGCCGCCTTGTAGCCGTCGAAGCCGATGAACTGCCGCTCGGCGGGCACCTGGACCTGGGCCGCCTGCTTCGGATACTGCTGCGCGAGCCGCTCGAGCGAGGCTTTCAGCTTCGCCGGAAAGACATCCGCCATCGCCACCAGCGAGATCGGGCCGCTCGTCGTCGACAGCGCCTGGCCGGCGGCCCCGGTGCCGCGGCCGCCGCAGCCGACCAGCGCCACCCGGATGGCGTCGCTGCCCGCCGCGTGCACATGCGGCAACGCGACGCCGGCCAGGGCCGACACCGCGGCGACCTGGCCCGAGTGTTTGATGAAATCACGACGCGAGAGTGCGGAGGCGGAGAAGGCGTTCATGGCAGAGACGGAGTTTGGAGTCGGGGCGGAAGAGACGGAAGGCATCCGGCGGAGCCGGAAATTCCCAGGGGTTGGAGCGGAAAGAGGTTTTGGAGTTGGCGCCGTCGGGTCGAGGAGGATCGCGCTGGAGCGACGAGCTCACGGGAAACACGATCGGCAGGGGGCGGTTGAGGCAGGGCACCGCAAGGCATGGTTGCATCATGCGCGCGATCGCCGCCCGCGTCTGCGCATCGCTTGGTCAATCTCTACCGGGAATTGGCGTTTCGCTCCGCCGCCCGAGGACGCGCGCCAGCCCGCGGTTGCCTCCCGCCGCGCGTTCGCTCCACTCGCCGCGTGCGCATCGAGGACTACCGCCATGTGATCTGGGATTGGAACGGCACGCTGCTGGACGATCTCGACCTCTGCCTCGACGCGATGAACGCGATGCTCGCCCGCCGCGGGCTGCCGGCGATCGATCGCGGGCGCTACCACGCCGTCTTCGATTTTCCCGTGCGCGACTACTATGGGCGGCTCGGGCTGCCGGTCGACGACGCGAACTTCCACGCGCTGAGCGTCGAGTTCATCGGCGCCTACGAGGCGCGCCGGCTCGAGCCGGCGCTCCAGCCGGGCGCCGCGGAGTTGCTGGCCGCGATCGCCCGGCGCGGCCTCACACAGTCGATTCTCTCGGCCTATCACCACGAATCACTGCAGGTGGTCATCGGCCATCACGGGATCGGCGCGCACTTCACCGGCATGCACGGCCTCGACAACATCTACGCGCAGAGCAAAGTCGCGCTCGGCCGTGCGTTTCTGGCGACGCTGGCCGTGCCGCCGGGCGCGGTGCTGCTGATCGGCGACACGCTGCACGACCTCGCCGTCGCGAGGGAGCTGGGCACCGACTGCGCGCTGGTCGCCCACGGCCACCACCCGGCCGCGCGCCTGCGAGAGGCGACCGAGCGGGTGTTCCCCGACCTGCCCACCCTCGCCGCCGCGCTGGGCCTCGGCCCGCGCGGGGCGACGCCGGTGGCGGAGTCCGGCGCGGCCTGACAGGGCGCCAAAAGGCATCTGCTGATTGTCATTCTGAGCGTAGCGAAGAATCCAGCAGGACGCTCGCAACGCCGCACACGCCGACACGCACCCGCCAACCATCGTCGGTGCCGGTAAGATTCGTGCAACCCGCCGTCCGAGGACTGAGGGCGATTTCATCGATGGCCGCAGTATTCCTATTTCGCATCATGGCGCACGAGCTAGATGCGCAGGAACCGGCAATTACCAGAGTGCGGATGAAGCTACTCGACCGGTGTCGAAACGATCGTGATGTCCTCGCAACAGTAATGGCCGCCCTTCACGGCCGCACTATCGGCTGGCTTTGGCAACAGGCACGCGAGCGCTTCGGCACGTCGCCACTCGCCAAGGAACGCGCCTTAGCTGTAAGTCTGCTCGCGTTCGCCGAATCGCCTGAAGATCGGGCTTGGATTGCGAACCTCGTCACCACCGATCCGTCCCGCTGGGTGCGTGACCACGCCGAATGGGCCGTCGCCGTTCACGACCAGAGTTCCACGGCCCGGCGGCTGTGGGAGGAGACCCTCGCCGAAATCCAGCGTCCCGGGAGCGACCTACTATTGATTTCGACGAGGCTCGTGCGGCTCCAGTCTCTTCTCCCCCCACTGCGATGCTTTGGGACCGGCCGCGAGGATCAATTTCCCGTGTCAACGCGCTTGTCGCCGCCTTCTGGTATACTTGGCAAAATTGCGGTGGAGCGAAAGCCGAGCGCGAGATTTGCGGGCGCAAGATAGACCGGTATTTCCGCGGTGAGCGTGTCACCGACATCGCCAAACGGATGGCACCATGGTGGCAACCCTGCTAGATGGCGGCGAACGATACTACCTCCTCGAACTCGGATCAGATTTCGGAATCGTCGGTAAGGGAAGCTGGCGAGAGGATCTCGTGGGAGTGTGCAGCGGAAAAAGGGGCAGATGTGAAATTTCGGCACCCACTCCCCCTCACCGCATTAAGATCAGCGTCGAGCCATCCCAAACTGTGGGTGCCGTCGCTCGTGTTTCAGCAGAATCACCCGCACGCCGTTCACATTCTCCCGGTAGACGATCAGGAATGGGAAGCTCCTCAGCCGGACGCGCCGCAAGCGGTCGCTTCGCTGGTAAAAAGGAAAGCGGGTCGGCCCGGCCTTTACCGCGGCGAGGCAGGCGCGAAACTCCACCTCGAATCGATCCGCCAGATGCAGGCCGCCTTCGGCCTCGTAGTAGTCGAGGACCTCGTTGAAATCCTTTTGGACGGCCGGATGAAATTCCAGCGTCATTCCCGCGGTCGCCGCATTCCGCCCCAGAACTCAGCTTCAGATAAAGGACGGACACTTCCGCGTTCCAACTCGAGATCGCGACGCACCGCCTCCTTCAGAATCTCGTCCGGGCTTCCTGCGGCCGGTGGAGGGGGCAGACTGCCGAGCAGTTTGTCGGCGAGCTGCAGCCGGTCCTTATCGGAAAGGCGCAGAACCGCAGCTTCGATCTCCTGCAGAGTGCTCATGACGTCAGGAAGCTACCGGCTGCGATCGCAGGGGCAAGCATGCCGTATTCCCACGGACAGACCAAACTGACGCGGCCAGCGGGATTGGTTGACCTCCGGCCAAGCGTCTTACGCCCACGCTGCTGCGTGGCCCATCTTCGCGCTGCGCGCTTCGTCGAACACCGCTTCGCGGGTTCTCGTCCCGTTGATAAATGGGGCGGCCAACGGGACTCGAACCCGCGACCCCAAGATTCACAATCTTGTGCTCTAACCAACTGAGCTATGACCGCCGTAAACTGAGGAACGCGGAATTTCGCGAGGCCTCCCGGTGCTGTCAACCCCGGTTTCACCCCGCCTGCACCACCTCGGTTCAGGCCGCGAGACGCCGAGCTCGGAGCGGGGTGTCGTGCAGTCGGTCGTTGCGACAGCATGAACAAAATGGACCGAACCTAAAAACGGCAGCTGAAGAAACCGCTAATCCACGCTTATCGGCGCTCATCAGAAACCTGCCATGGGTTGATTGGCATGGTTCAGAGTCACCAAAGGGGTGACTCAACCGGCAAAGTGAATCGAAGCCCAAGATTTTCATCAGCGAAAATTAGCGAAGATTAGCGGTTTCGCCTTCTGCCGAATCCAGGCCGAAGGGATTGGAGTCAGCAGCGCCTGGCGCCGGCTGCGGTGCCGCCCGACATTCTGTGACATTCAGTTCATTCTGTCCAAAGCCTCCGTTTCGGGCCGGAACGATGACGAATTCCAGCTCTCCGATCCCAGCTTGTCCGCTTGTCCGATCTTCAAAAGTTTTAGTTGCGGCGGCCCGGGCCCGGGCGACGCCGGCTAATCTCCACTGTCATCACCCGGTCGCCCCTTGCGAGCCTCGGCCCCGCGCGCCAGCGTCGGCGCGTGTCGTTTTTCCGGCCCAAACTTCCTGTCGCGACGCGCCCGCCCGGCGCGCCGCAGCTCCGGCGCGATTTCTTCGCGGGCCTCAACGTCATGGTGCTCGCCCTCCCCCTCTCGATGGCGTTTGCCATCGCGTCGGGCCTGAAGCCCGAGCAGGGCCTCTACACCGCCATCATCGGCGGCGCGATCATCGCGGCGCTCAGCGGCTCGCCCGTGCAGATCGGCGGCCCCACCGGCGCGTTCGTCATCATCACTGCCACCGTTCTCCAGCAGCACGGGCCCGGCGGCCTGCTCCTCTGCACCATGCTGGCGGGCGCCATGCTCTGCCTCATGGGCTTCGCGCGGATGGGTGCCGTCATCCGGTTTATCCCGTATCCGGTTTCCCGGGCGCTCACCAAGGGCATCGCCGTGCTGATCCTCGGTTCGCAGATCAACGCGTTCTTCGGCCTCGGCGTTGCCGACATGCCGGTGGATTTCCCGGGCAAGCTGCGGATCCTTGCGACCCACTGGCACGCGATCCACGTCCCCACGTGCGCGCTCGCGCTCGCGTCGGTCGCGTTGATCGCCTTTTGGCCGCAACGCCTCTCGCGCTTCGTGCCGGGCACGATGGTGGGGCTGGTGGTCGCGACGGCCGTGACCAGCCTCTTCGGCCTCGACCGCGCGTGGGACATCGCGACCGTCGGTTCCCAATTCGGCGAACTCTCGCGCCACCTGCCGGCGCTGCACCTGCCGTCGTTCACGGGCGCGCAGCTCGGCGAACTGATCCCGCCCGCGTTCACCATCGCGATGCTCGTGGCGATGCAGGCGCTGCTCTGCGCCATCGTGACCGACGGCCTGCTCGACGCGCGGCACGATTCCAACCAGGAGCTCTTCGCGCAGGGCGCCGCGAATCTGGTCGGGCCGCTCTTCGGCTGCCTGCCTGTCACCGGCGCTGTCGCGCGCTCAGTCGCCAACGTCCGCTTTGGCGGCCGCACGCCCGTCGCCGGCCTCACCCACTCCGCGCTCCTGCTCGGCGTGCTGCTCGTCGCGGCGCCACTGGTCAACCACGTGCCGCTCGCCGCGCTCAGCGCGATCCTCGTCGTGGCCGGGTTGCGCATGGTGTCCTGGCGCGAGTTCCTGCGGCTCGGACGCTGGCCGCGCAGCGACTCGTCGGTGTTCCTCGCGACCTTTGCCCTGACCGTCCTCGGCAGCCTGACGCTCGCGGTCGAGGTCGGCGTGGTGCTCGCGGCGCTGTTGATGGTGAAACGCATCGCCGAGACCTCGCAGATCACCGCGGTCGACGAATCGACGGAGACCGAGGGCTCGCACCACTCGCTCGTCGGCCGCGAGGTGCCGCCGGGCGTGCTCATCTTCCGCGTGTTCGGCGCGTTTTTCTTCGGCGTCGTCGACAAACTCGACGATGAGCTGCGCCGCGCCAAGCAGGAGCCGGACGTCCTGATCCTGCGCGTGCGC
>CAZENI010000032.1:0-13316 GCA_964513055.1 uncultured Opitutus sp.
GTAGGCGTCGAGCGGCGCGCCGACAAACTCCCCCGCGCCCGGTGCAGCGGCCGCCGCGGCTCCGGCGGCCGGCCGCGTCCAGCCCAGCTTGAATTGCTCGCGCTTCGAGTCGGCCGCGTTCGTCACGCGCACGCGCACCGGTGCATCGACCGCGCGATTGGAGTCGGGACCGTCGGCGACAAGTTGCACGCCCGCATTCGTCGGGTTGCGCGCCGCGACGGACTCGACGGCCAACTCGACGCCCTTCGGCCATTCGTAGGCCTGCAGCGCGTCGAGCCGCGAGCCGGCCTGCAGATCGCTCACGAGCACAATCTGCCGCGGACCGGGCGCGGCCTTGCCGTCCTCGTTTTCGCCCAGCGCCTCGGCGGCGCTCACGAGCGCGTTGCCCAGGTGCGTGCCCGCCCAGCCCGGCGCCACGCCGCCCAGGCGGCCCACGGCGAAAGCGACGCGATCGCCTGGCGCCGTGCGATTCCAGTCCTCGAACGACACGAGCGCCGTCGTCTTCTTGTCGAACAGCAGCACCGACACCTGGTCCGCCGGACCCGCCCGGCGCAGCACGTCCTCGACCTTCGCGCGCGCCGCCGCCCACACGCCGTCGCGCCGCATGCTCGCGCTGGTGTCGAGCAACACCACCACGCGCCGCGGCTGCGCCGCCGTCGGATCGTCGATCGGGGTCTGCCGGAGAAACGGCCGCGCGAAGCCCAGCGCGAGCAGCGCCAGCGCCGCGCAGCGCAGCAGCAGCAACAGGAGATGTTCGAAACGGTGGCGCTTCGAAAGCCGCGGCGGGCTCGGCAGCAGGAACATCAGCGAACTGAAGCGCAGGTTCTCGCGCGTCGTCCGCCGCACGAGGTGATAGATGATCGGCCCCGCGATCGCGAGGCCGCCCAGCAGGAAGAAGGGCGTGAGGAAACTCATGAGCGTCCCCCGGTCCCGCTGTGGCTCGCGCGCCGGAACTGCCGGCCGCGCCGCATCCGCTGTTGCAGGAACTCAAACAGCGCCAGCTCCAGCGCCTGCGCCGTCGTCAGCGCGTGATAGCTCACGCCAAGCTTCCGGCAGATCGCCTGGAGCGCCTCCGTGTGCGCGCGGAACTTCTTCACGTAGGCGTCGCGCGCCACTGCCGGATCAATATAGATGCGCCGCGCCGACTCGACGTCCTCGAACAGCGCAGGCGCCGCGATCCCGAGCGTCTGCTCGGCGGGATCCGTGATGTGAAACACCGACACCTCGTGGCCGCATGCGGTGAGCGCGACCAAGCTGCGCTCCAGCCGGTCGATCGGCGCGAGGAAATCCGACAGCAGCGCGACGAGCCCGCGCTTGCGGATGAGCGAGGTAATGCGCTCCAGCGGCGCCTCGAGATCGGTGGCTTTGCCGCTGGCCGGCCGCTCGAGCGCGAGCATGAGCTGCCGCAGGTGGCCGGTGCGGTGCCGGGCCGGGAGGTAGTCGCGCACCTGCTCGTCGAACGTCAGGAGCCCGATCGCGTCGCCCTGCAGGTGGAGGAAATACGCGAGCGTCGCGGCCAGCGTCGCGGCGTAGGTCGCCTTTGTGTAGCCCGCCGAGCCGTAGTCCATCGAGCGGCTCTGGTCGACGAGCAGGTGCACGCGGAGGTTGGTCTCGTCCTCGTATTTCTTGATAAAGTAACGATCGGTGCGCGCGAACACGCGCCAGTCGAGATAACGCGGATCGTCGCCCGGCGTGTATTGGCGATACTCCGTGAACTCCACGGAGAAACCGTGATACGGGCTGCGATGGATGCCGCTCCAGAAACCCTCGACGACCGCCCGCGCCCGCAGTTCGAGGCTGCGGATCGTCATCAACGCCTGCGGGTCGATGAGTTTCGCCGACGCGAGCGCGGCGGGCTGGGGAGCGGTGGCGGACATGGGTTCGGAGCGATCCGTGAGCAGTATTCAGTTATCGGTAATCAGTGATCAGTAATCAGTATTCAGCGGTCCGTGATCGGTGACTGTTTACCTGGCTCGGACTGATTACTCGGCTCGAACTGATTACTCGGCTCGAACTGATTACTCGGCTCGAACTGATTACGAAGCTCCCTTCACCGGCACCTTGGTCGCCGCGAGCAGGCGTTTGACGACCTCGTCGACTTTGATGCCTTCGGCCTCGGCGCGGTAGTTCAGCAGCACGCGGTGGCGCAGGGCCGGGATCGCGAGCGCCTGGATGTCCTCGACGGTCACGTGCGCGCGGCCGCGCAGGAGCGCACGCGCCTTGGCGCCGAGCACGAGGAACTGGCCCGCGCGGGTGCCCGCGCCCCAGCTCACCCACTCGTTCACGAAGTCCGGCGTGTTCGGCTGGTGCGGCCGCGAGGCCGAGGCCAGTTGCACGGCGTAACGCACCATCTCCTCCGCCACCGGCACCTTGCGCACCAGTTCGTGGAAACGCAGCACGTCCTCGCCGGAGAACAACGCCTCGATCGGCGCGGGCCGGCCGGCTGTCGTCTGCAGCACGACCTTCACCTCGTCCGCTTCCGGGAGGTAGTCCATCATGACGTTGAACATGAAACGATCGAGCTGCGCCTCCGGCAGCGGATACGTGCCCTCCATCTCGATCGGGTTCTGCGTCGCGAGGACGAAGAACGGTTCCTCCAGCGGGTGGCGCACGCCCGACGCGGTGACCTGGTGCTCCTGCATGGCCTCCAGGAGCGCGGCCTGGGTCTTGGGCGGGGTGCGGTTGATCTCGTCCGCCAGGATCATGTTGGCGAAGACCGGCCCCTTCACGAACGCCAGGCGCCGCCGGCCTTCGCCGTCGTCCTGCAGGATCTCGGTGCCGGTGATGTCGGCCGGCATCAGATCGGGCGTGAACTGGATGCGTTGGAACTTCAGGTGAAAGACCTGCGCGATCGATTTCACGAGGAGCGTCTTCGCCAGGCCGGGCGCGCCCGTGATGAGGCAGTGACCGCCGGCGAGCAGGGCGATCATGATCTGCTCGATCACGTCGCGCTGGCCAATGATCACCTTGGCCAGTTCGGCCTCAATCCGCGCCCGGCCCTCGATCAGGCGCTCGGCCGTCGCGCGTTCGGCGGCGAAGCCGGTCGCGGGCGGCGGGGGCGGAGTGGCGGGCGGGACGGTTTCAGCGGGGATGCTCATGAAAATTCGGGGTGGCGCGGCGCGGGCCTCAGTGCGTCATCAGGTAGAAGATGAGATTCACGCCCATCGGATAGGACACGCGCTCGGAAAAAACCTGGAAGTAATCGGCGTGCTCGCCTTCGCGTTCCCAGCCATCGGGGATGTCGCTGTTGTGAAAGGCAATCACCATGATGTTGCCGCGATCGTCGTGCAGCGCCTTCACGGACATCTTCTCCCAGCCCTTGCCGCGATCGAGCTGGATGGGCGGCGAGTTGTGATCGTCCCAACTGTGCAGCCGGTTCCAGAACTGCATCGTCGGCACCTGCAGCCGCTGCATCGGGCCCTTCAGGTCGAAGACGCAGTGGAAAATCGGGTGATCCATCGTCAGATCCGTCCACGTGCGATCCGGCAGCACCTTCTTCATCGCGGCGGCGAAGCCCTCCCACTCGCGGGTGTTCCAGAAGTCGATCACGGCGAGCACGCCGCCGGCGAGGAGGTATTTCCGCAGGCCCGCGACCTCCGCGTCGCGCAGGATGATGTAGCCCGGATGCTCCATGAACAGGAACGGGTGGTCGTGCAGCTCCGGGTCCGTCAGCTTCATCACCTTCCCGTTCGGATCCGTGCGGATCGAGGTCATCTGCTGCAGCCGGTAGGAGAGATTCAGGTCCGCATCGGGAAAATCCACCCACCAGCCGAGCCGCCGCCCATAGCCGTAGCCGGGGTCGGTGTTGGGCCCGACCTTGAAGATCGCCCGCGCAAACGTGAACACGTCCTTCTCGAAGCCGCGCGGATTCGTCCACTCCGGCGTGCCCGTGCTGTGCGACGCCACCTCGCGCGCCGTCTTCACCTGATCCTCGTCGATCACCCCGCTGCCCTCCGTGCGCACGAGCGAGCCGCCGAGATCGTTCTCGTTGGCCCAGCCCGACCAGCGCGGCTGCGCGGAGCCGAACGAGGCGGCGAAAGCGAACAATCCGACGAGAAGACAGGCGCGCTGGGTCATATCGGGCGCAGCGCCGGGCTCACGGGTCCGCGCGTGCGGGGGTCGTGGCTGGGTGGCTGCGCTCAAGGTGACAGGATGGGAAAACATGGAGCGTTGGCAAACGCGCTCAGTGCGTCATCGCGTAGAACACGACATTGATGCCGAGCGGATACGCGACTTTCTCCGAAAAGGTCTTGAAGTAGTATTCGGCCTCGCCCTCGCGCTCCCAGCCGTCGCCGTTGTCCGTGTTGTGCGCGGCGAAGACCATCATCCGGCCCTTGTCGTCGTAGAGCACGCGGTGGTGCACGTCGCGGGCGTCGGGGCGTTCCCACGTGATCCCGTGATGCTGGCTCTCCTCGCCCAGCCCGATGTTCGGCACCTGGCCCTTGGTCTTGATTTGGAACACGCAACTGTAGAGCGGATGATCGAGGCCCAGTTCGCTGAACGAGCGATCCGGGAACACGCGTTTCATCTCGCGCTCGACATTCGCCCAGGCCGCCTCGCCCCAGAAGTCGTCGAACATCAGGAAGCCGCCGTTGAGGAGGTATTTTCGCAGGGCGATGACCTCCTCGTCGCTGAAGCCGAGGCCGCCCGGTTCCACAATATATAACCAGGGAAAATCCGAGAGCTCCGGATCGGTGAGCTGCAGGATGCGCCCGTCGGGGTCGACGCGCATCGAGGTCATCTGCTGCAGACGATACGAGAGATTCAGATCGCTGTCGGGCATGTCCGTGGCCCAGCCGCTGCCGCGCCGGCGTTCATACATGCTGCCGCCGTAGCCCTGACTGTAACGGATGCGCGCAAACGTGAAGACATCGCGCGTGAACCCCCGCGGATTCGTCCACACCGGCGTCCCGGTGCTGTGCGACGGAATCTCGCGCGCCGTCTGCGCGCCCTCGGTCGCGTAGCCGCCCTCGCCATAGCCGCCATACCCGCGGCTGCGGCCGCGCGACGATTGCGCCACCACCACCGCCGCCACGCCGACGAAAAAGAGAATCGTGGGGACGAGGCGCTTCATTCGGCTTTCTTGGGTGGCAGCACGGCATCGGGCGCCGCGGGCTCCTTGACGGCGTCGCGCGGCGGACGGTTGAGTTCCAGAAGCAGGCCCAATGCCGCACGATAGCGCGGCGTCTCCTCGAGCGAAAGCAAGGTGTGGCGGCGCGCCTCCGCCGTGTCGCCGCGTTTGTGCAGCAGCCGCGCGAGCTGGAAATGCGCCTCGGCGCGCTCCGGAACATCAAGCTGGATCAGCGTGCGCCACGCCACGACGGCAGTGGAATCATCTCCGGTGCCGGCGGCGGCCCGGGCGAGCGCGCGATAGGGCGGAGCCACGAGCGGGTTGACGGCCAGATAGCGCTCGCAGTTGCGCCGGACCGTCGCCCAGTCCTGCTCGGCCGTGGCGATCTCGATCAGGCGCAGGAACGCCTCCGTCGCCTCGTCGTCCACCGCGGCCCACTTTTTCAGGACCTCGTGCTCGCCCTTCGAATCCTTCAGCGCGCGCAACGCCGCCGCAAGCTGACGGTAGGCGGCATCGCCGCCCTTCTGCTGCGGATAAAGCTCCACCAGCCGCTGCAGCGGCACCTTCGCCTCCTCCCACTTCTGCTGCTCGATCAGCCGTTGGGCCTTCAAGCGCAGGAGCCAGTAGTTGTCCGGACGGGTCTTTTCCCACACCAGCAACTCACCGGCGGCGGCCGGCAGCAGGAGCTCGGCGTCGGGCCGCTCCCAATCGAGTTTGGGCGCGAGCTGCTCGGCCTGCGTCTTCGCATAAGCCGCAAAATCCTTTTCCAGCGTCTCGAGCTCCACCGTGTGCTTCGCCAGCGCGGTGTTGATCTCGACGCCCTCGCGCAGGTCCGTAAGCACGTGCCGCAGTTTCTCGATCCCGTAGCGGCCGATGATGAACTCGACGACCAGCGAGGACTGGAGGTAGGCGAACTGCAGGTGCCGCGGCGATTTCGGCGCGAGGAAGGCCGCGCTCAGTTTGCCGACCGGCACAAGATCCTCGCCAAGGATCATCTCGCGGTAGCGCGGATCGATCCGCATGCCCCACGAGGGATCCGCCTGCCGCTCCTCGTAGACCGAGATGCCCTCGCTCAGCCAGCGAGGCATCTTGTTCTTCGTCATCTGCAGTGTCACGACATGACAAAACTCGTGCCAGAGCACCGACTCCCAATTTGTCGTCGACGTGCTCGTCGCGGGGCTGTTGGCGGTGACGACCCGGCCGAAGCACACGCCGAGGAAGCCCGCGACATCCGGCAGGCCGAACGTCCGCACCGCGAAGTCGCGCTGGTCCGCGAAGATCTCGACGTAGGTCGGCTTCGCCAGCTCGACGCCGTATTTGGACACCAGCGTCTCCTTCGCGCGCCGCAGCAGCGCGAGGACGCGCGGGCCGTAGACCGCCACCTCGGGCGCCGCCATGCGGATGACAAAATCCTCGTTCGTGAGCGCGGCATACTTGGCCATCGTGTCGCGGAGCGTCACGAGGTTGAAGGCCTCGACATCGTATTCATCCTTCTCGTGCACCGCCTGCGCGAGCAACCAGCCCTCGGCCTCCTCGCCCAGCCGCAGCAGATCGCTCGCGAGCTGCGCCTTCGCGGGCAGATACTCCGGATCGAAGGCGCGCGCGCGCCGCTGGTAGGCGGCGCCCTCGGCGAAGCGGTATTTCGCGGACAGCTTCTTGCCGATCAGGTAATCGACGCGCGGATTCTTCGGCCACGAGCTGAGCGCGCGATCGCGGGCGAACTTCTCCGCGACCAGATCGTTCTTCAGGTGCGCGATCACCGCGCGATACGCCCAGGCGTCGGGCTGCACGGGATTCACGTCGAGCACCGTCTCGAGCACCGACGCCGCCTCGTCGTAGGCCTCGCCGTCGATGTGGTGATCGGCAAATTCGAGGAGCGTCGGCACGTGCCGGGCATTCTGCTTCAGCGCCGCCTTGAGCGAGCCGACGGCCACCTCGCGGTTGCCGCCCGCGTAGGCGCGGCCGCGGCCATACAGCAGATCGGGATCGTTGGGCAGCAGCTTGAGCCCTTCCTCGAACGCGCGCGCCGCCAGGGCGAAATCGTGCTTCTCCAGCGCCAGTTCGCCGCGCGCGAGGTAGACGTCGCGGAGCTTCGGCTCCGCCTTCTGCGCCGTGCCGAAGACTTTTTCGAGCACGTCCTTCGGGTCGGCGTTCAACGCCAGCGCGGCGCGGCCAAACACCACGAGATCCGCCGGCGCCCGATACATCCAGGGACTGTCCCGCACCATGCGGCGAATCTCGTCCGGCCGATCGGCCGCCTCTTCCGGCCGGCCGTTCGCCAGCGCCACGTCCCGCGCCAGCCAGCGCAGTCGGATGCTGCGCGCATCGCGCACCAGCGCCTCCTTCATCACCTTGTCCGCCTCGCCGTAGCGCCCGACCGCCAGCAGCCCCTGCACCAGCAGCAGCGTCCACTCGGTGTTGGCCGGGGCGTCGCGCAACTCGCCCGTCGCCTGCTTGATCACGGCCGCGTAGTTCCCGGCCAGCAGGCCGCGCTGCACTTCCGCGGGCTCGGCCGCGCGTCCGGTGCCCGCCGCCAGCAGCGCCAGCACGGCCAGCCACCGGGCGCTCCGGCCCGGTTTCAGGACCTGATCCGGACGCGCACCTTCGCGGTGAGTATTCCGGATTTCAGTCATGCGTTCGATGGGACCGTTGGGGAGGGGGACATGCGATCGGAGCCACGCTGGGGAGGAGACGCACGGCATGGGAAAGAGTGATGCGTGGCGCGCAGGTTTTCTCAAGCCCCGCGGTGAAACTTTTCGCGATTTGCGACGACCGGGATCTTTTTCGCGCCCGGACGTTTTTTCCCTCGGACGGTGGGAGCAGCGCCCAGCGCGCACTTGCACGGTGCGGCCCGCCGCGTTCTCGTGGCGCGCATGCATCGTTGGGTCCCGCTCCTGCTCGCCCTCGCCGGCTGCACGCCATGCGTCGCCGCCGATTTCGGCCGCCGTTTCGATGAACTGAAGGAGGCCGCCAGCCCGGCGCAGCTCTACACGCTGCTCTATGACACGCCGAAGGGCGGCGATCTCCACAACCACGCCGCCGGCTCGGATCGCCCGGAATGGATGCTCGCGGTTCTCACCGACCCGGCGCGCAACGGCGGCGACACCTTCTACACGCGCGCCTACCCGGCCGGCGAGGCCGACACCCTCGCGCCCGGCGCGCGATTTCGCACCATCCGCCGGCAGACCTACGATCGGCTGTCCGCCGCCGCCCGCGCCGAGTATGTCGCCCTCACTGCGCTCACTCCGGCCGAGCGCGCCGCCTGGTGCGACAGCTTCCGGCTCGAGGCGCCCGGCGAGGGCCGCCGCGAGTTTTTCGAAGGCATCTGGCCGCGCCGCGGCACCCTCGGGCAGAATCTCCCCGCGCGGCTCGAGCTGCTGGTCGAGAACATCAAGGCGTTCGCCGCCGAGGGCGTCCGCTACCTCGAGACGCAGTTCGCCGCCACCGCCGCCTTCACCAACGACGGTCGCCCCATCCCGACGGCGGAGGCCGTCGCCGCGATCAAGCAGCGCCTCGCCCAGCCCGACGTCACGTCGACCGGCCTTGTCGTGCGCTTCCAGGAAACCGTCCTGCGCTTCCAGCCCGAGGCCGAGGCCAAGCTCGCGGACGCCTATGCCTTCGTGGCCGCGAATCGCGATCTCTGGGTGGCCATCAACATGGCCGGCATCGAGGAGAACGGCCGCGGCTATCCCCGGCGTTTCCTCGAGACCTTCCGCCAGCTCCGCTCCGTCTACCCGACGCTGCCGCTCTCGATCCATGCCGGCGAGATGGACGGGCCCGACTCGCATGTGCGCGACACGCTCCTGCTCGGCGCCAGCCGGATCGGCCACGGGATCAATCTCATTCACGACAGCGACACCCTGCTCCTGCTCCAGCACAGCCGCCGCACGCTGATCGAGGTCAACCTCATCTCCAACCGCCTGCTCGAGTATGTGCCCGACCTCACGAAGCACCCATTTCCTGAATACCTGCGCACCGGCGTGCCCGTCTGCCTCAACACCGACGACCGCGGCATGTGGGACAGCAACCTCACCGACGAATATTTCACCGCCGTGACGACCTTCCGCCTCTCGTGGGACGAACTCGTCCAACTCGGGCGCAACTCCCTCGCCCACGCGTTCGCGCCCGCCGACGTGAAGGCGAAGCTCCTCGCCGACTACGAGGCGCGCATCGCCGCGTTCGAGCAGAAATACGGCGCCGACGCCGCGACGACCGCCGACGCCCTCGCGAAGCTGCGCGACGTGAAGCCCGTGACCTACGGCTACGCGAAGCGGACGTGGGGCCTGGAGTTCAAGTAGCCGCTGGCGCGGCCACGCGCTCCGACTTCCGCTGGCGGCGCGCCGCCAGCAACCCATGCTTCGGCGCGAAAAAGAGCGCTACGAGGAAGAGCCCCGCCTGCAACAGCACGATGCACGCGCCCGTCGAGGCGTTCAGGAAGAAACTCACATACACGCCCACGAGCGCCGAACCCACGGCGCTCACGGTCGCGATGGCCAGCATGACGTTGAAACGGTCCGTCAGCAGGTAGCCGATGCAGCCGGGCGTCACGAGCATGGCGATCACCAAGATGATCCCCACCGCCTTCAGCGACACCACGATCGTCACCGCCAGCAGCGACAACAGCAGGTAATACAGCAGCGTGGTCCGCAGCCCGATCGTGCGCGCGTGCCCAGGGTCGAAGCAGAAGAGCAGCAGATCGCGCCGCAGCACCAGGACCACCGCCAGCGTGAGGCCCGCGACGATCAGCGTGCTGCGGAGATCGCCCGGCGCGAGGCCAAGGATGTTGCCGAAGAGGATGTGGTCGAGGTGCAGGTCGCTCGGGACCTTGGTGAAGATCACGAGGCCGAACGCGAAGAGCCCCGTGAAAACCACCCCCATCACGGTGTCCTCCTTCACGCGGCTGTTGGCCTTGATGTAGCCGGTGAGCACCGCGCACAGCAGGCCCGAGGCAAACGCCCCCACCGCCAGCGGCAGCCCGATCGCATACGCGATCACGATGCCGGGCAGCACCGCGTGCGAGATCGCATCGCCCATCAGCGACCAGCCCTTCAGCACGAGATAACACGACAGCACCGCGCAGACCGCGCCCACCGCGATGCCCACGATCATGGCGTCGACCATGAACGAAAACTGAAACGGCTCCAGCAGGCGGCTCATGGGATCGCCTCCAGGCTCGCCGCGCGCCGTCGCGCCCGCGCCGCGATCAAGCCGTGCTTCCGGCCGAACACCAGCGCGGCCACGAAGAGCGCGCTCTGCAGCGTCACGATGCAGCCGCCGGTCGAGCCATCGAAAAAGTAGCTGCCGTAGGCCCCGACAATCGACGTGCCGACGCCCATGCTCACAGCCAGTCCGATCATCCGCGGAAACCGATCCGTCAGCAAATAGGCCGTCGCCCCGGGCGTCACCAGCATCGCCACCACAAGACACGCGCCGACGGTCTGGAGCGCGGCGACCGCCGTGGCCGAGAGCAGCGTGAGCAGCGTGAAATGCAGCACCGTGGTGTTGAGCCCGAGCGCGCGCGCCTGGTTCGGATCGAAACAGAACAGCAGCAGATCGCGCCATTTGAAGCCCAGGATCACGAGCGTCACACCCGAAATAATCAGCACCTGCACGATGTCCGCATCGGAGATCCCGAGGATGTTGCCGAAGACGATCGAGCGCAGGTCGACCTGGCTCGGATAAAGCGAGATCAGCAGCAACCCGAAGGCGAAAAACGCCGTGAACACCACGCCAATCACCGCATCCTCGCGCAGGCGCGTCTTCGTTTTCACGAAGCCCATGCCCGCCGCTGCCAGCAGGCCGGTCACGAACGCCCCGGCGGCAAACGGCCAGCCGATGTAATACGCCACCGCGACGCCCGGCACGACGGAGTGCGACAGCGCGTCGCCCATCAGCGACCAGCCCTTCAGCGTGATGAAGCAGGAAAGGAACGCGCACACGCCGCCGATCACGGCGCTCACGAAGATCGCCTTCAGCATGTAGTCATACTGCAGCGGAACGAGGAGCGAATCGATCATGGCTTTGTTTGGTAGCGACGGGCGGCCCACCCGTCCGGACGCGCAGGCTGCGCGTCCCTACCCTCACACGTCCTCCTCCCCCTCCGCGCGCTTCTTCAGCACGTCCTCGCGGCCGCGCCGCTGGCTGTATTCCACGTGCCCGCCCTTGCCGAACACCAGCGGCCGCTCGTCATCCGTCAGCAGCGTCACTGCGCGGCCGTCGTGCTTCTGCACGGTCGATTCGTCGAACCGGAAATGCCGCAGCACGCCGCCAAACGCCCGCAGCAGGTTGTCCTCCGTGAAGACCTCCACCGTCGGCCCCGCGGCCAGCACCGTGCGATTCACCAGCACGACGTGGTCGCAGAATTCCGGGACCGACCCGAGATTGTGCGTCGAGACGAGCATGATGTGCCCCTCGTCGCGCAGTTCGCGCAGCAGCGCGATGATCGCGCTTTCCGTGGTGACGTCGACGCCCGTGAACGGCTCGTCCAGCAGGATGACGCGCCCCTGCTGCGCGAGCGCCCGCGCGAGGAACACCCGCTTGCGCTGCCCGCCGGACAACTCGCCGATCTGCCGGTCGCGAAACTCGAGCATGCCCACGCGCCGGAGGCTCTCCTCCGCGATGCGCTTGTCCGCGGCGCGCGCGATGCGCATGAAATTCATGTAGCCGTAGCGGCCCATCAGCACCACGTCCCACACGCTCACCGGAAAACTCCAGTCGACCTCCTCCGCCTGCGGCACGTAGGCGACGAGGTTCCGCTTCAACGCCTCGCGCACCGGCCGGCCCGCCACCAGCACGCTCCCGGCCACCGGCTGCACCAGGCCCATGATGGCCTTGAACAACGTGGACTTGCCCGAGCCGTTCACGCCCACGAGCGCGCAAATCGAGCCGCCGTCCAGCCGGAACGACGCGTCGCGCAGCGCGACGTGCCCGTTCGGGTAGCTGACGGTGACCCGCTGCACGTCGACGCTGAGGATCTCCGCCGGACGGTCACTCATGTCCCAAAAATCCCCTTACGATCGTCTTCGCGTTGTATTCCATCAGCCGCAGATACGTCGGCGCCGGGCCGCTGGGCGGTGTGAGCGAATCGACATAGAGCACGCCACCGTAGCGCGCCCCGGTCTCCTTCGCCACCTGCCGCGCGGGTTTGTCGCTCACCGTGCTCTCACTGAACACGACGGGGATCTTGTTCTTTCGCACGCCGTCGATCACCTTCCGCACCTGCTGCGGCGTGCCCTGCTGGTCGGCGTTCACCGCCCACAGGAAGAGTTCCTTCATGCCGAAGTTCCGCGCGAGATAGGGAAACGCGCCCTCGCTCGTCACGAGCCAGCGCCGGTCGGCCGGAATCTTTTCCAGTTCCTTCCGCACGCTCTCTTCCAGCGCGGCGAACTTCCCGCCGTAGGCCTTCGCGTTCGCGTTGTAAATCGCGGCGTTCGCCGGATCGAGTTTCACCAGCGCCTGGCGGATGTTCTCGACGTAGATCAGGGCGTTGCGCGGCGACATCCACGCGTGCGGGTTCGGCTTGCCGGTATACGGTCCCTCCTCGATGCCCAGCGGCTCGATGCCAGCCGTGAGCACCACGCCCGGCACATTCTTCAGGTTGCCGAAGAACCGCTCGAACCAGCGCTCCAGATTGAGTCCGTTCCAGAGCACGAGGTCGGCGTGCTGCGCCTTCACGATGTCCTGCGGCGTCGGCTCGTAGCCGTGGATTTCCGCCCCCGGCTTGGTGATCGATTCCACAATCGCGGCGTCGCCCGCGACATTCTGCGCGATGTCCTGGATGATCGTGAACGTCGTCACGATGCGCTTCTTCGCCGCCGCCGCGTGGCAGGGCACGAGCGCGAAGCACAACGCCGCCGCGAGTCCGCGCAGGAACCGGCGCCGGATCGGTGAGGAGGAAACGGATGAGTTCATGTTCGTTGAAAATCAGAATTTCCGCGACAGGCCCGCGAAGACCGTGAGGTCCGGCGCCGTGCGCGACAGGCCGAGGTTCACGCCGCAGTCGAGTTGGACCCCGGACGCGATCCGCCGCGTGAGCCCGCAGTTGAAGGTCGCCACGTGCGCGCCGTCCCCCGCCGCCGACGTGAGTTCCAGGAAGCCGCCCAGATTCTCGGCCAGGTCGTGCGCAAACGTGATCGTGTTCACCCACACCGCCCGCCGCGCCGCGCCCGTGTGCACGAACTCCACCGCCGTCATCGCCGCCCCTTCCCCCCCCCCCCCCCATTAGTAGGCGCCGGGGAAAGGAAGC
>CAZENI010000032.1:13326-31400 GCA_964513055.1 uncultured Opitutus sp.
GCCCCGATTTCGTAGGCGACGGGAAACGTCAGCGCCCCCTCGACCTTGTCGTTGCCGAGGCCGTCCGCCGCGGTCGGCAGTTTCACATCCGCGAAGACGCCAAACGCCGTCGCGCCGCCGTCGTTGCCCCAGAGATTGAACTTGGCTCGCAGCGTCGTGTCGCCGATCCCGCGCACCGTGGTCTTTGGTCCGCCGCGCACCTGCTCCGTCACGCGCACATGCGGCACGACGAAGATCCCGGCCTCGATCCGCGGCGTCAGCCCGTAGCGGAGATTGAAGGGCGCAAACACCCACTCCGTCGTCTTCACCCCGTCCAGCCGGTCGCGCGTGAAACTCACCGCATCCAGCTCGATCTGCAGGTGGCCCGCATCGACCGTGAACGGGCTCTCCGTCGCATCCGGCCGATCGGTGGTGAGTTCGCGCAGCGCCCCGGGCGGCCGGGTCGGCTCCGCCGCGGCCAGCGGACGCGCCGCGGCGGCGAGGAGCAGGAGGACGCCCGCCAGGCGGGCCAGGGAGACAACGGGAAACGACATGCGCCGGGAGCTAGCGCGCGTCATTTTGATTAGTCAAAATAAATCTTTGGTTGCCTCAAATCCTCGATTTTGCTTCCTACGCGCATGGCGACGATCGCGGTCGAGAACTACCTCAAGCACGTGCTCCTGCTCTCGGACGGCAGCGACGAGCTCGTGTCGATGGGGGCGCTCGCCGCGGCGCTCGCCGTCGTGCCGGGGACCGTGACGACCATGGTGAAAGCCCTCGCCGACGAGGGCCTGGTCGAGCACCAGCCCCGCCACGGCGTCCGCCTCACGCCCGAGGGCCGTCGTGTGGCCCTCAACGTCCTGCGCAAGCACCGCCTCGTGGAGACTTTCCTCGTCAACGTGCTCAAGATGGACTGGTCCAAGGTCCACGAGGAGGCCGAGCAGCTCGAGCACGCGATCTCCGACGAGGTGCTCAACCGGCTCGACGCCCTGCTCGGCCACCCGCACTTCGATCCCCACGGCGATCCGATTCCAAGCGCGCAGGGCAAGCTCAGCTCGCAGGTCTATGCGACCCTCGCGACCTGCGTCGCCGAGCGTCCGCTGCGCATCGTGCGGATCACGGATCAGTCGGCGGAGTTCCTGCAGTTCATCGAGCAGCACGGGCTCCCGCCCGGCACGGCGTTGCGCGTGACCGACCGCAATCTCACCGCCGGCCTCGTCACGCTGCGCAAAGGCGCCGGCCGGCCGATCACGCTCAGCGTCGTCGCCGCCGGAAAACTCCTTGTGGAACCGGAGAAATAGGTTGCTGGCCCGGCGCCCGCCCCCGCCCTCACCACTCCCAATTCACGCGCAGCACGTGCGTCCAGTCGGTCGCGCGCCGGTTCAGGCCGCGCTGCAATTCGTAGTCGAGCTGCACGCTCTTGGTCACCTGCAGCAGCACGCCGGCGCCGATCGTGCCGGCCCAATCCGAGAGCCCCGTGGACGCCGCGGACATCGCCGCCTCGCCGTAAATTCCCAGCAGCTTCGTCAGGTTGCGCTGCGCGTAGCCCGTCACGTGCCAGTGCGCGTCGTAGCCATTGTTGTCGTGATTGCGCACGTGATCCCACTGGAACATCGCGCCGGTCGTGAAGCCCGCGGCCGTCTTCATCTCCCACGGCACGATGAAGCCGCCCTCGACCGAGTCGTTGCCCACGCCGCCGGTGTTCGCGGGCACCTTCACGTAGGGCAGGAACGCCACCGCCGCCCCCAGCTTGTCGTCGCGCCAGAACGTCCACTTCGCGCGGAAATACAAGTCGCCCAGCCCCGAGCGCGAATCGCGGGTGCCGCGGAACTCATACGTCTGTTTCAGGAAAAGATCGGCGCCCACCTGCAGGTCGACCGCATCCGTCAGTCCCGCCGTCACGATCGTCGACGCCACGCCCACCGCGGTGTATTTGTTGCCGGCCGCATCCGCCCGATCGAAGGACAGGCTCAAGCCGTCGATCTCCACGAGCAGCTTGCCCGGAGCCACCGTGTGCGGCGTCTCCGTCATCTGGGCACACAGGCGTCCGGCGGTAAGTGCGACGCAGAACAGGAAAACGCGGCGGGCACGCGTCGTCGGGGTGGTCATCGCGGGGAAGAAGCCGGAGAGCGCGCGGGGCGGCGAGTCAAAAGGTGGGGCCGCGACAAGCGCGCGGAAAGCCTTACTTCCCCCTTGCCCGCCTTCGCCCGCGCTTCGCACACTGCGCGCCGATGTCGCATGCCTTCGCGCGTCTCGTCTTCCTCGCCACGGCGCTGTTCTTCGCGGCGTTCTTCCTGTGGCCCGTGCTGCAGATCCTGCAGGGCGGCTTCATCGACGCGGACGGCCGCCTGACCTTCGCCTACCTCGGCGCGCTGCTGCAGGACCCGACCTATCTCGCCGGGCTGCGAAACTCCTTCCTCCTCGCCTGCGCGACCACGACCCTCGCCCTGCTCATCGCCCTGCCCCTGGCCGTGGTGAGCGATCGCTTCCGTTTCCCCGGCAAGGCCCTCCTCGGCTCGCTCGTGCTCGTCCCGATGATCCTGCCGCCCTTCGTCGGCGCAATCGGCATCAAGCAGATCTTCGGGCAATACGGCGCGCTCAACGCCCTGCTCCACCACCTCGGCCTGCTCGCCCCGGGCGCCACCATCGACTGGTTCGCGGCCAACCAATTCTGGGGCATCGCGATCGTCGAGGCGCTCTCGCTGTATCCAATTATCTACCTCAACGCCGTCGCGGCCCTCGCCAACATCGACCCCGCGATGGAGGAGGCCGCGCAGAACCTCGGCTGCACCGGGCTGCGCCGCTTCCGCAAGATCACGCTGCCGCTCATCCGGCCCGGGCTTTTCGCCGGCGGCACGATCGTGTTCATCTGGGCTTTCACCGAACTCGGCACGCCGCTGATCTTCGACTACGACCGCGTCACCAGCGTGCAGATTTACTATGGGTTGAAGGATATCGGCGCCAACCCGCTGCCCTTCGCGCTCGTCACCGTGATGCTCGCCTGCTCCGTCGGGATCTACGCGCTGAGCAAGACCCTCTTCGGCCGCACGCCGCACGCCATGATGGCCAAGGCCACGAGCACCGGCGGCCCGCGCGCGCTGCCGGCGGGCCGCGCCTGGCTCTGCACCGCCTTTTTCGCCGGCGTCACGTTCGTCGCCGTGCTGCCGCACCTCGGCGTGATCCTCGTGGCCTTCTCACAGGACTGGTATGGCACCGTGCTGCCGCAGCGCTACTCGCTCGACAACTTCGAACTCGCGCTCGGCCACGACCTCACCGTGCCCGCGATCGCGAACAGCCTCCGCTTCGCCAGCATCTCGACCCTCGTCGATCTCGTGCTCGGCGTCGCCATCGCCTACGTCGTCGTGCGCAGCAAGGTCGCCGGCCGCCAGGTGCTCGACTTCCTCGCCATGCTCCCGCTCGCCGTGCCGGGGCTCGTGCTGGCGTTCGGCTATCTCGCGATGGCGCAGGACGGGAAGTTCTTTTCCTTCCTCAACCCCACGCGCGATCCGACGCTGCTGCTCATCATCGCCTACTCCGTGCGGCGCCTGCCCTACGTCGTCCGCTCCGCCGCCGCCGGTTTCCAGCAGACGAGCGAGACGCTTGAGGAGGCCGCGCAGAATCTCGGTGCCACGCCGTTCAAGGCCATCGTCAAGATCACGCTGCCTCTCATCACCGCCAACCTCATCGCCGGCGGCCTGCTCGCGTTCGCCTTTGCCATGCTCGAGGTGAGTGACTCGCTGATCCTCGCGCAAAAGCAGGCGTTCTATCCAATCACCAAGGCGATCATGGAACTGTTCCAACTGCTCGGCGACGGGAAGTTCATCGCGAGCGCGCTCGGCGTGTGGGCGATGGCCTTCCTCGGCGTGACGATCGCCGGCCTCAGCCTCGTGCTCGGGAAGAAGCTCGGCGCGATCTTCCGCGTCTGACGGCCGCCGCGCCATGGCCCACCTGCTCCTCGTCTCCCTGATCTGGGCGTTCTCGTTCGGCCTGATCAAGCAGCACCTCGGCGGCGTCGATTCGACCTTCGTCTCGGCGGTCCGCCTCGGGCTGGCGCTGCTGGTCTTCGCGCCCTTCCTGCGGCTGCGCGGCGTCGCGCCGCGGACCCTCCTCGCGCTCGCCGGCATCGGCGCCCTCCAGTTCGGCGTGATGTATCTGGCCTACATCGAGAGCTTCCGCTACCTGCGCGCCCACGAGGCCGCACTCTTCACCATCACCACGCCCATCCTCGTCACGCTCCTGGCCGACGCCCTCGACCGCACCCTGCGGCCGCGCGCGCTGGCGGCCGCGCTCCTCGCCGTGGCCGGAACGGCCTTCGTCGCGGTGAAGTCCACCGACCTCCAGCCCACCCTGCTCGGCCTCGCGCTCGTCACCTTTTCCAACGCCGCCTTCGCCGGCGGCCAGGTCTGCTACCGCCGGCTCCGCGCCCGCCAGCCCGCCCTCGAGGACCGCGCCGTCTTCGGCGTCCTCTACGGCGGCGCCTTTGCCGTGGCGTTCACGGCCATGCTGCTGCGGGACGTATCCGTGACGCTTCGACCGCCGCAGCTTTGGACGCTGCTCTACCTCGGGGTGCTCGCCTCGGGCGTCGGTTTCTTCCTCTGGAACGTCGGCGCCACACGCGTCAGCGCCGGCACGCTGGCGGTGATGAACAACGCCAAGGTGCCCCTCGCCGTGGCGGTGTCGCTGCTGTTTTTCGGCGAACAGGCGAACCTCCCCGCCCTGCTCGCCAGCCTCGCCATCCTCGGTGCGGCCGTCTGGCTCGCGCAAGGTGGGGGCGGTTGTCCCCAACCGCCCTCATTGGACGCCCGGAAATCGAGCCCCGGCGGCTAAACCTCCCGCCCTGCTCACATCCCCTTCGTCTGGTAGGTCCGCGTGTGCCCGGTCGCCGGGATGCTGATCGTGTAGCTCTTTCCGTCGGGCGCGACCGACATCTTGATCAGGTTCGCCGGGCACTTCTCCGCTTCCCGGCCCGTGAGGTTCTGATGATTCGCGATGAAATCGTCCGGGGCGTTCTCGTCGCCCGTCACGTTGAAGCTCTTGTGCACCTGGTAGCGCGCCTGCACGGATTTCGCGGCCGCCTGGATCGCCGCGAAACTCCCCGGCTGGCCGCCCTTCTTCGGGCCGTTGTTCATCACGACGACGGTCGGCTCCAGGCTCCGGACCAGCAGCGGGTTGTTGCTCTGGTCGAGCCCGTGGTGATTCGTCTGATACACGTCGACCACGCCCGCAAGGTTGTGGGGCGTGACGAGTTTCTCCTCGACGTTCCAGGTCAGGTCGCCGCCGTCAAAGAACCGGAACGGCCCGAACTCCAGCACGAAGACCGCGCTGTTCGCGTTGTCGCTCGTATCGATCGGCTTCGCCGGCACCGTGCCGGTGAGCGGGTTCTTCACCTGCAACTGCGCCGCCGTGGGCGCCACGAATTTCTGGTCCGCCGCCAGGCAACGCAGCGAGAGCTTCGGCGCCCCGGCCCCGCCCGCCTTCAACGGAATCACCGTGCCCGCCGCCAGCGGCACGCGCGTCGCCGCGATCTCGCGGAACGGTTTGATCTGCGTCTGAAACGGCGACTGCTTGCGCCCGTCCGGATCGCCCTCGGGGATCGCCCGCTGGTAAAGTGTGCCGAACGGCACCTGCTGCGCCACCTCGGCCGCGCCGCCGAAATGATCCGTGTGCCAGTGCGTGATCGCGACGTGATCGATCTTCGATAGACCCGCGGCTTTCGCCGCCGCCACGATGCGCGATGGATCGCGCCCACCCGGATTGCCCGTGTCGATCAGCACCGATTCGCCGGCCGGCGTGACGATCAGCGTCGAGCCGCCGCCTTCGGAATCGATCCAGTAGACGTCGAGCGTCTTGTCCTTCGCCGCGGCCCACGCGGCCGCCGACACCAAAACGAACACCAGCACACGCAGGGTATTTTTCATGGGGAAAACCAATTTAGGATTAATGCAGAAGCCATGAAACCGGGAACCGGACAGAGTCCTTCCTGGCTTCGTGGCTTCTGAATTAATCCTCTCCGTCGCTCAGCTCTTCGCGTAGAACGCGTTGATCTTGTCCGCCACGTCGCGGAAGCCGATGTCCTCGCTGTAGATCACCTTGAACTCCTCGATCGCGAGATCCGGCTTGCCCATCAGCTCGTAGCACGCGCCCAGCTCGTAGATGACGTCCTTCTTCACGTCGTCCATCGTGTTGAGATCGTTCTTCGCCGTGTTGAGCTGCGCGACCGCCAGGTCAAAGAGCCGCTTTGCCTTGAAGCAGCGACCGAGGCCGACGAGCGACGCCACGCGGACCTGCGGCCCCTTCTGCGCCTGCTGGAACTGCGCGATCGCGCCATCCGTCTGGCCGAGTTCGAGCAGCAACGCGCCGAGCGCATAGCGGGCCGGATAGTCGTTCGGATACCGCTCCACGTATCGCTTCGCCTCGGACAGCTTGAACTCCGCGAGCTCCTTCTTCGCCGCGTCCATCTTCGCCAGCGCGGCCGTATCGCCCGGCGCCGCCGCCACCGCGGCCTCGGCCTCTTTCGTGTGCTTTTCGATCACCGCGGTCGCCAGCTCCGACTCCTGTTTCTCGAGCGCTGCGTCGGTCTTGCCGACGGGCTGCTCGCGCGCGCGCCGCACCCACGCCAGCGCCTCGTCGAGATTGCCCATCTGCTTGTAGGCCTGCGACACGCTCCGGTAGTGGTTCAGGTTGTTCGGTTCCTTCGCGACACGCGCCAGGGCCTCGTCGAGGAGGCGCTGCGACATCACATCGCCAGTCACCACTTTCGCCGACTGCTCGAGCGAGACTGACTGCGCCTCGTCGCGGAGCTTGTCGCGATACGACTGCTGGTTGTCCCAGTTGTGCTTGGTCACGGTCTGCGCCACCGACGCCTTGCGCATCAGGTTCTGCGCATCGCCGTCGGTCGGCTTGTCCTTCAAAATTTCATCCGCCATCTTCAAGGCCTCGGTCGGTTTGCCCGCGGCGAGCCAGGCTTCACCCAGCGCGAGCAGGTTGGCCCGATTGCCCGGCTCGATCTCGCGCACGGCCTCCAGCGCGAACGCCACCGTCTCCGGCAGCCCGAGTCCGCCGGCGGCCTCCGCCAGCATCTTCAGCGCCGGCACGCTCATCGGGTCCTTGGCCAGGAGAGTCTCCGCCATCTCGAGCTGCTTGGCCGGCTCCTTCTTCCCGCCGCCAAACATGAAGGGCGCGCTCGACAGGCCGCTGAGCGCCCGGCCCATGAAGCCGCCGCTCTTGCCCCGATGCTGCCGCAACTGCGCCACTCGCTGCAACCGCCGCACCGGCAGGCAGCCGGGCTGCAACTTCAGCACCTGCGCGGTCACCTCCAGGACATAGTCGAAATTGCCCCGCTCGATCGCCACGCGCGCGTTCTCGATCAGTTTCTGGTGCCGGGGGTCTAGCGAAGCGACTGAGATTTCGGGCATACGAAAGCGCAGCGAAGTCGCCGCGCGCAGGGCGGTCAACGCCAGACTCGCCCGCGCCCCCCCCCCGCTCAGTCGGCGCGGAGTCCGTCCGCCGTCACGGCGTCCTGCAACCGCTGCAACGCCGCCTGCACGATCGCGTCACCCGGCCCCTCCACGAGCAGACGGAGTTTCGCCTCGGTGCCGGAGTAACGCACCAGCACGCGACCCTGCCCGCCGAGTTCCCGCTCGAGCAACCGGATCGTCGCGGAAACCGCCGGCAGGCTCTCCAGCGGCCGGCGCTCGCGCACCTGGATCGCCGCCGTGAGCTGGGGAAACTTCTGCAGGACGCGCCGCAGTTCGGACAACGGCTTGCCGATCGCGAGCATCACTTCGATCACCTTGAGCGCCGCCACGAGCCCGTCGCCCGTCGGCGAGATTTCGGAGCAGATGATGTGGCCGGACGACTCGCCGCCGAGCGTGGCGCCTTCCGCGCGCATCCGCTCGATCACGTAGCGGTCGCCGACGTTCGTGCGCAACACGCGGCCGCCCGCCGCCGCGATCGCGGCGTCAACGCCGAGATTGCTCTGCACCGTGACAACGAGCGTCTCCTTCACCAGCCGGCGCTCCGCCAGCGCGTGCGTCGCGAGCAGCGTGAGAATCTCGTCGCCGTCGAGCACCTCGCCAAGTTCATCGCACAGGATGCAGCGGTCGCCGTCGCCGTCATGGGCGATGCCCAGCCGCGCGCCGCTCGCCCGGACTTTCGCCGCGAGCGCGGCCGGGTGCTCGCTGCCGACGTCGGCGTTGATGTTCGCTCCGTCGGGCGCGTCACCGATTCCGATCACCTCGGCGCCGAGCCCCCGCAGGACCGCCGGACTCGTGCCGCAGGTCGCGCCGTTGGCCGTGTCGAGCACGACGCGCCAGCCCGCCAGCGAGCCCGGCGGCAGCAACGCCCGCGCCGTCGCGATGTAGTCCGCCGCCGCGCCCGCCTGGACGCTCAACTCCTCCTCGGGCGCCGCCACCGCATCCGCGAGGTGTCCCTCGATCAGCAGCTCGTCCGCATCGGTCAGCTTCACGCCGCCCGGCCCAAAAAATTTGATGCCGTTGTCGCACGCCGGATTGTGCGAAGCGGTGATGACCACGCCGAGCGGCGCACCGCTCGCGCGCACCGCCCGGGCCACGGCCGGCGTCGGCACCACGCCCAGCGATACCGGCTCCCCGCCGGCCGCCCGCACGCCGCGCGCGATCGCCGCCTCCAGCGCCGCGCCCGAGCCGCGCGTGTCGCGGCCGATCAGCACGGCACCGAGGCCACCGGGCCCGCGCCGTCCGTCCGCGCCGCGCAGCCAGGTCACCGCCGCGAAACCGAGCCGCGCGGCAAACGTTTCGTTGATCAGCGGCCCGCCATACGGACCGCGGACACCATCGGTCCCGAAATACTGGCGGCTCATGAACGATAAAACTCCCGCGTCGCCGCGATCTTCGCCTTCACCGCGCCGCCGAGGAGCAACTCGCGCGCCGGCGCCAGCCCGTCCCGGATGCTCGCCGTCGCACCCACGATCCACATCGCCACCGCGGCGTTGAGCACGATCGTGTCGACCAGGCCCGCCGCACCGCGGCCCGCGAGCACCGCGTCGATCGTCGCGAGGTTGGCGGTCAGGTCACCGCCGGCCAGATCCGCGAACGGCGACCGGGGCAACCCGAACTCCTCCGGTCCCCACTCGGCCACGACGTCGCGCCGGGCTCCGAAGCCGCGCACGCGATTCGTCGTCGCCGTCGTGAGTTCGTCGATCCCGCGCTGCGCATCGATCACGCCGTGCACCGCCAGCCCCGCGCGCGCGCCGAGCGACTCGAGCGCGCCGGCGAGCTTCGGCACCGACGCGGCGGAAAACGTCCCCAGCAGCACGTGCGCCGGCCGCCCCGGATTGATCAGCGGACCGAGGATGTTGAACACCGTGCGCTGCCCGCGCGCCGCGAGCGCCTTCCGGACGGGCGCGATGTGTTTGAACGTCGGATGATACGCCGGTGCGAAAAAGAAGACGAAGCCCAGTTCATCGAGCGCCCGCCGCAATTGCTCCGGCGGCGCCTCCAGGTTCACGCCGAGCGCCCCGAGCAGGTCCGCGCTCCCGCACTTCGAGGTGATGCCCCGGTTGCCGTGCTTCATCACCGTCACGCCCGCCGCCGCCAGCACGAGCACGACGACGCTCGAGATGTTGAATCCGCCCGCGTGGTCGCCGCCGGTGCCCACGATGTCGATGGCCCGCTCCGCCCACGCCTCGACGCCCGGGTTCACCGCGCGCGACCGAAACGCCGCCGCGAACGCCGCGATCTCCGCCGCCGTCTCGCCCTTGCGCCCCAGCGCCAGCAGGAACTCGCCCTTCGCGTCGTCGCTTTCGCCGGTGCCCGCGAGCGCCGCCGCAGCACTCTCCACCTCGGCCGGCGCAAGATCGTGTCCGGCGGAAAGGTGCGCAGTAAGTTCGGCGAGCGTGGACATGCGCGCAGCAGTCAGCGGCTCGCACCGCCAGCGGCAAATAAAATTGCTCCGTTCCGGCAAAAGTGAAACCAACGCGCCGTGCGTCTCTCCGCCCTCACCCTCGTGTCGGTTCTCTTCGCTGCCGGCGCCTGGGCGCAGACTCCGACCGGGCCCGCTCGCTCCACCGCTCCGGTTCCACCGGCAGTCGACGCCCGCACCGCGGCGACCCAACTGAGCGCGACCGACGCGATTATTCTCGGCGTCGTCGAGGGCGTCACCGAGTTCCTCCCGATCTCCTCGACCGGCCATTTGATCATCGCGAACCGCCTGCTGAATCTCGAATCCCAGCAGCCGATCCTCGGCGCCGACGGCCAGCCGTTGTGGCACAAAAAGCCGTCCGCGAAAAATCCCGCCGGCGTCCCGCTCACCGTCAAGCTCGCAGCCGACACCTATACGGTCGTCATCCAGGCCGGCGCCATCGCGGCCGTCGCCCTGCTCTACTGGGCGCAGTTCATGGCGATGCTGCGCGGACTGCTCGGCCGCGATCCGGCGGGCCTCCGCCTGCTGCGCAACGTCCTCATCGCGTTCGTGCCGGCGGCCGGCATCGGTTTTCTCGCGCACTCCTGGATCGACGAAAACCTGTTCTCCATCCGCGCCGTGCTGATCGCGCAGGTGGCGGGCGCGTTCCTGATGTTCTACGCCGAGGCCTGGCGCCGCCGCGCCGTCGCCGCCCAGGCGGTGACCCGCCCCGACGCCGCGCCCGCGGAACTCACCCTGCGCCAGGCCGCGAGCATCGGCGCGCTGCAGTGTGTCGCGATGTGGCCCGGCACAAGCCGCTCGATGATGACGATCGTCGGCGGTTACTTCGTCGGCCTCGATCCGCGCCGCTCCGCCGAATTCAGTTTCCTCCTCGGCTTTGTCACGCTGAGCGCCGCGTCGCTTTATAAGGGCTACAAGAGCGGCGGCGCGATGATCCAGGTCTTCGGCTGGCCGCACGTGCTGCTGGGCGCGGTGGTGGCCGCCGTGACCGCCGCGATCTGCGTGCGTTTTCTTGTCCACTGGCTGACGCGCCACGGTCTGGCGGTTTTCGCGTGGTATCGACTCGCGCTGGCCGCCGCGCTCGGCGTCATGATTTACCTCGGAAAATAGCCGGCGTGTCGCGGGGCGATTATGACGCTTGACGCGTCTGGAGCCCGCCCTTTACTCCGACCCCTTCACTCAAATCCGGCGGGTGTTTTTCCTAGACGCACGCCCTCTGAATCCTTCCTCCCATGGCCAATCCGAAACGCAAGCAGTCCAAACGCCGCAGCGCCAACCGCCGCGCGGCCAACGCCTTCAAGGCGCCCGAATTCGCCAAGGATCCGACCGACGGCAGCGCGTTTCGGCCCCATCGCGTCAATCCGAAGAACGGCATGTATCGCGGCCGTCAGGTGCTGAACGTCGAGGTCTGAGCCTCCGCCGCTCGCGACAGTTTCAACCCCTGCCATCCCCGTGATGGTCACCACTTCCGGCGCGACGGGTCGAATCGCAGTTGACGCCATGGGCGGCGATTTGGGCCCGGCCGAGGTCGTTGCCGCGGTCAAGCTCGCGCTCTCCCAGTTCGGTTCGCTCAACCCGATCACGCTCGTCGGCGACGAGGCCGTGCTCAATCCCCTCCTCCGGGAGGCTGGCCTGTCGCGCCACGCGCGGCTTTCCGTCCTGCACGCCTCCGAGGTGATCACGATGGACGACAAGCCGCTCAACGCGTTGAAGCGGAAGAAGGACTCTTCGATGGTGCGCGCCATCGAACTGGTGAAGAACCGCGAGGCGGGCGTGGTCGTCAGTTGCGGCAATACCGGCGCCCTCATGGCCGGCGGCACCCTGCGCCTCCGCCCGATGGAAGGGATCGCCCGGCCCGCGCTCGCCGCCATCTGCCCCCGCGAAGGCGGTCACTTCGTCCTGATCGACGCCGGCGCCAATCCCGAGGCCAAGCCCGAGCATCTGGTTCACAACGCGATCCTCGGCAGCCACTACTGCCGGATCATGCTCGGCGTGAAATCGCCCCGCGTCGGCCTGATGACGATCGGCACCGAGGAGGGCAAGGGCAACAGCCTGAGCACCGAGACCAACGAGCTCCTCAAACGTGTCGGCGACCTCATCACCTACGCCGGCCCGATCGAGGGTTTCCATGTCTTTGCCGAACACGTCGACGTCGTCGTCTGCGACGGCTTCGTCGGCAACATCATGCTCAAGAGCTGGGAGTCACTCGTGAAGTTCTTCTCGAGCATGCTCAAGGAGGAGTTGCAGGCCAACCCGATGCGCGCGACCGGCGCCCTGCTCTCCAAAGGTGCGTTCAACGCCCTCAAGGAACGCATCAACCCCGACCGCTACGGCGGCGCCCCGCTCCTCGGGCTCAACGGCCACATCCTCAAGGCCCACGGCTCGTCCAACCGGCGCGCCATCAAGAGCGCCATCCACGCCGCCAACGAGGTCGTGAAGGCCGACATGAACCACCAAATCGAGGCCGACATCGCGCGCGCCAACGAGCTGCTCGGCCAGCCCGCCTTCGGCTGACGATCGGAGCCGCCGGCGTCCGCGTCGGGCACGCCACTCCACTCCCGCCGCTCCCACCCGCACCCGCCAACCGCTCTCCCGCTCCGACCACCCTCCGCTGCTCCGAGCCCTCCGACTACCGACCCTTGTCTTCCGTAATGTCCACCCGCTCCACCGTCATTCTCGGCACCGGCTCCTATGCACCCGAGCGCGTCCTGACCAACGATGACCTCGCCCACATGGTGGAGACCTCGGACGAGTGGATTCGCACCCGCAGCGGCATCCGGGAACGGCGGATCGCGGCACCCGACGAAGCTTCGTCCGACATGGGAGTGCGCGCCGCCGAGCGCGCGCTCGCCGACGCCGGGCTGAAGCCGGCCGACATCGATCTGCTGATCGTCGCCACCGTCACACCCGATCTGCCGATGCCGGCGTGCGCCTGCTTCATTCAGCACAAGCTCGGACTCCCGACGACCGCCGCCTGTTTCGATCTCAACGCCGCCTGCTCCGGCTTTGTCTACGCCCTCGACACCGCCTGCGCCATGCTCGGCTCCGGCCGCTATCAGAAGGCGCTCGTCATCGGCGTGGAGAAACTCTCCGGCGTGATCGACTGGCAGGATCGCACGACCTGCGTCCTCTTCGGCGACGGCGCGGGCGCCACCGTCATCGGCGTGAGCGACGAGCCGGGCCGCGGCCTCCTCGGCACCCGCCTCGGCACGGCGGGCGACGGCGCGGATCTTCTCTACATCTCCCACGGCGGGAGCCGTTCCCCGACCACGCCCGCCTCGATCGCCGCCCGCGATCACTGCATCCGGATGAAGGGCAAGGAAGTCTTCAAGCTCGCTGTGCGCGGGATGGACGAGGCCGCCCGTGATATTCTGGAACAACACCAGATTCGCGCTGATCAGATTTCACTCGTGATTCCCCACCAGGCCAATCTGCGGATCATCGAGGCGATTTCGGAATACCTCGAGCTGCCCATGGAGCGTTTCTTCGTGAACGTCGACCGCTACGGCAACACCTCCGCCGCCTCGATTCCGATCGCGCTCGACGAGGCCCGCCGCTCCGGCCGGATCAAGCGCGACGACCTCACGCTCCTCGTGGCGTTTGGGGCGGGCTTGACCTACGGAAGCGCGCTGATTCGCTGGTAACTCCTTTTTTCATGCGTCCCCTTCCAGTCCGCGCGCAGACGATCTGCGGCCTCCTGTTTTTCATTCTCGGCTTCTTGTCCTCGGTCGGACGCGCGGATCTCGTCTGGACCAAGCAGACCGGCTGGCGGGTCGAGGGCGGCGCGCTCTCCGGCCTCGCCGGTCCCGAGGGCCGCAACGCCCTCGATCAGATGAACAAGGCCCGCGCCTCCGAGGAGGACGGCAGCAGCCGCAGCGCGATCCGCGGCTACCAGTCCATCGCCAAGAAGTATCCCAATTCCATCTACGCGCCCGAAGCGCTCTACCGCTCGGCCCGCCTGCGCCTTTCCCGCCGCGAATACACCAAGGCGTTCGAGGACTTCCAGGGCGTGCTCAGCCGCTACCCGAACACGAAGCGCTTCAACGACATCATCGGCGAGCAATACCGCATCGCCAGCGCCCTCCTCGACGGCGCACGCGGCCGCATGCTCTTCGGCCTGCTCCCCGGCTTCACCCAGCGCGACAAGGCCATCGAGTATTTCGAGACCATCCTGGCGAACGCCCCCTACAGCGACTACGCCCCACTCTCGCTGATGAACGTCGCCCGCGGCCACCAGAAGCTCGGCAACACCGAGGACGCCATCGACGCGCTCGATCGGATGATCAACAACTACTCGCAGAGTCTGCTCGCGCCGGACGCCTATCTGAAGCTGGCGCAGACGCACGCCTCGCTCGTCGACGGCCCCTACTACGACCAGGCCTCCACGAAGGAATCGATCACCTACTTCACCGATTTCATGCTCCTCTTCCCCGGCGATTCCAACATCGGCTCGGCGGAAAAGGGCCTCGACGGCATGAAGACCATGCTCGCCGAGAGCAAAATGAAGATCGCCGATTTCTATTTCTACAAGCGCTCGAATTTCAAGGCCGCCCGCGTCTTCTACAACGAGGCGATCACCGCGTATCCGGAATCCGCGATCGCCGGCCGCGCCAAGTCGCGCCTCGCCGAGGTCGAGGCCAAGGCCGCCGGCCAGCCCGCGCCCGCCGCCGCCCCGGGCGAGGCTCCGGCCAAGAAGAAAAAGCGTTTCTTCTTCTTCTGAGCCCGGCGCCGCGCAGGCCTCGCCGCCTGCCTTCACCATGATTCGCTTCCTGTTCGCCGGCCTCTGCCTCCTGCTCGCCGCCGGCTGCTCTCACTACCGTCTCGGCACCGGCACCGCCGTTTCCTTCCGCACGCTCCACCTCGAGCCCGTCGCCAACCGCACCCTGGTCCCGCAAGCCCAGGCGATCGTCTCGACCCGGCTGCGCGAGGCCTTCGCCCGCGATGGCCGCACTACGCTCGCCAACTCGGTCGGCGACGCCGAGGCGACGCTCACCGTCACCATCACCGACTATCGCCGCGAGATCGCCGCCGGCCGCGAGGGCGACACCGGGCTTGCGCGGAAATTCAACGTCACGCTCGGCGTGGTCTGCACCCTGCGCGACCATCGCAGCGGCAAACTGATCTTCGAGAACCGCCCGATCTCCGCCGTGCGCGAAGTGTTCACCGACAGCGGCCAGCTCCAGTCCGAGTATCAGACGATTCCGCTGCTCGCCGAGGCCCTCGCCGCCAAGGTCCTGCACGCCGCGCTCGACGTCTGGTAACACACGCGGACGCAGTCCGCTGTTGAGCTTTGGGGTCGCACCGCCCCATTTTCAGGCGTCGCTCCATGCCAACGCCGCACGCTCCGCTCCTCGCGCCTTCCCTTCTCGCCGGCGATCACGCCAATCTCGCCGCGAGCGCCCGCCGGGTCGCCGAGTTGAATCTGCCGTGGCTGCACTGCGACATCATGGACGGCCACTTCGTGCCCAACCTCACGTTCGGGCCGGAGACCCTCGCCGCGCTGCGGCGCGCGGGGTCGAAGCTGTTCTTCGACACCCATCTCATGCTCGAGGCGCCGCACGATTACGTGGAGCCGTTCGCCAGGGCCGGCGCGAATCTCATCAGCGTCCACATCGAGCCCGACTACGATCATGCTGCCACGCTCGCGCGCATCCGCGCCCTCGGCTGCCAGTGCGGCATCGTGCTCAATCCCGGCACGCCCGCCGATGCCATCGAGCACCTCGTCGATGCCGTCGATCTCGTGCTCGTGATGACGGTGCAGCCCGGCTTCGGCGGCCAGTCCTTCCGGGCCGACATGCTGCCGAAGCTCCAGCAGATCGACGCCTGGCGCCAGGCGCGCGGCCTGAGTTTCCGCCTCGAAGTGGACGGCGGCATTGATCTCACCAACGTCGGCGCCTGCCGCGCCGCCGGCGCCGACACCTTTGTCGCCGGCACGTCTTTCTTCCGTGCCGCCGACCAGGTCGCCTACGCCGCCGCCTTCGCCCGACTGTAGCGCTCGCTTCCCGCCTGCCGCCCAGAGGTGCCGCCCGTGCCCCACGAGAGCCAACACGCCGGTTATCTGATCTCCGACGATCCCGCCCGCCTCGACGTCGCGGCCATCCATGCGTATCTGAAACGCAGTTACTGGGCCGAGGGCATCCCGCGCGAGACGGTCGCCCGCTCCCTCGCGCACTCCCTCGCCCTCGGCATCTATGCGCCCGACGGCGCGCAGGTGGGCCTCGTGCGCGTCATCTCCGACTACGCGACCTTCGCCTACCTCTGCGATGTCTACGTCCTCGAGGGGCACCGCGGCCTCGGCCTCTCCAAGGCCGCGCTGCAGCTTCTGGGCACCCACCCGCAGTTGCAGGGGCTGCGGCGCCTGCAACTCGTGACCCGCGACGCCCACGGGCTCTACACACGCTTCGGCTTCTCTCCCCTCGCCCAGCCCGCGCTGCACCTCGAGAAACGCACGCCTGACGTATATCGCCCGGCAGCCACCGAATAGTCGCCTCGGGGCATCCGCCATCCCGCGCCGCTCCGCTCATCGCGACCAAGCGCCGCGCACGACCTGCCAAGATCTGCGGCGCGCACACCGCCCTCCGCGCGTAACGTCGCTCGCGCGTCATCCGGTCGCGCGCCCATGAACGTCGCCCGCCTCCTGTCCTGTCTCGGCGCCCTTGCTCTCGGCACGCCCGCGCTCGCCTCCGCCCCCGACCTCCCTGCGCCCGATCAGGTGCTCGCCCGCCTGCGTCTGGTCAACGACCACTTCCTCGGCGCGTGGCCCGACCCGGGGCGCGACATCGTCACCGACCGCGCCCGTCCCAGCAATATCTGGACGCGCGCCACTTACTTCGAAGGCCTGATGGCGTTGCAGAAAATCGATCCCGCGCCGCGCTGCCTCGACTACGCGCTGCGCTGGGCCGACAGCCACCAGTGGGACGTCGCCTACGGCGCCGCCGACATCCGGCACGCCGACAACCAGTGCGCCGGCCAGACCTATCTCGATCTCCACGCGCTCGATCCCCGGCCCGAACGCATCGCCAAAATCAAGGCCGCCATCGACAGCATGGTGAACAGCACCAAGAGCGACGACTGGTGGTGGATCGACGCCTTGCAAATGGCGATGCCGGTCTTCGCCCGCCTGGGCGTCCTCACCGGCGACGCGCGCTATTTTGAAAAAATGCACGCGCTCTACCTGCACACGAAGACCGTGCAGGGCGGCCGCGGGCTCTACCATCCGGACGAGCATCTCTGGTGGCGCGACGCCGATTTCGATCCTCCCTACCGCGAGCCCAACGGCGCCCACTGCTACTGGTCGCGTGGCAACGGCTGGGTCTTCGCGGCGCTGGTGCGCGTGCTCGACGTTCTGCCCGCCGACTCCCCGCACCGCGCCGAGTATCTGCGCACGTTTCAGGATATGGCGGCCGCGCTTGTGCCGCTCCAGCGCGCGGACGGTTTCTGGAATGTGAGCCTGCACGACCCCGACCACTACGGCGGCCGCGAACTCACCGGCACCGCTTTCTTCACCTACGGCCTCGCGTGGGGCATCCGTCACGGTCACCTCCCGCGCGCCACCACGCTGCCCGTTGTGGCGAAAGCGTGGCACGCGCTCGCGGAGTTTGCCGTGCGCCCCGACGGCTCGCTCGGCTATGTCCAGGGTAGCGGCAAGCAGCCGTCCGACGGCCAGCCGGTCACCTACGACAGCGCCCCCAACTTCGACGACTTCGGCACCGGCGCGTTCTTGCTCGCTGGCAGCGAAGTCCACCGCCTGTCGTCCGTCACGCGCATCGATGAGATCCACCTCGCCCGGAGTTGGTCGCGCTACTACAACGGCACGCACCTCAACACCCAGATTTCCTTCGAGGTTCAGGTCCGCGGAACGGGCCTCGCCGCTCTCGGCTCGGCCGCGCCGCGCCTCACTCTGCCGGATGGCACGACCCGGTATCCGCTGACCTACTCCGCGGCGTCGGGAGCCTGGAGTTACGCGCAAACCGCCGACGCCCCGGAGTTGCTCCGGCGCTTTCCCAACGGGCACTACACGCTCGAGATCGGCGGCCGGGTGATTCCGGGAATTCTCCTGCGATCCGACGTCGGCTGGATCGGATTTCCGCTGATTACCGAGCCCGCCACCGAGCCTCACGTGGCACAGCCCATCGATGTCGCGCGCGCCCTCACCCTTCGCGGCCTCGCCTGGGAAACCGTTCCGCTCCGGCTGC
>CAZENI010000033.1:0-14357 GCA_964513055.1 uncultured Opitutus sp.
TCCATGCGAGCGAGGACCGGGCCGCAGCGCAGGAGAAGGCCAGGCAGGTGGCGGCGTGCGCGGTGCCGGTGATCTCGGCGGTGGGGCACGAGATCGATTTCACGCTGTGCGATTTTGCGGCGGATGTGCGGGCGGAGACGCCGAGCGCGGCGGCGGAGTTGATCACGAGTCACTTCGTCGACGGCGTGGATCGGGTGCGGCAGGCGGGCGAGGCGCTGGACGCGCGGGCGGAGGCGGCGGTGAAGCACGCGGCCGCCGAACTGGATCACGCGCGCTCGCGGCTGCGGCTGCTCTCGCCGGCGGCGCAGATCGAGCAGGGCTTTCTGCGGATCGACGACCTCACGAACCGGCTGGGGGCAGCGCTGCGGCATTCGGTGCAGGAGCGGCGGCGGCAACTCGCGGAGGCGCGCGGCGCGCTGCTGGAGAACTCGCCCGAGTGGCGCGTGCAGACGGAGTCGCACCGGCTGCTGTCGCTCTGGAAGCGGCTGCAGGCGGCGAGCCCGGCGTCGGTGCTCAACCGCGGTTTCGTGATCGTGCGGGACGAAAAGGGAAAGCCCGTGATGCGCCGCGCGGCGGTGAAGGCCGGGCAGGGACTGACGGCCGAGTTTGGCGACGGGACGCTGCCGGTGCGGGCGGAGTGAGCGGACGGTTCCTCGGCAGTGGGTCCGGGCTGCAATCCGCAGCGATGGCGCGGAAAAAGTGCGCGGTTTTTCACCGGCCGGCCGTTAGGAGTAGAGCCGCATGAGCGATGATGCCGAATTACTCCGCCTTTACGCCGAAGCAGACGCCCAGGAGGCCTTTGGCGAGCTGGTGCGCCGGCACGTCAACTTCGTGTATGCGGTCGCGCTCCGGCAGCTCGGCGGCAATGCGGTGCTCGCGCAGGACGTGACGCAGCTCGTCTTCATCGAACTCGCGCGCAAGGCGGCGCGGTTGGTGCGGCATCCGGCGCTGGTCGGATGGCTGCATACGACGACGCGCTACAGCGTGCGTTTCGTGCGGCGGGGCGAACTGCGCCGGCGGGCGCACGAACGCGACGATCGTGTGGCTGAGGGGCTCGCGCCCGCGGGGCCGGCCGCGGATTGGTCAACGCTCCAGCCCCTGCTCGATGACGTCCTGGGCGGTTTGCGCGAACGCGATCGCACGGCGATCCTCCTGCGTTTTTTCGAGGGCCGGCGGCTGGCGGACGTGGGCGCGCGGCTGTCGTTGAGCGAGGACGCGGCTCGTTCCTGCGTGGATCGCGCGCTGGAGAGAATGCGGGCGGGGCTGGCCCGACGCGGTGTCACGTCGACCGCGAGCGGACTCGCGCTGGCGCTCGCGAATCAGGTGAGCGTTGCCGCGCCGACCGGGTTGGCGGCGAGCGTGACGCAGGCGGGCCTTGCGGGTGCCGTCACGGGTGGGACGGCGGGTTGGGGCGCGCTTTTCCTTATGAGCAAAATCAAGGTGGGCGTCGTCGGCGTGGCGGTCGCCGCCATGGGGGTGAGCATCGTGGTGGATGTGCGGGCCAATCGCGAATTGCGGCGGGAGTTGGGCGCGGCGCGGGCGTCGGCGGAGGGCGCGGGTGCGGCGCGGCGCGAGGCGGAGGAGTTGCGCGGCGCACTGGGTCGCATGGGCGGGCGCAACCCGGAGGTGGCGGAACTCACGCGCTTGCGGGATCGGGTGGCCGCGTTGCAGGCGCGGCCCGCGGGGGTGTCCGACGAGGAGATGAAGCCGGTCGCGGCCGCCGGCCGCGAGACGGCGCCGGCGGCGTGCCTCAGTTTCATGGCCGGACTCAATGCTGGCGATCCCGAGGCGGTCGCGCGCCTGATCGCGTTTCAGGACGATTCGCCGGAGGCACGGGCGGCGTTCATGGCGAGTCTGCCGGTGGCGGTGCGCGCGAGGTATGGCACGCCGGAGCGCGTCTTCGCGGCGGGCCTCTTCCGTCTGGACGCACCCAGCCCCGATCCCGCCACGCGCGCGCAGGTGCTCGGCGTGCAGGACAACAACCCGGGAACCGTCCGCGTGCGGCTCTGGATTCAGCACGCGTCCGGCCGGGAATCTGAGTTTCAGGAGAAGTTCACGCGCACGCCTGGCGGCTGGTCGCTGCAGTTTCGGCCGCTCACCTCCGAACGCGACGCCGCTGAGGTGCGCGCCCGTTTCGATCCCGTCACGGGCGAACCGAAACGGAAACCCTAGCGCCCGCCGCGCGCCGATTCTCATGCGTCCACGGGTTGCTCTGATCGGGTTGGTCCTCTTCAGCCTCGCCGGCCTCGCCGCGGTCGTCGTGCTGCTGAAGCTCGACAATGCGCGGTTGCGGACGCGCGTGACCGACGCGCAGCGCAACCACGCCGGCGTGGGTCGACTCCGCGCGGAGAACGATCGGACGCGGCAACTGGTCGCGAAGGCGCAGGATTCGGATCGAGCCGTGGCGGAGTCTGTCCACGCGGAGGTGGTGCGCCTGCGGGCTGAGATCGAGCGTCTGGAAAAACAGGCGCGCGTGGCGGCGGCGGGCGCGCGTGACACCGCCGCGGAGACGGCCGCCAAGCTTGCGACCAACCGCGACCTGCGTCGCGGCCTGGTGCGGCTCGAGAATCTGGCGGACGGGGGCCGCGGTGCGCCGGACGCAGCATTGGCTGCGCTGATGAGGTCGGCGTTCACCGGCGACGACGCAGGGCTGCGCGCGGTCATCGGGCTGTCCGACGCCAACCGCGCGGAGGCGCAGGCGCTAATCGGTGGACTGCCGGAAGCGGCGCGCGCCGAGTGGTCGCCCGAACGACTCGCCGCGCTGTTCTTCACGGGGTTCTTTACGGAAGTCACCGCGGCGGCGGTCGAGTCCGTGACGCAGCTCGATCTCGCGCGCGCGATGGTCACCCTGCGTGTGACGAACGGCGTGAAGGAAAGCACGATCCCGCTGGCGGCGGTCGCCACGCCTGAAGGCTGGCGGATCGTGCCGCCGGATGAAGCGATCGCGGGCATGCGACGGCGCATGCACCCGGCGGAAACGCCCGCGCCGCGGTAGCGGGGGCCCGCGAGCGACCGGGCGGGGCGACGGCGGGATGGGCGCTGGAATATTGGCGCGACTGCGTTACTCTGGCCCGATGACGCACAAACGATCTGTCTCCTCTGCGGCCGGAAACGCCAGCGCGACCGATGCCGGGAAATCCGCCTGCGGGCTGCCGTCGCAGGTGGTGATCGATATGGCAAAGACGCAGGTGCAGCGGAGCGACGAGGAGTGGCGGGCGTTGCTGACGCCGCTGCAGTTCAAGGTGGCGCGGAAGCAGGGGACGGAGCCGCCGTTTCAGAATGCGTATTGGAATCACCACGACGACGGCGTGTATTTTTCCGTGTGCAGCGAGACGCCGCTGTTCGACAGCCGGGACAAGTTCGAGAGCGGCACGGGGTGGCCGAGCTTCACGAAGCCGATCGAGCCGGCGTTCGTGGGCGAGCATGTCGACGTGAGCTTCGGCATGCGGCGCGTCGAGGTGCATTGTGCGGTGGACGGGGCGCACCTCGGGCACGTGTTTCCCGATGGGCCGCGGGCGCAGGGCGGGCTGCGCTACTGCATCAACAGCGCGTCGCTGCGGTTTGTGCCGCGCGCGGAGTATGCGGCGTGGGCGGCGAAGCGGTGAAGGCCGTGGGGTGGGCGGAAGGTTCTTGTTTTGGACAGGAGGGACAGGATGGCGGAGACAGGAGGGACAGGAACGAGCCGGCGTAAAGTGGCCGCGGAATGGTCCTGTAATTCCTGTCTCTGAGTTCCTGTCGTTCCTGTCTGAAAAGGAGAACGTTCGGGCGATTCGAACGAGCGGAGATGAGACAGGATTTACAGGATTCAGAATTGGGCCGCGAAAGCCTGATCCCCAATCCTGTTAATCCTGTAAATCCTGTCCAAAAAAGTCCCGTCCAGTCGCGGCTTAGAGCTTCGGGAACTTCGTCCACTTGGCCCCGGCCTTGCCGCTTTTCACGGCGGTCTCGATGAAGGCCATGCCGGCGAGGCCGTCGTCGATCGTCGGGAAGTCGTATCCGGTCTTTGGAGCCTTGCGGCCCTCGATGGCATCGGCGATGGCGACGGCGGCGCTGCGGTAGACGTTGGCGAAGGCCTCGATGAAGCCCTCGGGGTGCGCGAAGGGCGTGCGGATCGCGCCCTTGGCGGCGTCGCTGTGATAGCCGTTCCCGCGGCGGTGGACCTGCTGCGGGGCGTCGGCTTTCTTGAAGAGGAGCTCGTTGGGGTTCTCCTGGAACCACTGCAGCGAGCCCTTGGTGCCGAAGACGCGGATGTTGAGGTTGTTTTCCTCACCGCTCGAAATCTGCGAGGCGAAGAGGATGCCCTTCACGCCATCGGTGAAACGCACGAGGCAGTTGCCGTCGTCGTCGAGGAGCCGGCCGGGGATGAAGGTGGAGAGCTCGGCGCAGATCGACTCGACCTCGAGGCCGGTGATGTAGCGGGCGAGGTTGTGCGCGTGGGTGCCGATGTCGCCCATGCAGTTCGAGACGCCGGAGACGTTCGGGTCCATGCGCCAGTTGGCGATCTTGCTGATCGTGCCGGCTTCGAGGGCGGTGATGGCGTAGCCCTGCGGATATTCGACGACGACCTTCATCAGCTTGCCGAGCTTGCCGGAGCGGACCCACTCGCGGGCCTCCTTCACCATCGGGTAGCCGGTGTAGTTGTGCGTGAGCGCGAAGACTTTTCCGGATTTGCGCACGACCTCGCGGAGCTTGAGGCCTTCCTTGAGCGTGAAGCAGAGGGGCTTGTCGCAGACGACGTGGAAGCCGGCCTCGAGGAAGGTCTTCGCGACGGCGGCGTGCGTGTTGTTGCGCGTGACGATCGAGACGAAGTCGATGCGCTGGTCGGCGGGGAGCGCGGCCTCGGCCTGCGCCATCTCCTGATAGGTCGCGTAGACGCGCGCCGGGTTCAGGAAGAGGTCTTCGCCGGAGGCTTTGGATTTCGCGGGGTCGGAAGAGAAGCAGCCGGCGACGAGATCGATTTCACCATCGAGGCGGGCGGCCATGCGGTGGACGGCGCCGATGAAAGCGCCGCGGCCGCCACCGACCATGCCCATGCGGAGTTTGCGGTTGAGTTTCATAGTGGGGAGAAATGCGGGAGGGCGAGTGGAGACGGACGGAGAAACCGCTAATGGACGCTGAAGGGCGCTAATTTGGAGGAACCACTCATGAACACTAATGGAGGGGAATGTTTAGGAATTCGGAAAAAGACACGGTGCTGAATTCCCAACCATTCCCTTCAATTGTGGCTCGGATTAGTGGTTTCTTCCGTGGCTTGAAAATCAGCGGCCATCAGCGGGCACTAGCGGTTTCGTTTGAGCGGGATTTTGAGAGAGGACGGGAGGATTGGGGATCGGAGAAACCGCTGATGGGCGCTGATGGGCGCTAATCCGGAAAAACCACTAACGGACACTAATGGAGTGAAATGATGCGGAATTCAGAAATGCAGACTCCCGATCGGATTCCCACCCATTCCCTTCGATTGTGGTTCGGATAAGTGGTTTCTTCCGTGGTTTGAAAATCAGCGTCTATCAGCGGGCACTAGCGGTTTCGTCCGAATCGTTTTCAGAGGGCGACGGGCTTGCCGGTGGCGGCGGATTTGTAGGCGCCGTCGATGATCTTCATCAGCGCGAGGGCCTGGTCGGGGGTGTTGAGCGGCTTCTCGGTGCCCTCGAGGGTGCGGATGAAATTGGTGGCGGAGCGGACGCGGCCCATCGTCTCGTCGGCGGGGACGACGATGTCGCGGTTCACGTGGCGGCCGTTTTCCAGCGTGTAGAGCTGGCAGGCGTCGAGCGCGGTGTTGTCGAGGCCGTCGATGCCGAAGAGGCGGCGGACGAGGCCGCCGGCCTTGGTGCCCTGGAAGGTGACGGAGACTTCCTCGCGGTGGTTCATCTCGGCCCACGAGACGGCGAAGTTCATCGACTGGCCGGTCTTGAAGGTGACGAAGCCGTGCGCGGCGGCCTCGACGTCGGTCACGCCCTTGGCGACATCGGGGATGCCCCACGGGCCCTTGAAGGCCTTGTTGTCGATGTGATCCTGATACGTGCGCGCGAGGATGTGGGCGGGCTCGGGGTAGCCCATGAAGTGGAGCCCGAGATCGATCATGTGCAGGAGATCGATGAGCGGGCCGCCGCCGGAGAGGGCCTTGGTGGTGAACCAGCCGCCGAACCCGGGGATGCCGGCGCGGCGGATCCACTTCGCCTGGCAGGTGTTGATCGTGCCGACGGCGCCCTGCGCGATATACTCCATCATCGCGTAGCTCTCGGGGCGGGCGCGGTTGTTGAAGTTGAACATCAGCGTCTTCTTCGCCTTTTCGGCGTTGGCCTTCATGGCGGCCATCTCCTTCGCGCTGAGCGCGGGCGGCTTCTCGCAGAAGACGTGCTTGCCGGCCTTGAGGGCCTGGAGGGCGAGCGGGGCGTGAAACTTGTTGGGGACGATGACGGAGACGGCGTCGAGCTCGGGGAGTGCCTTGAGCATGGCGGCGACGTCGGTGAAGACCTGGGCGATGCCGTGCTTGGCGGCGGCCTTTTCGGCGGCGGCCTGGTTGACGTCGCAGAGGGCGATGATCTCGGCGCCCGCCTGGCGGAAACCGGTGGCGTGATAGGCGGCCATGCCGCCGGCGCCGATGATGGCGATCTTGGTGCTCATATGTGTGTGAAAGCGATCGGCGATCAGCTTTCAGCGGTCAGCTTGGGAGCAGCGTAGCTTCTGGAAAAGCTGATCGCCGATCGCTGATCGCTGACAGCTTTTCAGCCCTTCTTTTCGAACTGCGCGTCGAAGGCGATCGCGCTGGAGGGGAAGTCGATCTTGCGGACGAACGCGGCGGCCTCGGCGGCGCCGTGGAAGCGATCCATGCGGCTGTCCTCCCACTCGACGGAGAGCGGGCCGCGGTAGCCGACGTCGTTCAGCGCGACGATGATTTCCTCGAAGTTTATGTCACCGTGGCCGAGGGAGCGGAAATCCCAGTAGCGGCGGGCGTCGCCGAAATTCACGTGGCCGCCGAAGACGCCGACGCTGCCGTCGCCGTGGCCCCACCAGACATCCTTCATGTGGGCGTGGAAGATGCGGCTGCCGAAGGCGCGGATGAACTTCACGTAGTCGACGCCCTGGTAGCCGAGATGCGAGGGGTCGTAGTTGAAGCCGAAACGCTTGTGGCCCTTCACGGCGTCGATCGCGCGCTGGGCGCTGGCGAGGTCGAACGCGATTTCGGTCGGGTGCACCTCGAGGGCGAAGTTGACGTTGGCCTTGTCGAAGGCCTCGAGGATCGGGCCGAAGCGTTTGGCGAAGTCGGCGTAGCCGGCATCCCAATACGCCTGCGAGGTGGGCGGGAAGGCGTAGATCGAGTGCCAGATGCTGGAGCCGGTGAAGCCGTTGACGACGGCGGGGAAGTCGTCGGTGGCGCCGCGGCCGGGCTTGGCGTCGAAGAAGGCGCGGGCGGCCTTGGCGGCGAGGGCGAGCTTCTTCGCGGCGCGCTTGCGCACGCCCTCGGGCGTGCCGTCGCCCCAGACATCGGGCGGGAGGATGGACTTGTGCCGTTCGTCGATGTGATCGCAGACGGCCTGGCCGACGAGATGGCTGGAGATGGCGTAGCAGGTGAGGCCGTGGTCCTTCAGCAGCGCCCACTTGTCGTGGAGGTATTTCTTGCTGCTGGTGGCGGCATCGACGTCGAAGTGATCGCCCCAGCAGGCGAGTTCGACGCCGTCGTAGCCCATCTGCTTGACGCGGGGGGCGAGGGTTTCGAGGGACAGGTCGGCCCATTGGCCGGTGAACAGGGTGCAGGGGCGGGGCATGATTGAAGGAGTAAGGCTTGAGGGAGTAAGCGAAGTGGGGACAGGGCGAGAAAAAATCCGTGTTTGTCGGCCGGCCGGAGTGAATCCTTACTGTTTCTAATGTCGCTGTGCAGATGCTTCTCCAGCCTGGGCTGTCAGGAACTTGGACTGGAGGGGGTGCTGGCGCTGGCGGAGCGGCACGGCGTGCCGGCGGTGGAACTGCGCGCGCTCGATGGGACGGTGGAACTGGCGGACTACTTTGCCCGGGACGGCGGGACGCCGGAGGGGCTGGCAGCGCGGTTGCGCGGCTCGCCCGTTCGGATCGTCGCGCTCAACGCCTCGCTGCGGCTCGTCGGGGCGACGGCGGCGGAGCGGGATCAGGTGGCGGCGTTTGCGCCGTGGGCGGATGCCGCGGGCGTGCGGTGGCTGCGGGTGTTCGACGGGGGGCGGACGGGCGATGCCGCCGAACTCGCCGCGGCGGCGGCGGCGGTGCGCTGGTGGCGCGCGCTGCGGCGGGCGCGCGGGTGGCGGGTGGACCTGATGGTCGAGACGCACGACTCGCTCTTCACGGCGGAGGCGATCGCCCGGTTTCGGGCGGCGCTGCCGGACTTGGCGATCCTCTGGGACGCGCATCACACGTGGAAGAAGGGTGGCGAGGAGCCGGTCGCGACGTGGCGGGCGATCCGGGCCGGCGTCGTGCATGTGCACGTGAAGGACAGCGTGAGCCGGCCGAGCGCGCGGCATCCGTATACCTACGTGCTGCCGGGTGACGGCGAGTTTCCGGCGGGGCCGCTGTTGGCGGCGCTGCGGGCGGACGGTTTCGCCGGGCCGGTGAGCCTGGAGTGGGAACGGATGTGGCACCCGTATCTGCCGTCGTTGGACGAGGCGCTGCGGGTGGCGGGGGAGCGGGGGTGGTGGTGAGGGGACCGGCGGACGGCCCGTCCCTACGGGCGAACCTTTTCCTTGCCGGTCACCATGCCGCGCTTCCTCATCACCGTGCTTTTCGCCTCCCATGAACCCCGTCGAACTTGCTGCGTTTCTGAAGGCCCGCGTCCGCACGGTGCGCGACTGGCCGAAACCGACGGTGAACTTCCGCGACGTGACGACGCTCTTCGGCGACCCGGATGCGTTTCGCGCGATCGTCGGGGCGCTGGCGCAGGAGTGCCGGCGCGTGCGGGCGAGCCGGATTGCGGCGGTCGACGCGCGGGGCTTCATCCTGGGCGGCGCGGTGGCGTATGAGACGCACACGCCGTTCGTGCTCGTGCGCAAGAAGGGCAAGCTGCCCTTCAAGACGGTGTCGGCCGACTACGCGCTCGAATACGGCGCGGCGACGATCGAGATCCATGCGGACGCGTGCGCGCCGGGAGATCGCGTGCTGGTGGTGGACGATCTCATCGCAACCGGAGGCACGCTGCTGGCGGCGGCGCAGTTGTTCCGCGGGCTGGGCGGCGTGGTCGTGGGAGTGGCGGCGGTGATCGATCTGCCGGAACTCGGCGGCTCGGCGAAGCTGCGGGCGGACGGGCTGGCGGTGCACACGCTGTGTGAATTCTCGGAGACTGAATGAGGCCGAAGAAAAGTAATCAGTTATCAGTAGGCAGTAGTCAGGTTTTCCGATCTGAGCGGCCATTTACTGGTAACTGGCCACTGATTACTGAACACTGAATACTGATAACTTCCGACACGATGAACATTTGGACCAATGCGAAGTTTTCCGATGCCGATACGCGGCTGCTTGTCGAGGGCACGCGGGCGCACACGCTGATCTTTGCGCAGGCGGCGTCGGCGTCGGTGCTGGACGCGGGCAAGCCCGATCCCGATCTGCCGCGGGCGGACATCGCGTTTGGCCAGCCGGATGCGGCGCAGTGCCTCGCGCTGCCGAAGCTGCGCTGGGTCGAGGTGACGACGGCGGGCTACACGCGCTATGACACGCCGGAGTTTCAGGAGGCGTTTCGCGCGCGGGGCGCGGCGTTCTCGAATGTCTCGGAGGTGTTCGCCGATCCGTGCGCGCAGCACGTGCTGGCGATGATGCTGGCGCTGGGGCGGCGGCTGCTGCCGTCGTATCGCGATCAGATCACGGACGGCTCGTGGCACTACGCCGAGCGGCGCTACGACTCGCGGCTGCTGACGGGGCAGTCGGTGCTGCTGCTGGGGTTCGGCGCGATCGGCCGGCGGCTGGCGGAGCTGCTGGCGCCGTTCGGGGTGAAGATCACGGCGGTGCGCCGGCAGACGCGCAGCGAGCGGGGCGTGCGGATCATTCCGGAGGAGAGCGTGAGCAGCGCGCTGGCGGAGGCGGATCACGTGGTGAACATCCTGCCGGACAACGCGAGCACGCGGAACTACGTGAACGCGCGGCGGCTGGCGTGCCTGAAGCCGGGCGCGCGTTTCTACAATGTGGGCCGCGGCTCCACGGTCGACGAGCGGGCGCTGATCGAGGCGCTGCGCGCGGGGCGGATCGGGGAGGCGTATCTGGACGTGTTCGAGACGGAGCCGCTGCCGCCGGACCACGCGCTGCGGGCGGCGCCGAACTGTTTCATCACGCCGCACACGGCGGGCGGTCGCCATGATCAGGATACGGCGATCGTGCGGCACTTCCTGCGCAACCTGGCGGCGTTCGAGCGCGGGGAGGCGATGGTGGATCGGGTGGTGTGAGGCGGGCGGGCCGGCCGCGGCTCCGCGATCGCCGCCCGCTCAGGCGCGGACAACCTTGGTGCCGGCCATGAGATCGTGGAGGCAGCGCTGGTCGGCGCGGAACATGAAGCCGAAGTCGACCAGCAGGAAGACGAAGCCGAGCACGATCGTGGTGGCGTTGAGGAAGATCACGATGCCGACGGGGAGGAGAAAGCGCAGGACCACGGCCTGGAGGAAGCCGGCGGGCTGGCCGTCGGAGGCGCGCACGACACGCGCGCCAAACGCGAGTTTGCCGACGTTCTGGCCGCGCAGCGCGATGAGGATGACTTGGAGGAGGATGGCGGCGAGCAGGCCGGCCCAGACCCAGACGACGCCGGCGATCAGGGGCGTGAGGTCGAGATTTTCGAAGCGCGGGATTCCGCCCTTCGCGAGCTCGGGGTTTTGTTCGAGGAGTTTCCGGCTCATCATGAGGGAGCCGGGCACGGTGCAGACGAAATAGAGGGCGGCGTTGAGGAGGGCGGCGCCGGTGCGGACGCCGCGGCTGGCGAGATCGCTGGGATCGAGCACGAGCGGGGCGGACGCGGCCGCCTCGACCGAGGCCGGGAGCGGGGGCGGCGCGGGGGAGTCGTTGAACTCTGAAAAATCGCCGAGCCGGCGCCATTCCTCGGAGTCGACGGAGCGGGCCTTGGTGTCGAGGTTGGCGCGCCCGGCGACGATCCAGGAGCGAATCTGGCTCGTGGAAGCCGGGCCGTATTCCTTGCCGTCGCCGCCGATGATGAAAAACATGCGCGCAATCCACACCGCGGCGCGCGAGGCGTCAACCGCCGGGGAGCGATGGGCGGCGCGCGGAAGCGGGCGCCGCGGGCGGGGAGCGCGGCGGGGCGTGGGGCGAAAAAAAGGGCGCCCGCGGGGGCGCCCTGGAGGGAGGCAGAGGTTCGCTGGCGATTGCGAGCGGCGGGTGTTGACCGGCCGGGCGTCGCGGGGGAGGACGATTACGGCGCCTCGTAAACTTCGACGAGGGCGACGCCGGTGGTGCCGCCGGTGACCTGCACGGTGTAGCTGCCGGGCGCGAGGGTGGAGACGAGCACGGCGTCGCGGGAGCCGGCGGTCAGGGCAAAGGCGCCGACGGCCTGTTGGGCGGCGAGGGAGGCGGCCTCCCAGTTGTCGTTTTCGCCGACCTTGGCGGAGCCGTTGTAGAGCTCGAGCTTGGGGTCGGACATCGTGCCGGTGACGCCGAAGCCGGTGAGGCCGGGGCCGACGGCGCGGATGACGAGGCGGCGCGTGCCGGTGCCGGCGATGTTGAAGCCGACGATCAGCGTGTCGTTGCCGGTGCCGCCGAAGGTGCGGGCGGAGAGGTTGGTGAAGCGCGCGGTGGTCGCGGTGACGCTGTCAGCGGCGGCGGTGTCGTAGAGCTCGATCAGGGCGTTGCCGGTGGCGCCGGCCTTGCCGGTGAGCTGGATCGTGTAGCCGCCGGCGGCGATGCCGGTGCCGCTGATGGCGGAGTCGCGCGAGCCGGCGGGCAGGGCGAACGCGCCGACGGCGGCGCTCGTGGCGGCGATGCCGGCCTCGGTGCCCCAGTCGTCGTTGCCGATCACCTGGGTGTTGCCCTGGAAAACGCCGAGCACGGGATCGGCGAGCACGCCGCCGACGCCGAAGGTGGTGAGCGTGGGGCCGATGCCGCGGATGAGCACGGACTTGGTGCCGGTGGTGGCGCCGCCGACGGTCACGCCGACGATGAGCGTCTCCGCGCCGCTGCCGGCGCGGGCGCGCACGGAGAGGTTGCCGAGGAAGGCGACTCCGGGGGCGGTGCCGCCGCCACCGGTCCCGCCACCGCCCGTCCCACCGCCACCGGTGCCGCCACCGCCGGTGCCACCACCACCCGTGCCGCCGCCCGTGGAGCCGCCGGCGGTGTCGGTCGTGGTGAAGAGCTGGGTCTTGTTATTGCCGACGAGCCAGAGATTGTTGGCGAAGAAGGCGAAATTATGGTTGGCGAAGTCGCCGCCGCCGAACTGCTGCGTGGTCCAGGTCGTGAGGTCGCCGGTGGTATGGAAGACGTAGGGCGTGCTGGCGAAGGTGTTGAAGTCGGTCGCGTTGCCGGCGACCATCACGCGCGCTCCGGCGGACGCGGCGCCCGAGGCGCCGAGACTGGTGAGCGTGACGGTGGCGGGGGTGGCGGGGCTGGCGCGGCCGATCGGGGTCCAGGTGGTGCCGTTGGGGCTGGTGTAGAGGCGCGCGGCGCCGCCGTCGGCCTGCACGGCGAGGATGAATTCTCCGCCGGCGTAGACGAGGCCGGTGATAAAGTTGATCGAGATGGTCTGGGGGATGGCGACGGTGGTCCAGGTGGCGCCGTCGGTGGAGCGGTGGATCTGGCCGCCGGTCTGGGTGGCGGCGATCACGATGCCGCCGCCCGCGGCGAGGTGGTTGATGCGGGCATCGGCGCCGCCGAGGTTGGTGCGTGACCAAGTGATGGCGTCGGCGCTGAAGGCGACGTTGGAGCCGGCGGGGGAGTTGCTGGCGAGGCCGCCGGCGACGAAGAGGTTGGCGCCGGAGGCGGTGGTGGTGTGAGCGGCCTTCCAGAGGGTGCCGGCGCCGGTGGTGCGGGCGGTCCAGGTGGTGCCGTCGGGGCTGGTGAGGATGTTCTGGGTGTTGCCGGCGTCGGTGCCGTTGCGCTCGGCGGGGACGACCCAGAGGCCGCCGCCGTAGGTGATGCCGCGGACGACGGGGGCGGTGGGCAGGGTGGCGACGCTCCAGGTGACGCCGTCGGCGCTGGTGGCGACCTGCGACTGGAAGGTGCCGGAGGTGGCGCCGTTGCCGTAGGCGACGACGGCGTATTTGCCGCCGCCATACGCAGCGGCGGTGTATTGGAGGCCGGCGGCGACGCCGGTGGTGCGCTGGGTCCAGGTCAGCGCCTGGGCGTGGAGGGAAGCGGCGGCGAGGGCCCCGCAGACGAGCAGCAGAAGCGGTTTTTTCATAGGCTGGAGAGGCGAGTCTAGCAGCGGCGCGCCGGCTTGTCGTTACGCAGACCCGCGTAAGGGGGGGCGGGCGGGGCGGGACGGGACGGCAAGCACGGTGGCTACCGGATTTCCGGCAGAGCGGCGCGTTGCGCGTCCGGGGGCGGAGAGGGGAAGGGTAGGCCCGTTCCGGGCGCTCCCTGCTTTCGCCCTGCGAAGGCCGCCCGGAAAATCCAGCCATCCCCTAATCATGAAGATCAGTTCCCCACCGTCATCCCCGGCCAACGCCGCCCTTTCCGCCTTCGATCCGAACGCGGGCGCGGCGTTGGAGTTCAGCAGCGTTGTCGTCGAGTGTTCGCGTTCGCTGCGCGAACACCTGCGCCGATCCCTGCAGGCGATGGTGCCCGGCGCCACGGTCCGGGCGTTGGCCGACGCCACGGAGGCCCTGGGTGATTTGCGCCGGAGACCGGCGGGATTCGTCGTGGTGGGGCTCGATCTGCCGGACCTGGACGGCATGGACCTGATCGAGACGATCGCGGCGGAGCGGCTGGCGTGGCGGATCCTGGCGGTGGTGCGGCGGAGCGATGAGAACACGCAGGAGTGGTTGAGGCGCGCGCCGCTCGACGGCTGGTTCGACGATCTGACGGATGAGCCGGAGAACCTCGCGGCGGCGATCGGACGGGTGGCCGCCGGCGGGAGATACGCGAGCCCGTGGCGGACGGCGGCCGCGGTCCCGGGGCCCACGCTCGGGCAGCTCATGAGCGCGCGGGAGCGGCTGGTGTTTTCCGCGATTGGGGCGGGAGCCGACGACGCGCGCGTGGCGGCGCGACTGGGCATTTCGGCGGATACGGTGCACTGGCACCGGCAGCAGATCATGCGCAAGGTGGGGGTGCAGAGCCGCGGCGAACTCGTCCGGCAGGCGCTGGCGCGCGGGCTGATCCGGATCGTGGGGGGGAGGGTGCTGCATCCGGGATACGAACGTGCGATCGCGAGCCAGGAGGTCGGCGGTCGTGGGGCGCGCCCCCCCCCCGCC
>CAZENI010000033.1:14367-31339 GCA_964513055.1 uncultured Opitutus sp.
GTCGTGCCGCGACCGCGACCGCGGCCGCGGCCTAGCGACGGAGCCGTGGCCTCCCCGCTTCGCGGCGGGGCAGGCCACCTTTTCAGGTGGGAATCCACGCCGAACCGGCGGGAGCGGGCGCTGGAGCGGACGGGGGCGGAGTCGTTCGGATGGGGACATGGCCGAATGGCCTCCTACCCCCATGAAAAACACATCGTTGTCCGAATGTCGTCCGCCGCGGTGGCTGCGCCCCGCGTTTCTCCGTATCGGTTGCTTGTGGCTGGTGCTGGCCGCCGGGTTGGCGAACCCGGCCCGGGCTGAGGAGGGAAAAATCTGGGTGCCGCCGCAGGACGTCGAGGTGCCGGCGCGCACGGTGACGCATCCGGCGCAGCCCATCATCGTGCCCGAGGTGAGGCGCTGGGTGCCGGAGTCGACGGTGACCGTGCCGGCCAGCACGCGCTGGGTGCCCGAGCAGACGATCTGGGTGGGCGAGCAGGTGGTGTCGGTGCCCGAACAGGTCGTCTGGATCGACGGATACACCGTGTGGATCGACGAGCAGTGGTCGTGGAACGAGGAGACGCAGGACTGGGATTACACGCCGGGCTACGAGCAGACGGTGCCGGGCCACGAGGAGACGATCCCCGGCTACGACTACACGATCCCGGCGCACGAGGAGACGATTCCCGGTTATGAAGAGACGGTGCCGGAGCACGAGGAGACGGTGCCGGGCTACGAGGAGGTGATCCCCGAGCACGAGGAGACGATTCCGGAATGGACGGAAACGATCCCGGCGCACATCGAGACGATTCCGGGCTACTGGCGCGATCCGGAGTGGGCGGCGTTCGATGAAGTGGGCGACTGGCAACCGGCGGGCGAGTGGCTGCCGAGCACGTCGGAATTTCCGATCGGCCATCTGTTCCTGCAGAGCCGGGCGATTGCGAAGGAACGCCGGCAGGGCGAGCGCAGCGAACTGGGTGAGGAACGCGACGTCGTGGTGACGGTGGCGGAGGCGGCGATCGAGAGTCAGGAGGCTTACGGCACGATGGAGGTGTGGACAGATTTCACGACCATCAGCGACGCGCCGCTCTCGGAGTGGTCGCCCGATCCGAGCACCGTGCCGCTCGGGGAGCATTTCAACCAATCGCGCCTGGTCATCCGCACGCACCGCATGGGGCAGAGGAATCAGCTCGGCGAGGAGCGGAACGTCACGACGGAAACCGGCGAGATGGAAGTGGTGCAGGCGAGCATCGGCACGAAGGTGGTAGTGGTGGATCCGCCGACGGGAGGAAGCGGTGGTGGCACGACCGGAGGTGGGACCACGGGAGGTGGCACGGCCGGCGGCGGGACGACGGGCGGAGGCACGACGGGCGGGACCGTCTCGCCTGAGACGGCTCGGCGGCGGGCGGCTGCCCTCGCGTTGCAGATGGCAGAGGAGAATGTCCTCCTGACCACATCTCCGTCGGTCGGGGGCTATGCGCATCTGGTGGGGCGCTCGACCGTCGCGCCGGGCGAGACGGTGAAGCTGCGGATTGGGTTCAGCCTCACGCCGCCGTTTTCCGTGGCCAGTCCTGCGTCCGGGGTGGTGGCGGCCATCATGGTGGAGCCGCCGGCGAACTCGGGGCTGAGCCCGACGATGAATCTGCCGATGGGTTATCTCACGGTGCTGCGCGAATTCTCCTACGCCTTCACGGCACCGGGGGTGCACACGATCACCAGCTACCAGGGCCGGCTCCGGTCGGACGGCAAGTTCGAGCTGGCGCAGTTTGCGAGCGTGGCGGTCACGGTGGCGGGATCGGCCGCGGAGATTGCGCCGGGCAAGACCTACTACATCTCGACGCGGACCGGCCCCGGCGAAATCGAGGGCAACGACGCCAACTCGGGGCTGAGTGAGAACCTGCCCTGGAAGAGCCTGGCGATGATCAATGCGCATGTGGTTCCGGGTGACACGGTGCTGCTGCGGCGCGGCGACACCTGGCCGCTGACCGGCGATTTTGGTCTGACCGTCTCCGGCACTTCCGCCCGCTGGATCACGTTCGGCGCTTATGGGACCGGCGCGAAGCCGCGGATCACCCGCTACGCGAGCCCGGCGGGCGACACGAACGGGACGGCCGCGGACTACCCGTATGAACCCATCAGCGCGGCCACCGCGTGTATCAAGATGGAGGATAAGGGCGGTTTCGTCCGCTTTCAGGATCTCGAACTCAGGAACTCGGTCTGGGGGATCTACATCTATCGCGGGCAGAGCTACGAGTTCGTGAACTGCGAATTCACCAACATGAACCGGTTCGCCGGGGCCGGCACCTACCCGACCGGCATCGGCCTCCATGTGGTGGAGGCGACCAACGTGGGGGTGACCGGCTGCAAGTTTGTGCGTTGCTTCCAGGGCCTCCTTGCCTCCGGCGTCACCAATCTGGCTGTCGTCGGTGGTGAGACCGAAGGATGCGGCGGCTCCGGCATCGCGATCGGGCCCATCATGGACCAGAGCACGCTGATCAAGCGATCGACGCAGGTGTTCGTGCAGGACGTGTCGGTCTTGAACACGGGCAAGGACGTCGGCGCGCTCTATCATCCCGGCGCGGCGGGCGTCTATATCGACGGGGCTTGGAACGTAACCGTCAACGGAGTGACCGTGAATTCGGTGAAACACTTCGGCAACCAGACCGACGGGATGGCGATCTGCCTCGAGACCGGGCCGCACACCAGCGGGACGTCGCAGGGCGCTGCGCGCCACCTCGAGAACATCTTGATCGCCAACTGCACGCTGGTGAACACGCAGGGTCCGGCGCTCTCCATCTTGGGCAGCACGGGCGTCAAGAACCTGTGGGTCGTGGGCAACGGCTGCGCGAACAACAACACGCTGGACAACGTCTGGCTCGACGGGAATGACAGCGGAGCCGGCTGGGGGGCGCACAGTCACCACCTCACGCCGGAGCAGGCGAATGCGACGTTCACGTGCTTCCTGCGTGTCAACGGGAGCAATCAGGACATGCACTTCGTGGACAACTTCACGACGGAGGCGCATCCGAACACCGTGCGGACCTTTGCGGAACCCTACACCACGCCCGAGGGATCGTTCGGCTTCCGGTTCTCCGGGGGTGATGACCACGTCATCGTGAGCCCGTAAGGCGGGACCAACCTTTGGCCGACCCAGCCGTCCCGCGTTCCGTCGCGGGACGGCTGCTTTTTTTCGGAAGCGGAGGAGCGCGCGTCGTCCCCGGAATGCGCGCGCTCGGGGGGCTTCTACGCTGGATGCGAGTCGGACGCAAAAAAGGCGCCGGCGGTAGCCGGCGCCTCGCGTGGAGGAGAGGCAAACGCGCGGGTGACGCGCGGCGCGTTACGGCACCTCGTAAACCTCGACGAGCGCCTCGCCGGTGGACGTGCCGGCGCCGCTGACGTGGATGGTGTAGGAGCCGGGGTCGAGGAGGCTGAGCGTGGCGGCGTCGCGGCTGCCAGGCTCGAGCGCGAACGCGCCCACGTAGCTCGTCGCCTGCAGGAGCTCGCCGGGAAAGTCGGCCTGGCCCCAGTTGTCGTTGGCGAGCACGGCGCGCTGCGCCGAATCGAAAATCTGGAGACGCGGGTCGGCCAGCGCGCCAGTTACGCCGAAGGCGGCGAGCTGCGGGCCGACGCCGCGGACGAGCAGCGTGCGCTGGCCGTCGCCGCCGATCACGAGGCCGAGGATGAGCGTGGAGTCGCCCGTGCCGGCGCCGCCGCGGACGGAGACGTTGGTGAGCCGGCTGGTGCTCGTCGCGACGGCGTCCGCGTCGTAGACCTCGATGAGGACGACGCCGCTCGAGGTGCCGACGCCGGAGACGACAGCGGTGTAGCTCTCGCCGGCGGCGACGTTGGCGATGAGCACGGCGTCGCGGCTGCCGGTGGCGAGGCCGAAGGCGCCGACGCCGGCGAACGCGTTCGTGGTGGCGGCGGCGCCGTCCCAGTTGTCGTTCTCGGCGATCTTGGTGGAGCCGCGGAAGAGCTCGAGCTTCGGGTCGGCCATGGTGCCGCCGACGTTGAACTGGTTGAGGCCGGGGCCGACGGCGCGGACGATGACGCGCTTGGTGCCGAGGCCGGCGACGTAGAAGCCGGGTATGATGGACTGGCCGGCGGCGACGCTGGCGCGGACGGAGATGTTGGCGGGACGCGAGGCCGTCGGCGAGAGCGTGACGGCGCCGGCGGTGCTGGTGACGGTGCCGGCGGCGTTGGTGACGCGCACGGTGTAGTTGCCGGCGTCGGCCGCGGTGACGTTCTGGCGAAGGAGGATCGCGCCGGTCTCGCCGGCGAGGGCGGTGCCGTTGCGGAACCACTGGAAGACGTTGCCTGAGCCCGAGGCGTTGGCGGCCATGGTGAAGGTGCCGCCGGGCGAGACGGTCTTGGCGAACGGCTGGAGCGCGAGCACGGGGGCGCCGACGCTGGTGATGGTGACGGTGCCGGCGGAGAGGCGCGTGGTGCCGAGGGCGTTGGTCACGTCGACGGTGTAGGTGCCGGCCTGGGCGGCGCCGACGCTGTCGACGACGTAGGGGTTGGCGGTGGCGCCGGCGAGGGCGAGGCCGTTCAAGAACCACTGATACGTGTAGGAGCCGCCGCCGCTGACGGCGACGGGCAGCACGAGGCGGCCGCCGGCGGAGAGGGTGGCGGCGGTGGCGGTGAAGCCGGTGGCGAGGGCGGGCCGCGCGGTGGCGGTGGCGTTGGCGATCACGGCGCCGGCGCCGGCGAACGAGTAGCTGCCGCTCCAGGCGCCCCAGCTCGCGGAGGTGACGCCGTTGCGCGTGGAGGCGGGGTAGCTGGACTGTCCTGGAAGAATGGTGACGGTGACGACGCGCGACTGGCCGACGGCGACGACGCCGGCGTGCACGGCGGCGCGGGCGATCGAGGAGTCGTCGGTGTAGACATCGGTGCCCCAGACGGCGCCGCCGGTGGCGCCGGTGACGGTGAACTCGAAGGTCTGGCCGACGCGGTTGCGGTAGCCGACGAGATTGCCGGGGGCGGCGACGGCGCTGACGGCGGTGCTGGCCGTGCCGGTGATGCGCGGGGCGTCGATGCGGTAGGTGGCGAGGAGGCGGCCGCCGACGGCGAGCTGGCCGGTGGCGGTGAGGCGGCCGTTGTCGATGCGGCCGGTGGTGTAGCCGAAGGCGAGGTTGGAGCCGGTGGGATCGAAGGTGACGTTGCCGCTGGCGTCGACGCGGCCGCTGATGGTGCCGCCCTGCGCGCGGAGATCGCCGCCGGCGGTGACGGTGGCGACGAAGTCGCCGACGAGCGTGGTGGCGGCCGGGCCGGGGACGCCGGCGAACTGCTGGCCGCTATAGGTGCCGGCGAGCGCGCCGATGTTGGGGGCGGCGACGATCGGGGTGGTGGCGGGGGGCGTGACGGTGGAACCGTCGGAGGTGCCGCCGATGATGAGGCCGGTGTTGTTGCTGCCGGCGGCGATGCGGGTGATTCCGGTGAGGGTCGAGGGGATCGTGGTCTGGCCGTTGGTGTTCATGCCCCAGGCAACCGCGGTGCCGTTGGACTTGAGGGCGATGTTGTGGAAAGCGCCGCAGGCGATAGCGGTGACACCGGTGAGGCCGGCGGGGATGATGGCGAGAGAGCGGTCGGGATCGTAGCCCCAGCTCACGAACGTGCCGTCGGTCTTGAGGGCGAGGCTGTGCCGACAACCGGCGGCGATGGCGGCGACACCGGTGAGATTGGCGGGAACGTTGATTTCGCCGAACTGATTGACGCCCCAGGCAACGACGGTGCCGTTGGATTTGAGGGCGACGCCATGGCCGTAGCCGGCGCCGATGGCGACGACGCCGGTGAGGCCGGCCGGGACGTTGATCGCGTCGGGCGCGCCCCACGCGACGACGGTGCCGTCGGATTTGAGGGCGACGCTGAAGGTGGTGCCGCAGGCGATCGCGATGACGCCGGTGAGGCCGGCGGGGACGAGCGTCTGGTTGTTTCGCGGATCGCCCCAGGCAACGACGGTGCCGTTGGACCGGAGCGCCATGCTGTTGAAGCCCTGGGCGGAGACGGCGACGACACCGGAGAGACCGGCGGGGACGGAGTTGGCTCTCGCGATATCAGTCCCCCACATGACGACGGTGCCGTCGGACTTGGCGGCGAGACAGTGGGAGTCGGCGATGGCGAGCGACACGACATCCGTCAGGCCGGCGGGAACGGTGTTTTGGGCAAATTGATTGGAGCCGAAAACTTGAAGCGATGCGCTGGAGGTGCCGCCGCCGGTGGTGGCGCCGGCGGTGACGGTCACGGCGACCTGGACGAACGTGCTGCCCGCCGCGTTGGTGGCGAAAGCGTTGAACGTGTAGAGGCCGGCCGCGGGAAACGTCGCGGAGACGAGGCCGGAGTTGTTGACGGCGAGCGTGGGGATCGGGGTGGAGACGCCGGCGACGGCGCGGTAGCTCGTGGGGGCGTTGGAGGCCGTGATTTGATAGGTGAACGGCTGGCCGACGGTGGCGAGCGCGGTGTTGGCGCTCGTGATGGCGGGTGCGGGTGCGACGCGCTCGACCGTGAAGATGCCGCCGGCGGTGGCGGTGCCGCTGATGAGCGTGAAGTTGCTCGCGAACGGATCGCCGGGCGAGGAGACGAACGTGATCACGACCGGCGTGGTGCTGCCGGGGGCGGTGAAGTTGTTGTTGAACGTGAGCACCGTGGTGCGGATGCCCGCGAGCTCCGTGCTGGCGGTGACCGTGTAGGTGCCGCCCTCGGTGATGATGCCAGGCGTGCCGGAGCCGGAGCGCACGTAGGTGGTGGCCGAGGTGAACTGGAGGGTGAAGAGGTTGTTGGTGAGACTGAGGTTGGTCTCGAAGGTGCGGTTGCCGGAGTAACGCAGGGTGAACGTGCTGCCGGGCAGATTGGCGGGCGCGATGTCGCTGGCCGTGGTCGCGGCGCGCGCAAGCGGGGCCGGGAGCAGGGCGGCCGCGGCGAGGAGCAGCGGAGCGCAGGAACGGAGCAGGGAACGGAGACGAGGGAGGATCATGGAGGAGGGCGTGAGCCGGCTTGATCCTACGGCAAAGGCCGCGCGCTGTCGTTACGTGCTCACGCGTATGGATCGAGGCCCCGCCTGCTCACCGACAACGGAAGGTCCTTGTTTTGACAGGAGGGACGGGATTTCGAACCGGGACCGACAGGATTCCCCGTCGGAAACCGTCATTCGCACCGGAATCGCAGGCGCTCTCGTTTGGGGTTCGTCCCGGAGAATCCGGTCGGCGATCCTGATCCCGGCGGCTAACGGACGCGCAGCACGTCGGCGGCCTGGAGCATCAGCGAGGCGCGGTTCTCGACGTGGAGGCGCTCGAAGATGCGCTCCATGTGCTTGTCGATCGTGCGCGGGCTCGTCGCGAGGATGACGGCGATCTCGGGATTGGTTTTTCCCTGCGCGACCCAGTAGGCGACCTCGGCCTGGCGCGGGGTGAGGCCGAGCGCGCAGAGCGCGGCGGGGCCGGGCGGGGCGTGCTCCTCCTCGAGCGCGAGCATCATGGTGTCGTCGCGGCCCGGCTCGGTGAAGCGGCGGACTTTCAGCGCGGCGCCGGCGGTGCCGAACGGGCCGCCGGCGACGAGTGCGGCGGGAGCGAGGCCGAACTTCGCGAGCAAATCGTGCGCGAGGCGCGTGGCGAAAAGCAGCTCGCCGGCGCGGCTCAGCACGACGACGGCGCGATCGAGCGACGCGGCAAGTTGATCCTCCGCATCGATGCGCAACGCGATCTCGTCCTTGAGCTGGGCGTTCTGCGTCTCGAGCGCGCGGCGCGCGGCGACGAGATCGAGTTGCACGCGGGCGCGCGCGACGAGCTCGGGCACGTGCACGGGCTTCGTCACGTAGTCGACGGCGCCGAGCGCAAACGCGCGCACCTTCTGTTCGGGTGCGTCGATGGCGGTGAGAAAAATCACGGGCAGCGCGCGCCAGCGGGGCTCGGCGCGGAGCGCGGCGCACACGGCGAAACCGTCCTCGCCGGGCATCATGACGTCGAGGAGCACGAGGTCGGGCGTGGTGCGGGAGAGCACATCGCGCGCGGCGCCGCCGCTGTCGGCGAGGAGGACGCGCACGCCCTCGCGGCGGAGCGCATCGCACACCACGCCGAGGCTGGCGGGGGTGTCGTCGACGACGAGGACGTTGGGGGAGTTCACGGGGACTCGAGGAGCGAACGGAGGCGCGAAAGCTGGAAGCCGGCCGCGGCGGCGTCGAGTTCATCCCAGCGCGCGGCGGAGGCGGGGTGCTCGCCGCGCACGCGAGCGAGCGCGGCGCGGAACGCGTCGAGGTCGCCCTGGGTGAGCACGTCGCGGAGCACGTCGCGGGCGGCCTCCGGCAGCGGCGCGGCGGCGCGGGGCGTGGCGTCGAACGGCGGGCGCGAGGCGGGCCGCACCTCGATCCAGCGGACGGCGAGGAGGGCGCCGAGCTTCGCGATCAGATCCGCGGAGCGGAAGGGCTTCGGCAGAAAGTCGTCGCAGCCGGCGGCGCGGGCCTCGGGGGCGTTGAAGCTGATGACGGAGGCGGAGGTGAGGAGCACGCGCAGTGCGGCGCCGCGCGGCTGCGCGCGGAGGCGGCGCGTCAGCTCGAGGCCGTCGATGCCCTCCATGCGGAGATCGACGATGGCGAGATCGGGCCACGGTTCGTCGGCGGCGGCGAGGCCGGCGAGCGCGGCTTCGCCGGACGCGGCCTCGGTGCAAAGGAAGCCGAGCGGGCCGAGGAGATCGGAGAGGAGGCTGCGGTTGATCGCGTGATCGTCGACGATGAGGACGCGGCGGCGCGGGCCCTCGTAGCCGGTGACGGCGGGGGCGGCGGCGGCGCTGGCGGGCGCGACGAGCGCGGGGAGCGGGAGCGAAAACGAGAAGGTGCTGCCGGCGCCGGCGTCGCTGCGCACGGCGAGGGTGCCGCCCATGCGTTCGACGAGGGCGCGGCTGATCGCGAGGCCGAGGCCGGTGCCGGGGGCGGCGGGGCGGGTGGCGCGCGCCTGCTCGAACGGCTGGAAGAGGCGGGCCTGATCGGCGGGAGCGATGCCGGGGCCGGTGTCGATGACGGCGAACTGAAGGAGGTGAGCGTTGAGGGCGGAGAGTGGAGAGTCGGAGCCGGCGAGGCGGACGCGGAGGGTGACGCTGCCTTTCGCGGTGAACTTGACGGCGTTGCCGAGGAGGTTGTCGAGGATCTGGCGGAGCTTCTGGGCGTCGCCCTCGACCCAGGCGGGGAGGTCGGGCGCGAGATCGCGCTGGAAGGCGAGGCGCTTGGCGGCGGCGGCCGGCGCGTGGGCGGCGGCGACGTCGTCGATCAGTTCGCCGAGGGCGAAGGGCGAGGGGCGGAGCTCGATCTTGCCGGCCTCGATCTTGGCGAGATCGAGCACGTCGTTGATCATGCGGAGCAGGTGTTCGCCGCTTTGGTGCACGATGCGGAGGCGCTCGCGCTGATCGGGCGCGAGGCGGGCGTCGCCCTGGAGGAGCTGGGCGTAGCCGATGACGCCGTTGAGGGGCGTGCGGAGCTCGTGGCTCATGGCCGCGAGGAAGGCGCTCTTGGCGTGGCTGGCGGCCTCGGCCTGATCGCGCGCGGTCGCGAGGTCACGGGTGCGATCGGCGACGATGGCCTCGAGGCGGCGCTGTTCGCGCTCGGCGCGGCCGAGGCGCCAGCGGAGATAGCCGAGCATGGCGCCGAGGGCGGCGAGGACGTAGCCGAGCCGGGCGAGCGGGGTGCGGTGCCAGGGCAGGGCGACGCTGAAGGCGAAGCGGAGCGGGTCGCTGTCGCGGCCGGCGCCGTCGGTGGCGATGACCTCGAGCGTGAACGGGCCGCCCTCGAGGTTGGTGTAACTGATTTCCGGATGCGCCGACGGCGGACTCCAGCGCGCGTCGTGGCCGAGCAGGCGCGTGCGGTAGGTGACGGCGCCGCCGTCGAGGCGGCCGGGGGCGAAGCGAAAGACCGTGCGCTCGGCCGAGGCGGCGTAGCGCGGCGGCGCGGCGGGCGCGAGCGGCTGGGGCTGGCCGGCGGCGGCGACGGAGTGCAGGCGCGGACGCCACGGCGGGGCGGGCAGCGCGGCGAGGCGTCCGGGCTCGAGGCGGACGACACCCTGCGGCGACTTGCCCCAGACGATGTCGCCGGCGGGGTCGCGGTAGAACGTGAGGAAACCCACGGCGCCGGCGAGCGGCTGGAGCGCGGGCGGGGCGGGATGCCAGGTGGCGGCGCGGCGCGGCGAGCCCGGGGCGAATTCATACCAGCCGAGCGGGCGGCCGTCGCGGTTGTCCAGGCGGCCGCCGCTGGCCCAGAGGCGGTCGGCGGTGTCGAGCGTGCTCGGAAATCCGTAGCGCGGGCCGTCGGTGAACTGGAAGGCCGGCTCGGGCGTGAAGCGGCGGCGGGTTTCGTCGAGCTGCCAGGTGCCCTCGGTGGTGAAGAACGCCGGGCCCCACGGCGCGTTGAAGACGGCGGTGTAGCCGCGGGTGGGCGGCAGTCCTTCCTTTTCGCCGAACGACTCGGTGACGGGCGCGCGCCAGCCGTCGGGCCCCGCGGCGGCGCGGACGCGGAAGAAACCGCGGGCGCGCGTGCCGACCCAGATGGTGTCGGCGCCGACCGGCGTGATGAGTTCGGAGGAGCCGAAGGCGGCGGACTCGTGATCGATGGTGAAGCCGGCGGCGTCGAGGCGCGCGACGATCAGGCCCTTGTCGCCGCCGAGGTAGACGCGGGCGGGATCGGCGGGCGTGGTCCAGACGACGGTCAGGTCGTCGGTGCGCTGGAGGAGCGGCTTGAACCCGGTGTCAGGCCGATACTGATACAGAGTGTTGGTGGTGGCGACGAGCAGGCCCTGCGGGTGCGGCGCGAGGTCGTTGATGGTGGAGGAGGTGCCGGGGATGCGCTCGAAGCGGGCGGGCGCGCCCGAAACGGGATCGGCGGGGACGAGGCGGTGGACGGCTTCGACGACGCCGGCGTAGAACGTGCCGTCCTGCCGGGTGAAGGAGCGCATGCCGCCGGGGCCGGGGGCGTTGCGCTCGTCGAAGACGGAGGCGGGGGTGACGAGGTCGAGGCGGACGAGGCCGTTGGTGCCGCCGGTCCAGAGGCCGCCGTCGCGGTCGACGGTGAGGCCGTAGGTGGTGTTGCTGGGCAGGCCGTGGGATTTGTCGAGGCGCGTGAGCGCCGCGCCGTCGGGCGTGACGAGGGCGAGGCCGGAGGAGCGCGTGAAGGCGGCGATGCGGGCGTCAGGCAGCGCGAGCAGGCCGAGCGGCCGGAGGGCGAGGAGGGCGGCGGCGCCGGGGGCGTTCCATTTCGTCGCGGTCGTGCCGTCGGCGCCGAGCGCGACGAGATCGGCGGGGGAGGCGAGCGCGAGGAGCCGGCCGCCGGGGAGGGAGGCGAGGCCGGTGACGGTGGCGCGCGCGAGGGAAGAGGTGGCGGCGAACGGGTGCCAGGCGCGGCCATCCCAGCGGTGGAGGCCGCCGCCGACGCTGCTGGCATAGAGCGTGTCGTTGACGGCGTGGACGAGGGTGCGGCCGGGCACGGGGGGCGGCGTGAAATGGAATTTTCCGTCCTGCCAGACGAGCCAGCCCTTCTCGGCAGCGAAGGCGACGGCGCGGCCCGCAGCGCGGGCGCCGCGGACGCTGCCGAGCGGGAGGGCGGCGGGCGGCACGGCGGCGACGAGCGAGTGGTAGAGGGCGCGGCCGGTGGCGTCGTCGGCGAAGTAGCCGATCTCGTCGTCGCCGGACACGTAGATGCGGTGGTCGGGCGTCGCGACGAGGCGCCAGGCCCAGAGCGCGGGAAACTCGAGGCGCTCCCAGCGCACGCCGTCGAAGCGGTGGAGCGCGCGTTGCGAAGTGCCGTAGAAGCGGCCGTCGGCGGCGATGGCGAGATCGTTGATCTGGTAGTGGCCCTGATAGACCTCGGGGAGGAAGCGCTGCATCAGCGGCAGGCCGCGTTCGGGGTCGAAGAGGGGCGTAGCGGCGCGACCGGCCGTCGCGCCGGCGAGGGCGAGAACGACGGAGGACAGAATCAGGCGGGTAACCGGATTCCGGATGCGGCGGGAGGGCCGGAACGACACCCGGCCACGAGAGGCGGCGCCGCGCGGTGCGTCAATGGCGGGGGCGGCGGCTTACGTAGGATTGCGCAAGCGGCGCGCGCCGGCCGGTTCAGCCGAGGAGCTGGCGGAGGCGGGGGAGCTGGAAGGAGGAGGCGGCCTCGTCGAGCGCGTGCCAGTGGGCGGCGGCCGCCGGGTGGGCGTCGCGGGCGCGGGCGACGGTGGCGCGGAAGGCGTCGAGATCGCCCTGCGCCAGGAGATCGAGCAGCGTGGCGCGGACGGTGGCGGGGATCGCGGAAACGCCGGGGGCGGTGGCGCTGGGATCGCCGGGCCCGGGTGGAGGGTCGGTGGCGACAATCCAATCGAGCGCGAGAAGGCGTGCGACCCGGTCGAGCAGCTCGGAGGTGCGAAAGGGTTTCGCGAGGAAATCGTCGGCGCCGGCCGCGAGACCGGTCGAGGGGTCGAACGAGAGCACGCTGGCCGACAGGAGGATGACCTTGAGCGCCGGGTCGCGCGGGGTGGCGCGGAGGGCGCGGGTGAGGGCGAGGCCGTCGAGGCCGCTCATGCGCACGTCGAGCAGCGCGAGATCGGGCGGGGGCGCGCCGGCGGCGGCGAGGTGTGCGAGGGCGGCCGGGCCGGACGCGAAGGCGTCGCAGGCGAAGCCGAGCGGGGCGAGCAGATCGACGAGGAGGCCGCGGTTGATCGCATGATCGTCGACGATGAGCACGCGGCGGCGCGGGCCGGTGTATCCGGTAATCCGGACGGCGGCGGGCGCGCGGCCGGGTTCCGCCGCGGCGGCGGGCAGTGGGAGTGTAAACGAGAACGTGCTGCCGCGGCCGACCGTGCTGGCGAGCGTGAGGGCGCCGCCCATGCGCTCGACGAGGGCGCGGCTGATTGCGAGACCGAGGCCGGTGCCCGGGGCGTCGCCGCGCGTGGCGGCCGCCTGCTCGAAGGGCTGGAAGAGCCGGGCTTGGTCGGCGGGCGCGATGCCGGGGCCGGTGTCGGTGACGGCGAAGGTGATGGGTTGAGCGTTGAGAGTTGAGGGTGGAGCGTCGGAGCCGGCGAGGCGGACACGGAGCGTGACGGAGCCGCTCGCGGTGAACTTGACGGCGTTGCCGAGGAGGTTGTCGAGGACCTGGCGGAGTTTCTGGGCGTCGCCGAGGACGAGCGGGGGAAGGTCCGGCGCGGGATCGAGGGTGAAAGCGAGGCCCTGCCTCGCGGCGGCGACGGCGTGACCGGCGGTGACATCGCGGAGCAGGTCGCCGAGGGCGAAGGGCGCGGGGCGGAGCTCGAGTTTGCCGGCCTCGATCTTGGCGAGGTCGAGCACGTCGTTGATCATGTGCAGGAGGTGTTCGCCGCTGTGCTGCACGAGGCGGACGCGTTCCTGCTGGTCGGGCGCGAGGCGGGTGTCGGCCTGGAGAATCTGGGCGTAGCCGATGACGCCGTTGAGCGGGGTGCGCAGTTCGTGGCTCATCGACGCGAGGAAGGCGCTCTTGGCGCGGCTCGCGGCCTCGGCCTGGTCGCGGGCCGTCGCGAGCTCGGCGGTGCGCGTGGCGACGAGGTGCTCGAGCCGGCGCTGCTCGGCGCGGGCGCGGCCGAGCCGCCAGCGGACGAAGCCGGCGACCGCGCCCGCCAGGCTGCACGCGTAGAGCGCGTAGGCGCCGGGCGTGCGGTGCCACGGCGGCGCGATCGAAAAGGTGGTGCGGGCCACCTCGCCCGCGCGGCCGAGGGCGTCGCGGGCGCGCACCTCCAGCGTGAACGGCCCGCCGAAGAGATTTGTGTAGGTGGCTTCTGGAGACGGCGCCGGCGCCCAGGCCTCCTCGTAGCCGAGCAGGCGCGACTCATAGGTCACGGGCGCGGCGAGCGCGCTGGGGCTGGCGAAAAACAGGCGCAGCGGCTCGCGGCTGAACGGCAGCCGCAGCACGTCCGCGCGCGGGCGCCAGCGCCGGATGCCGCGCGCGATCCCGCTGATCACGACCGCGGGCAGTGCGGGCGCGGGCGACGACGCGCCGAGATCGAGCCGCACACTGCTGCGCGTGCCGGACACCCAGAGGAACTCGCCGTCGCGCTCGCGGAGCAGGTTGATGCTGCGCGCGCCGCTGAAGCCGAGCGAGCCGTTGATCGGGGCGGGCAGGGGAGTCCACGCCGGACCGTCCGCGGGCCGCACGTCGAGGGTGCCCATCTCGAAATTACCGGTGGCGCCGCGCACCTGGAACCAGAAGCGGCCGGTGCCATCGCTCTCGATTGGCAGGGTGTTGACGCCGGCGGGAAAGTGGCGGGCAAAGCGGGGATCGGGTTCGAAGCGCGCGCCGGCGGCGCCGAGCCGGAAGACGCCGGCCTTCACGCAGGCGAGGATCTCGCGGCCGAAGGCGTGCACCTTCACCCAGCCGGCGCGCTCGGGGAGGCCGCGCGCGGCGTCGAACCGCGTCTGGCTCGCGATCGTGCCGTCCGGGGCGAGCATGAGCCGCAGCGCGACGCCGGAGGTCGTGCCGATCCAGACGGCGCGTCCCGGGCCTTCGACGATGTTGGTCGTTTCCAGATCGAAGTCCGCCACCCGGGCGAGGAGCCGGGGCGCGAAGTCCGGCGCGAGGTGAACGAGTTCGACGCCGCGCAGGAGGCCGGCGACGACCACGTCCGGCACGGCCGCGAGCGAGCAGACGTCTTCCACGGCGCTGCTGGTCGCGTGGAGCAGGCGCGGCACGCCGTCGATGCGCACGATGCCGCGCTCGCTGCCGCTGAGGAGGCCGCCGTGATGCAGGACGCCGTTCGAGATGCGGCCCGGGACGCCCTCGGTGAAGGGCGCGAGCCGCGCGCCGTTGAAGGCATCCGCTGCCGGGACGAGCCGCCGCGACACCACGTCGGACATCGCGAGGATGAGTTCGCGGCCGAAGCGCAGGGGCTCGCCGCCGATGGTGTCGGGTCGGCCGTTGCGCGCATCGAAGAGGGACCAGGCGGCCGAGGGATCGAAGGCGGAGAGTCCGTTGGCGGTCTCGATCCACACGTGGCCGTCGGTGCCGGCCGCGAGGCCGTAGGTGGCGCTGTGGGCGAGGCCGGCCTCGGTGGAGAGGCGGCGGACAGGCACGCCGGTGGCGGAGAGTTGGACCACGCCTTCGCCGGCGGTGGTCAGCACGTAGGTGCCGTCGGCGAGGCGGAGGCCGTTGCGGATGCCGGCGCGCCGCAGGAACTCCGCCGCGGGCGTGGGCCAGGCGGCGAGCGTGCCGGCGGCGTCGGCGTGCAGCACCAGACCTTGATCGAGCGCGACGAGGAGGCCGGTGTCGGCGGGGAGCAGCGTGAGCCGGCGGGCGGCACCGAGCCGCGCGTCGCGGATCCACGGGCGCCAGTCGCCGTCGTGCCAGCGGAGGAGTTGATCGCCGACGTGGCAGAAAACGGTGGAGCCTGCCGCGCGGATCGCCGGCCGCTGGCCGGGAAAAGGCCACGCGTGGAAGTCACCGCCGCGCCAGGCGAGCACCGCGCCATCGATGGCAAACAGCACCCGGTCGCCGGCGGCCGCGGCGCTCCATACGCTGGCGAACTGGCGGTGCGCCGCGGGCAGCCGGTCGGCGAGCGAGACGAAGCGCAGTTCGCCGCTGTCCGGGTCGGGCTCGAGCCGGCCGAGTTGATCGCCGCCACCGACGTAGATCAGGCCGTCGGGACCGAGGCAGAGCGTGCGCGTCCAGGTGCCGGGCAGCGGATATTGCCGCCAGCGTTCGCCGTCGAACGAGACGACCTGGCCGTAGGTGCCGAAGAACATCACGCCCGCGGCATCGCGGGCCGTGGCAAAGATCTGGCCGTGGCCGCGATAGGTCTCGGGCGGGAAATTGCGGATGACCGGCAGCCCCGCCTCCGGGTCGAACGCGGGCGCGCCAGCGAGCGAGCCAAGCGCGGCGGCCAGAGGGCCGAGGGCGGCGAGGAGGCCGCGGCGCCAGCGGGTGTTTCCGCTCACTGCTTGTGCACGCCGCCGTCCTTCATGACGAAGCTGACCTTCATCACGAGCGAGAGGTCCGCGAGGGGATCGCCGGGCAGCGCGACGAGGAGCTTCGCGGCCTCGATGGTGGCGCGCTTGAACGCGGCCATCGGCGGCATGCCCGCCTCGGTCATGAAAACGAACTCGAGGGCGTTGTCGCCGTGCGGGCCGACGCCCTGATCGGTGCCGAACGCGATCTTCACGCCGGCCTGCCAGGCGCGCTGGAATGTCGCCTGGATGAGCGGCCCGATCGCGGCGGCCTTGGGGCACACGCTGGTGACGCCGGCGAGGAGCGTCTTCCGCACGTAGCCGGTCGCGCGCAGGGCGTAGTCGGCGGGGTTCATGAAGAAGCCCTCGGTGTAACGCGCGGGCGACTGCTCGCTCGTGAGGTGGACGTGGCAGTCGATCCAGCCGGGCGTGACGGTGGCGGATTTCAGGTCGATGACCTTGTCGCCGGCGGCGGGCGCGAGGTAGCCGGGCTGCACGCCGACGATCCGCTCGCCGTCGACGACCACGGTCATGGCGCGGCGCGGCGTGTCGCCGATGCCGTCGATGAGCGTGCCGCAGTGGACGAGCGTGCGGGCGGACGCGAGCGTGGCGGCGAGAGCGAAGGCGAGTGCGAGTGCGGTGACGAGGCGTGGCGCGAAACGCGGAGACATGGGCGCGAGTGAGGCGGCGAGGCCCGCGTGGAGCAATTGCGGATTGGGGTGACGACGCGCGCCCGCGAGTCGCAGGCGACGATTCGTGGGCGCTCGCGATCACGCCAGGCCACCGACTAGTCCTCGCCGTGCTTCATCCGCGCGATCACGCGCGCCTGTCTGTTCAATTTTTTCCAGTCCGCCTTGTTCTCGCGCGCGAGGCGCGGGTCGGCCTTGCGGGCGGCGTAGGCCTGCTCGCGCTGGAGTTTCTGGAAACTCTGCCAGCGCCCGAAGTCGAGCGTGCCGTCCTCGAGCGCGGCCTGGAGGGCGCAGCCGGGCTCGGCGCGGTGGGAGCAGTCGCGGAAGCGGCAACGGGCCGCGAGCGCGGCGACGTCGGCGAACGCGGTGTCGAGCGCGGCGTCGGC
>CAZENI010000034.1:0-30748 GCA_964513055.1 uncultured Opitutus sp.
CGTGCTCGATAGCGGACGCGTCACGGCGGATCTGCGGCCCAAGGGACAACCCGCGCGATTCGGGAAGGCAAGCCCGCGCGCGGATTTTCTGGGCGGCAGCGGGGAGCCTCCGCGGCGTTCGTCGTGGCGGAGTCAACCCGCGGCCGCCCGCCCGGGCGGGGCCGGGCGCGGCAGGCCGCTCGTCTCCACGAAGATGCGACGCCGCGCCGCGGCCGGGGCACCGGCCCGGCTAGAAGGGGCGGGAATTACGAGTGTCGCCGGGGCTGAAATGCGCCGCGACCTGGCGCGGGCCGTTGCACGGGCGCCAAAACGACGGCAGCGTGCGGAATGCCTACCGAGTTCCCCCTTACCCCGGGCCGCCGCTTCCAACGCCGGCTCCTCGTCGCCCTGGCGGTGGCCTGGGCGGCCGGCCCGGCGCTGGCGATGCGCATCGTCCTCACGAACGACGACGGCTTCGAGAGCCGGAACATCCAGGCGCTCTTCCATGCGCTGAAAGCGGCCGGCCACGATGTGATTCTCAGCGCGCCGTTCCGCGATCAGAGCGCGACCTCAGCCCTGCTCGGCTCGCTGTCCAACCTGCCCACCACGACCTCGCCATCGCCGGGCGGACGCATCGGCGCGGGCGCTCCCGGCGCCGGCCCGACCGGCCTCGCCCCGGATCAATACTACGTCAACAGCTCCCCGGTCGCCTCGGTCCTCTACGGCATCGACGTGCCCGGCCGCGCCAAGTGGGGCGCGCGGCCCGATCTCGTGATCGCCGGACCCAACGCCGGCAACAACCTCGGCGGCATCACGCCGCACTCCGGCACCGTCGGCGCCGTCGTCACCGCCCTCAATCGCAGCATCCCCGCCATCGCCGTGAGCGCGGCCAATGACGACGCGGCGGTGACCGCCCTGCTCTCGGAACTCGTCGTGCGCCTGCTGGCCTCGATCACGGACGAGGGCCGGATCACGCTGCCGGCCGGCATCGGCCTCAACGTCAACATCCCCGCCCTCGATCCCGCCCGCGCCGCGGCGTCCTACTCCTTCGCCTACACGCAGGTCACGTTCGGCTCCGACTCCGGCCTGCGGTTCTATGCGGACGGTGCGGATACGCCTCCGGTCGCCGCGGCGACGGATCGCTCGGACTCCGCGCCCCGCGCCGCGGCCGCCGCGGAGGAGACGGCCGCCACGGTCGAGACCAGCTACCGGAGTGAGACCAGCGCCTTCGGTGGCAACACGATCACGGTCAGCCCGATCCAGGGCACCTACGCGGCGCCGCCGGATCGCGCCGCGCTGACCCTGACGCGCCTGCGCGGGCTCTTCGCGGCGCGCCCTGCGATCACAAATCCCAAGTGGACCAACCTTTCCGTCCGCGGTCACGTCGGCACGGGCGACGCCGTCCAGGTGCTCGGCTTCGTCATCGCCGACAGCACGCCGAAGACCGTGCTGATCCGCGCCTCGGGCGCGTCGCTGGCGGCGTTCGGCGTCGCCTCGCCCCTCGCCGATCCGATCGTCGAGGTGTTCGACCACCAGAACCGGCTGCTCGCGACCAACGACAACTGGAGCGACGACAGCACGAAGGCGACCGCCCTCTCCGCCGCGACGGCCAAGGTCGGGGCCTTCGCGTGGACGCCCGGCAGCCGCGACGCGGCCCTGCTCGTCACGCTCGCCCCCGGCAACCATACCATCGTGGTCCGCGGCGCCGGCAACAGCACGGGCATCGCGCTGATCGAGGCCTACGACGTCAGCGTCGACTGAAACCGGATCCGTCGGAGCGGCCGCCAGTCAGCGGGCCGCCGCCGTCGCGCGCACGAGGGCGTGCACCTGGCCGACGATCTGTTCCTCGAGTCCCGGCCCCCATGGGCCGGGGTGCAGGCTGCCGAGCCGCGAGGCCTGCAACCCCTCGTAGCCACCCTCGCGCAGCACGCGTTCGTTGGGAATGTAGCCGAGCACATCGTTGGAATAGCCCGCGACCCACACCGCGCCAGCGCCGGCGAGCTCGCGTTTCAACCGCAGCGAGTAATCCACGACGACCTCGCCGCCGAGCGCCACGAACTGCAGCCCGTCGCCGAGCCGCACAACCTGGACGGGATAAGGATAGCTCGCGGGCAGCGCGCCCTCGCGGTCGAGGCGCGCTAGCATCCGCCCGGCATGCTCGGCCGCGAGCTTGTCCGCGGCCGTGCGCCGCCGCTCGTAGTCCGCGCGGTTCGGCACCTCGGCGTAGCGCAGATCGATCTCCGCGTAAGCCGAACGCAGCGCGCCCGCCAGCGGTTTCGCGCGCATGCCGAGCGCAGCGTCAACCGCCGTGGCCAGCGTGCGCCCGTGCGCCTCCGCCAGCGGCAGCGTGCTGCGCGGATACGGATTCTGATCGCCGCCGCAGCCGGTCAGGAACAACGCGACCACGCCCGGGTGATCGGCCTGCAGATAAGCCTGCGCGAAACCCGCGTAGTCGCCGCTGAACTGGTAATTCGTCTGCGTGAGCGTGGTGTTGTGGCACGCATAGCCGAAGAGGATCGCGCGCAGCTTCCCATCGGCGCCGTCGACGCGCAGCACCGGCACATCGTGATCGACCGGGCCGTCGGGATTCGGGGCGTTGGTGAAGTCGCCGTTGGGCTGCGGCAGCCGGCGGTTCATCGCGAAGCCGGCGCGCGCGCGGGTGTGCGCGAGCCTGGCGGGCGCGAGGGCGGCGAGCGCCTCGACCGCGAGGGCCGGCAGAGTCTGCTCGAGCATCTCCAGATAGGCGCGCGAGGTCGCAACGCCGCGCGGATCTGTCTCCGGCACGCGCCCGGCGCGGAACTCCGGGCCCGAGTGCGTGTGCGACGCCACGATCACGAATTGATCCGGGCGCAATTGCGCCGCCTCGGCGAGCCGGCGCGCGACCGCGAGGCGCAGGCTGCGCGGAATCCCGATCGCGTCGACCGTGAGAAACACGAACCGCCCGCCGCCCGCATCCGCCAGCGCGAGCGCCTTGGCGTGGAGATCGTGGATCGTGCCGGTCGACGGATGCGTCCGCGCCGCGTAGCCGCCCATCCACATCGCGGATTGCGGCGTGATGACTCGCGTGGCCACGCCCGCGCGCCACGCGGGCGGGGTTTCCGCCGCGCACAGCACGGAGGAAAGGACGGCAAACGCGGCGCAGGCCAAGACGGGGAATTTCATCGGGCGGGGAGTTGCCGAACTCCTAAACACCACCGCGCCGAAATTCGACCCCGATCATTTCGCCGCCGGCTCGTGCTCCCGCAGGTAGGCGCCCTTGGCCCGCAGCTCCGCCTGCAACGTGCGCACATCGATCGCGTCGGGCCGCACGCCGGAGCGCAGCGCCAGCTTCGCCGCGCGCCCCGCCGCCTCGCCCATCGCCATGCACGTCGCCATCACGCGGATCGCACCCATCGCCTCGTGCGTCGTCGAAATGCAGCGACCGGCGACGATCAGGTTCTTCACCTTCTGCGGCAGCAGCGACCGATACGGGATGTCGTAACAATCCCCGACCAGATCAGCGTGCAGCCCTCGTCGCCGGGACGGTGGATGTCGATCGGGTAGCTCGCGACCGCGATCGCGTCCTCGAAATGCCGGCAGCCGAGCACATCCTCCTGCGTCATCGTGTAGTGCCCGACAATCCGGCGCGTCTCGCGGATGCCGAGAAACGGCGCGGTCTTCGTGAAGTAACACTTCTCGAAGCCGGGCACGTAGTTTTTCAGATAGGTGTGGATGTCCTCGATCTGGCTGCGCGCCTCGACCTCGCCCAGCGAGAGGCTGCGCACGTCGGTGCCGTCGATGCCGGCGACGCGCGTCATGTTCATCCACACTTCGCCCTCGCGCAGGCCGGTGATGATGATGGTGCGCTCGTTCGGGATCTTGAGCCCGCGCTCGGCGCGCGCCTTCGCGATCAACTCGCGCAGACCGACGACGATGAACTGTTGGTTCTGCCCGAAGTATTCCGCCGGGATGAAATCCGTCAGATAGGTGCGCGTCTGGTGGGCGATGCTCAGGCGCAGCTTCTCCGTATCGACGCCCGCCAGACAGAACATGAGCGTCGGGGGCTGCATGCCGCCCGTCTCGCGACTGCCCTTCTCGCACGGCACGCCGGCGCGATAGGCCACGTCGGCATCGCCCGTGCAGTCGACGACGATCCTGCCGAGCACGGCTTCGCGGCCGCTCTTCGATTCGATGATGATGCCGCGGATCGTGTCGCCGTCCATGACGACGCCCGCGCACATCGCGTAGAACGTCACCTCGACCCTCGCCTCGGTGAGCATCTGGAGCGCGACCGTCTTCACCGCCTCGGGCTCGACGAGGGTGATGCCCATGTGCAGCGGGCACCAGCGGTGCTCGCTCGCGCCTTTCACGAGCCGCAGCCGGTCGATGAATTTCTGCGGCAGGCCCTGGATGATCTGGTTTTTCTTCTGTCCCAGAAAACCCAGCACGGGCAGTCCGATGGTCATGTTGCCACCGAGGAAGCTCCGGCTCTCGATCAGGCCGACCTTCAGGCCGTCTTCGGCCGCGGCGAGCGCGGTGGTGAGGCCGGACGGGCCGCCGCCGACGACGAGCACGTCGTAGTCGGCGCGGACCGGAACGGTGCGGGCGGGTTCGTGGATGACGCGAGGATCACTTGTCTGCATGGAAAACCTCCTGCGCCGGCATCTCCGCCGACGGAAACGGCACACCCATCACGCGCGCCAGCGTCGGGGCGATGCTGCGCATGTCGATCGAGCCGAGGTCGCGGCCCGCGGCGATCCCCTCGCCGGCAATGATGAAGGTCGCCGCGACCTCCGGCAGCGTCGGTGCGTGCCCGTGCGCGCCGCGCGCGCTCACGACGCTGACGATCGAGGGCTGCAGCGTCGGACTCACCATGAAACCGGCGCGCATCGTGACCCAGAACTGCGCCGCCGGCATGCCGCCGGCTTCGCGGATCGCGGCCTCGTCGAGGACCGCGGCGATGCCGTTCTCCGGATCGACCGCGAGGCGATCGAGCAGCGCCTTCACCCTCGCGCGCGCCGCGGCATCGGCCGGAGTCTTCAACACGATCGCGGCCGAGCCACCGGCGTGCCACGGACGCGCGACCCAATCGGTCACGCCGGATTTCTCCACCGTCGTCTCCTTCGTCTTCAAGGTGATGAGCCCTTCCTTCACGAAGAGCGCGTCGAGCCAGAGGACTTTCGTCACCGGCGCGAAGCCGTGGTCGGACACCACGCACACGGCGGCGCGCGGATCCTCGGCGCGGATCGCGTCGCGCAGTTCACCGACCATCCGGTCGATCTCCTCCAGCGCGCGCAGCACGGGCGGCGCAAACGGCCCGTGGCGATGCTGCTGGTTGTCGGACGCGGCGAGATGCACCGTCACGAAACGCGTGTGCTTCTGCCGCATCATCTCGACGGCGTAACGCGTCCGCGCCCAGTCGCGCTTCACCGCGTCGCTCACCTCCGTGAGATACGGACCCGCCTTCGGCTCGAGCTGCGCCATGAGTCCGGGCGTCGAGGCGCCGCGCGTGATCTTCACGTCCTCCGGCGTGCGCGTAAGCGCATACTCGGGGATGTTCCAGCGGATGCCGGTGGCGCCGACCGTCACAGGCCAGCTCACGCTGCCGGTGACGTAGCCGGCCTGCGCGGCGGCGTCCCACAGCGTCGGCACGCGAAGGTCCTCGGCGTAGTAATACCAGACATCGAGGTCTTTCACCGTATGGCCGAAGGGATGATTCGCGACGATGCCGTGCCGCGCCGGCGCAACGCCCGTGATGATGGACGTATGGCTCGGATAGGTCGCGGTCGGCAGCACGCCGCGAACGCCTTTGGCATACGTGCCCTCGCGCGCGAGGCCGATGAGGTGCGGCAGTTTCACGCCGTGTTTATCCGCCTGGAGGACGTAGTCGGGCCGCAGGCCGTCGATGGAAATGAGGAGCAGCGCGCGGCCGGAGTTGGGCGCTGCGGCTTGGGCAAACGCAGCGACCCAAGTGAGCGCGAGGAGGGCGTAGCGGAAGCCGTGAGGCGTTCGCAGCTGAACGAAACGCTCACGCGTTCCGCTACGAACAAATGGCATCGTGAGTTTCATGCAGTTCCCGGTTTCTCCCGTCGCGTCATCGTCCACAGGACCACGGCGGCGATCGGATGCAGCAGCGCCATCGCGGCAAACACGCGGCCCGGGCCGAAGGTCGTCATCATCTCGCCGACGTAGGTGTTGAACACGACCGCGCCCGCCGCGCCGCAGCCGCCGGCGATGCCGTGCACGCTCGCGATGTTGCAGGTGGGAAACGCCTCGGCGATCACGACCGCGAGGCTGAAGAGCCAGCTCAGGCACACGCAGGCCACCACGCTGAAAATGGCCAGCGTCGCGGCCCAGTGGGGGAGATGCGGCGTCAGCACGCAGATCGGCGCGAGCGCCGCCATCGTCGTCAGCATGATTTTCCGCGCCCGCAGCGGCTCGCGGCCGCGGCGCACCAGCCGATCCGACCACGCGGCGGTCGCGATGCCGCCAATGTCGGCAACGAGAAACGGGATCCAACCGACGCGGCCGACCTCGGCCAGCGTGAGTCCGGAGTTTTCCTGCAGATAGCCTGGCAGCCAGAACAGGCAGAAATACCACACCGGATCGCTGATGAAGCGAATCAGGAGCACGCCCCAGAGCGTGCGCGTGCGCCACAGTTGCGGCCAGGTGAAGCCCGGGCCGGCGCCGCCCGCGGTCGCCGTCGCCTCCGCGAAGATCTCCGGTGGCGGATCGCGATAGAGGAAATACCACGCCACCGCGATGAGCAGCCCCAGCACGCCGGGCACGATGAAGGCCGCGTGCCAGTTGAACGTGAGCGCCAGCCACGCCACGAGCGGCGGCGCGATTACTGCGCCAAAAGTCCCGCCGGCCGCCGAGATGCTGTTGGCCGTCGCACGCATCGCCCCCGGAAACCACGTCGCCACGACGCGCAACTGCGACGGAAACGCCGTCGGTTCGCTCAGGCCGAGCAGCCCGCGGCAGAACCCAAAGGCCCCCAGCGAACGCGTCATGCCGGCGCCGATACTCGCGGCCGACCACGCAACGATCCCGATCAGCATGATTCGCCGCGGACCGAAGCGGTCGACCAGCCAGCCCGCGAGCGGATACATCGCGGCATAGGCGACGGTGAACGCATTCACGAGCAGCGCATACCCGCGGTCGTCGAAGCCGAACTCGGCCTTCAGCGTCGGCTTCAGGATCGAGAGGATCTGCCGGTCGATGTAGTTCAGCACGATCGCGCCGAAGACCAGCGCGAGGATGAACCAGCGGCGGCGGAGCGGACTCATGTGCGAAGGCAGGGGCGGTTATCCCTAACCGCCCTTCTTAATCCTCTGACCGCGCAGCCAGGGCGGTTGGGGACAACCGCCCCTACCTCGGAGTCCAGCGTCATCGAAAGGACACGGTGTAAGTCACCAGGAGTTGCCGGCCCATGGAGAGATTCAGATCAGGCCCCACGACCAGCTTGTCGAACACGTTGTTGCCGTTGAGCCGCAGCGTGTGGCTGAGCCGGGCGCTCCGCCAGCCGTAGCTGAGGAACGCGGCGTAGATTTGCTTCGGCGCCGCCTCCTCGTAGCGGCGGGTGGCGGTCGGGTTGGCCCGCACATAGCCGCCCGTGTAGCGGAGCGAGGCGCCGGCGCTGAGCCCCTTGAGCGATCCGGAGAACCGGTAACGCGCGGAGAACGATCCGGTGGTGCGCGGGATGAGCACCTTGCGCGTGCCGCGCAGTGCGGCGTTCGACGACGCCAGGACGCGCGCGTCGATGTAGCTCGCGCCCGCGAGCACCGTGAGCGCGTCGCTCAGCTTGTAGCTCGTGTCGCCTTCGATGCCGCGCGCGCGCTCCTTGCCGGAGCCGAGAAACTCCGGCTGGCCGTTGCCGATGATGAAGTCGGGGTTGGTCTGGCCGATGTTGAGCTTCTCGATCTCGTAGACCGAGAGCGTCGCGCCGATCCGCCGGTCGCTGCTCAGCGACTTGAGGCCGAATTCCCAGCCGCGACCCTCCTCGTTGGGAATGGTGGTGCCCGTGTTGCGATCGACGGTGACGTTGGTGTTGAACGACGTGCTGCGGTTGGCGAAGGCCACGAGCGCCTCGCCGGCGAGCTTCACGTTGGCGCCGGCGCTGTAGGTCCAGCCATCCGCCTCGCCGAGCGTGAAGCGATCGACCGTCGCGCTGGAATCGGTGGCGAACTCGGATTTGTCGTAGCGGACGTTGCCCATCACGATCACCTTGCCGCCGGCCATCGTCACGCGATCGCTGATCGAGCCGCCGCGCGAATCGATTTTTTCCCACGTCTTGGCGGCCCGCCGGGTGGCGAGGCTGTAATCCACCACGGGCGTCCAGTCCGGGTTGAACGGATCCTGGAAGCGGTAGTAGTCGGGCAGCGTCGCCTCGAGCGCGGTCGGGTAGCGAAGCTGCGCATCGTAGGTTTCCTCCTCGGCATAGTCCGCGGTGAAGAGCAGGGCGTGCTTGAGCGCGCCGGTGCTGAAATGGCCGAGGAGATCCGTCTGCAGTGCCTTGGGGCTGTCGATGTCCTGCACGCGGATGTTGGGGACGATGCCCGTCATGCGCCCGGTCTCGGCGGAGACGTTGGAACTCGTGCGATAGAGCAGATGAAAACTCTTCCACTGGCCCTGGTAGCCGACGCGCTGTTTCCAGTTCGAATTATACGCGTGCTCGACGAGCACGTTGAGCCCGTCGTAGGTGCGCTCGTAACGCTCGCCCGGGCCGAAGCGGCTGTAGCCCATCTCCGCGAGCCGCCAGTCGACGCCCTGGACCACGCCGCCCGTCCACTGCAGGCGGTTGGTGCCGGACGGGCGCGTGCCGGTGACGTAGAGCGGGATCGTCGCGGCGCGCGCGCCGACGAGCTTCACCGTCTCGTAGGTCACGGTGATGCTCGTGTGCTCGAAGGGCTTGAAGAGCAGCGTGCCGAAGTAGTCGCCCTGGCGGCCGTAGGTGTAGCGGACCGCGCCCTTGCGGTAGTAGTGGTCGGCGTTGACGAGGTAGAAGAGCTTGCCGGGGACGATCGGGCCGGAGGCGGTGACGTTACTGCGGAAATAGCTGTCGGTGCCGCCGCTCACCGTGAGCGCATAGTGCGGCCGGACGCTCGGGCGCTTCGAAACGTAGTTGATCAGGCCGCCGGGCGAGGCGTCGCCGTAGAGCGTGGACATCGGGCCCTTGATCACCTCGACCTGCCCGGTGTTGCCGATCTGCGGCGGCGGCGTGCGGCGGAAGCCGTCGCGCAGGATCGTCTGCGGAAATCCACGCAGCGAGCTCCCGCCGAGCGTGAAACCGATCGCGGCGTCGGGCAGGTCGGCGACGCCGCTGTATCCGGCGAAAAACGACAACTGCTCCGTCACGCCCAGGAGCTGGAAGTCCTCGAGGAACTCATTCGTGATCACTTGGACCTGGTAGGGCAGGTCGATGATCGCGGCGTTGGACCGCGTGCCCGACATCGCCTGCGAAGCCACCCAGGCGTCGCGATCGCGCGACTCGGTGACCTGGAACTCGGCGATCGTGACGACCTCTTCGCTCGCGCGCGGGTCGGCGGCGCGGGGGCTGTTCTGCGCGAGGCCGGAGGAAGCGGCGGCGGCAGACAAAACGAGCAGGGCAACGACGAGGCGGGCGGGACGCGACCCGCTGCGCCGGAGGTGAGTGGTCTTGAACATGGGGTTCGGGGTTCGAGGCCCCCAGTCCGCGATCTCCGCCCGCGCCGCACAAGCGCGGCGGGCGCCGGCGGGCGATTTCGGTTCGCGTGGGCGAACGCGGGTGACGGGCGCGTCACGCGGGACGCGCCGCGCCTAACGCCGGAGCAACTGCGAGATCTCGTGGGCCAGCGCCGTGACCTCGGCGGCGAGTTCGTCGCGATCGCGCGCGGCCCATTCGGCGCAGGGCAGCGCGAGTCCGACCGCGCGGCTCCAGGGCAGCTCGCCCACGCGCAGCGGCGCGGCGACGGAGCAGAGGCTTTCGTCGCGCTCGCGCAGGTTCCAGGCGACGCCGTTGACGCGCGCGGCGCGGAGCTCGGTGAAGAAGCGCTTCGGATCGAGATTGGAAAAGGGCGAGCCGGTCTTGTCGCCCGGCTTCGGTGCGTAGTCGGGCCAGGCGGACTCGTCGAACTGCGCGACGAGGATCTTGCCGCAGGCGGAATTGAACGCCGGGCCGTTGTCGCCGAGGAGAAACGTATCGGCGTTGAGCCCGCTCGCACAGAGCGCGTAGGTGGAGCGCCGGCAGAGCGCGGTGACGACCAGCGTCGCCTTCAACTTCTTCGCCTGCGCGCGGAGCAGCGGCTTGATCGCCGAGTTCGGCCCGAACTCGGTCGAGACCAGATGCAGGAAGCGAAAGATCTCCGGGCTGACGGAATAGCGGCGCGTCGTCGGATTCTGGTCGACGAACCCGAGCGCGCAGAGGGCGGCCGCGAGATCGTGCGTCGTGGATTTCGACAACTGCAGCGCCGCGGCGAGTTGCGTGATGCCCAGCGACCGGTGCGCCCGCAGCAGCACCTCGAGCGCCTCGACGCCGCGAAACATCGAGCTGTGGTGGCGGGTGGCGGCTTTGGCAGCGGATCGAGTCGGGCCCGGCATCGCAAGGGATTGGGTGGACTCAAGGAGTAGGGTCATCGCGAGGGAATTGTCGAGGTGGGCGCGGGTGACGATTCGGAGTCGGGGTGGAGCGCGTTGTCCCCAACGCTCTTTCAGGTTGCTCGAACGCCGCCCAAAACCAGCGGCTGGGCGACAAGTCGCTCCACCTCGGAGAGAATCAAACTAGAACGTGCCCTTGATCCCGAAATTCCAGAGCGAACCGTAGACATCGTAGAGCTGCAGGCGGCCGGGGACCTCGGAGTATTGCTCGGCGGGGGCGTTGAAGAGGTTGCGCACGCTCAGCATGAGCTCGAGGCGCTTGGTCAGCCGGTAACCGCCGCTGACGTCGACGAGCGTGCGCTCCTTCGCCCAGACGTCGCCGTTCACGACGGTGGCGCTGCTGGAGATCAGGCGCGCCGCCTGCCACGTGCTGCGGATCTGCGCGTTGAATTTCCCGTAGCGATAGCGGATGCCGCCATTGGCGGACTTCGGTGCGAGCCGGAGCTGCTGGCGATCGGCGATCGTGCGTGTCACGGATCCAAATACACTGAAGCCCTTCAGCGCGCCGGGCAGAAAGGTCATCTGCTGGTTGAACTCCGCACTGACGCCATTGGTGTGCTGGCTGCCATCGCCGTTGAGATACGACATGAAGGTGTAGCTGCCGTATTCCGGGTTGTCACCGAAACCGGCCTGCTCGGCGGTGACGCGCGTGCGGGCCGAGAGCTGGTTCTGCACGTCGAGGCGGTAGGCGGAGACGCCGATCATGCCGGCGGGCTCGAAATAATACTGCACGCTCGCAAAGGTCTTGCGCGAGTTCTCGGGCTTGAGGCCGGGGTTCGGCACGGTGACGATCTGATCGGTCTCGTTGATCGTCGTGATGCCGGCGAGGTTGTCGTAGCTCGGGCGCAGGATCGACTCGCTGGAGGAGAGCTGCACGAGGAGATTGCGCGTGAGGGAGTATTTCGCCCCGCCGCTGAGGAAGAGGTTGTCGTAGTCGCCGTAGCGCGAGTCGCGCTCGCCGTTGCGGTATTGGTAGAGGATGCCGGGGATCGTCGTGGCGGCGCCGGCGGCATCGACGGGAAAGCCGGCCGCGACGACGCGCGCGCGCGGCAGCGGATCGAAGATGCGGCCGACGGTCCGGGAGCGCTCGAAGCGCAGGCCGCCGTTGAGGCGGAGCTGGCGCCAGCGGGTGTTGCCCTCGAGGTAGGCCGCATCGATCTGTTCCTTGACCGAGCGGGCGCCGATCAGGGTGTTGCGGAAATTCGTGATCGTGTTCGGCAGGAAATACTCCGGGTGCTCCTGGTAGAGCCGATACATCCCGTAGGTATCGTCGGCGCGCCAGTTCTGGTCGATGGCGTTGCCGCCGAGGCCGGGGTTGAAGCGGTAGCGCTGCGTCGCGAGCACGGGCGAGGTGAGCTGGCCGGCGGCGACGCCGGTCGGGCCGACGTAGGTCCACTGCTGGTCGCCCTGCGTGAGCGCGTGCGTCGAGAGCCGCGTCGCGAGGCCGGTCTTCACCTCGATGGGCAGCTCGAGCAGGCGGAGGCTCTTCTTCAGGTTGAGGTAGCCGGAGAAATTCTGGGCCTTACCCTTGTTCGCATTGCTCAGGATGTTGTTCGCAAACGCATCGTCACGCCCCCAGCTCGCGGGGTCGGACCACGGCCGGCCCGTGAGCTGGCGGATCGTCCACTCGGGGGAATCGGCGTCGCTGCGCTCCGCCGCCCAGCTCATCCGCGTGACGCGGTTGTTGGTGTTGCGAAAGAAGCCGTCCTCGCGGTCCTTGTTCTGCGTCAGCGAGCGGGAGTAGCTGCCGCCGAGCGTCGCGGTGAAGGAGCCGCGCTTGAACTCGAACCGCGGCCCGAGCGTGTAGGTATCCTGATAATTGTGACGGTGCGAATACTCCGTGCCGAGGCGGGTGTTGGCGTTGGCGGTCGCGCTGGCGGTGACGCGGGTGAGGGTCGAGTCCGCCGTGATCTGCGCGACGTTGGCGCGGAGCCAGGTGTATTGGTTGAAGAACTCGACGTCGTAGTGCGAGTAGCTGCTGCGGAGCGAGAACACGAGCTCGGGCGAGACTTTGTAATCGAGGCTGAAGGTGCCGGCGATGCGCGTCGCGACCTTCGGGCCCGGCCGCCACATCAGGCCGGTGATGACGGGGCGCGCGGGGTTGGTGTAGTTGTATTCGAGCTGGTGGCGGTCCTGGAAGATGTAGGACTTGTTGAAGCTCGTGTTCACCTCCACGCCGAGCCGGCCGCCGAGAAACACGTCGGCGTAGCCGAGCTGGCCGGCGGGGAAGACGGTGTGGTGCTTGCGGTCGTCGGGCAGGTAGCTGCGCGAGAGCTTGATCGAGTCGGTCGTGCCCATCGCGTAGGCTTGGTAGACGACCTGGCGGCCCTTGCGGTCGAAGGCGTTCTTGCTGCGCAGATTGACGTTACCCGCCGCCGAGTCGGCGTCCATGCTCGCCGTGAGGGTGTTGTTCACCTCGATCGACTCGATGCCGGTGATCGACATCTGCTCGAAGGTGTTGCCGCGGCTGTTGGCGTCGAAGGTCGGGTTGCCCGCGGCCATGCGGTTGCCGTCCTGCGTGAAGGTGGCGTATTTCGGATCGAGGCCGCCGATGCGCACGGCGTTGGTGTCGACCTCGAGATAGTCGAGCGCCACGCCGGGGAGGTATTTCATGAACTCGCCGACGTCGCCCATCGTGAGGTCGCCGTAGTTGTCGGTGGCGACGACGCTCTTGGCGTTGAGCGCCGCGCGCTGGTCCATGATCGCCTTGGCGTTGCCCTCGCGCTCGCTCGAGACCACGAACGCCCCGAGCTGCAGCACCTCCTCCTTCGCTCCCGCCGCGCCCGCCGGCCGGAAGACCGCGCTCTCCAACTCGAAATCGCGCGTGACCGTCTGGCCCGCACCGATGCGGAGCTGCGCCGTCGCGGACTGGCTGCCGGTGTAAGTGACCGTGAGGGTCACGTCGCCGGCGGGCACGCCCGTGAGGCGGTAGCCGCCCGCGTCCTCCGTGTAGGCGACGAGATTCGTGCCCTCGACGCGCACCTCGGCGTTGCGGAGGTAACCGCGCGTGGCGGAGTTGAAGACGCGGCCGAAGACGACACCGGTCGCCGCCGGCTGCGCCAGGGCGCCCAGCGCGCCGAGCCCAAGGAACGCCAAGCCGCGGAGCACACGAAACGTCAGGGTTTGCATAGGGGAATTCGACTCTGAATAACCATTCAGCATGTCGATTCATGAGTTATCAGCCAATCAGCTCCCGCCGTCAAGGCGACCGACGTTACGATCCGGTGGCCGTCGCGGTGCCTATTCAGCGAATCGTTATGCCGGAGGCGGCGCGGGTCTATGCGCATAGAAAGTCGCCGGTCCTCCGCTTGACAGCCGGGAGGCCGCCACCCTGAATCGGTAAACATGCCGAATGATTATTCAGATGACCGCCTGCGCCTCGTGGCGCGGTTGTATTACCTGGATGGCCTGGGCCAGAGCGAGGTGGCGAAGTTCGCCAAGGTCTCGCAGGCGAAGGTCTCGCGCCTGCTCGCCCTCGCCAAGGAGCGCGGCATCGTGCGCATCACCGTGGCCGACTACGATCCGCGGCGGCGCGAGCTCGAGGAGCAGCTCCGCGCGCGCTTCGGGCTGCAGACCGCGGTGGTGATCAAGTCGAGCGACGGCCTCGAGGGCGCCGACCTGCGGCGCGCCGTGGGGCACTTCGGCGCGGCGGCGGTGGATGCCCTGATCGAGCCGCGCGATGTCGTCGCGCTCGCCGGCGGCCGCACGCTGCATGAGCTCGTCCACCACCTCCCGGGCGTGCGCACCAAGTCCCTCACCGTCGTGCAGGCGATGGGCAGCGTTGACTCCAACGTCAGCGTCTTCGACGCCCAGGAGGTCGGCCGCGTGATGGCCCAGCGGCTCGGCGGCATCTTCCTTTCGCTCAACACGCCCGCGTTCATCCCGGAGAAACGCACGCGCGACGCCCTGCTCCAGCTCGAGCAGGTCCGCAGCGTGCACGAGCACCTCGGCCGCGCGAAGGTCGCGCTCGTCGGCCTCGGCACGCTGGCGAATTCCGTCTTCGTCGAGCGCGGCACGCTCGACGCCACGATGATCCGCGAGCTCGAACGCGCCGGCGCGGTGGGCGAGGTCTGCGGCCGCTTCATCGATGCGGCCGGCGACGAGTGCGCGACGGCCTGGCGCGATCGCGTCATCAGCGTGCAGGTCGATCAGCTCCGCAAGATCCCGCAGGTGATCGGCGTCGTCTCCGGCCACGATCGCACCGCCGCCATCCTCGCCGCCATCCGCGGCGGCGTGATCAAGTCCCTCGTGATCGACGAGGTCGGCGCCTCCGCCCTGCTGGCGACGCCGGGCGCCGCCGCCCCTTCCCCCAAGAAAAAGGCCCGCAAATGAAACCCACCCGCCTCCCCCTCGCCTGCGCCCTCGCTCTCGCCGCCCTGCTCCCCTCCGCCGCGCGCGCGGCCACGCCCGCCACCGCGTGGAACGTCACCGACCACCTCCCGCCCGAGCGCATCATCATCCAGGGCCACCGCGGCGTGGGCTACCTCGCGGAGGAAAACACGATCGAGTCCTTTGAGCTCGCGTGGAAGCTCGGCATCTATCCGGAGTGCGATCTGCGCATGACGAAGGACGGCGTGATCGTGCCGTTTCACGACAACAACTTCGCGCGTGTGGTGAAGGACGCGTCGCCGGAACTGAAGAAGAAGGGCGTCAAGGACCTCACCTACGCCGAACTCGCGCAGCTCGATGTCGGTTCCTGGAAGGGCCCGCAGTTCGCCGGCCGCCGCGTCGTGCCGATGGCGAAGATCTTCGAGCTGATGCGCGGCCGGCCCGAGCGTCACCTCTACATGGATGTGAAGAGCATCGAGTTTCCGCGCCTCGCCGCCGAGGTCCGGAAATACGGCCTCGAAAAACAAATCGTCCTCGCCTCGCGCAAGGTCGCGGAACTCCGCGAGTGGAAGGCGATCGTGCCGGAGTCCGCGACGCTCCTCTGGATGCACGGCAACGAGGCCGAGCTGCGTCAGGACCTCGCCGCCCACCGCGCGACGAACTACGCCGGCATCACCCAGGTGCAGATCCACGTTTATCCGAAGGAGACCAAGGACACGTGGGCGCCGCCGGCCGACGCCAGCCCGGCCGACAATCCCTTCCGCCTCCGCAACGCCTTCCTGCGCGAGGTCGGCGACGACCTCCGCGCGCACGGCGTGACGTTCCAGACATTTCCCTACACCGACGATCCCAAAGTCTACGGCCAGCTCCTCGATCTCGGCGTGATGTCGTTCGCCACGGATTATCCCGACATCACGTTGCGCGAGATCAAGGCCTACTACGCCGCCCGCCAGGCCGCGAAGGCAAAGCGATGAGCGTGCCGCCCGCCACCACCCTCACCCTCGCCGAGGCGCTGGGTTGCGCGCGCGAGACGCGCGCGCTCATCGTCGGCCCCGGCGTGCTCGGCCAGACCGCCCGCGTCTTCCAGGAGCAGTTTCCCAGCCGCCGCGCCGTCGTGGTCGCCGACGAGCAGACCTTTGCCCTCGCCGCCCGCGCGGTGATCGACGGGCTCCGCGCCGCCGGCGTGGCGTGCGAGGCGCCGTTCGTCTACCGCGACCCCGCGCTGTATGCGGAATTCCGATTCGTCGAGGAGCTCGAGGCCTCGCTGCGGACGCACGACGCCATCCCGATCGCGGTCGGCTCCGGCACGATCAACGATCTCGCCAAGCTCGCCGCCCACCGCGCCGGCCGGCCCGGCTACCTCTGCGTGGCCACCGCCGCCTCGATGGACGGCTACACGGCATTCGGCGCGTCGATCACGTTTCAAGGCGCCAAGCAGACCTTCAACTGCCCGGCCCCGCGCGCCGTCGTGGCCGACCTCGATGTCATCGGCCGCGCGCCGCCCGAGATGACCGCGTCCGGCTATGCCGACCTGCTCGCCAAGATCACCGCCGGCGCCGACTGGATCCTCGCGGACGCGCTCGGCGCCGAGGCGATCGACCCACGCGCGTGGGCGATCGTGCAGGGCGGCCTGCGCGCCGCGCTCGCCGATCCGGCGGGCGCCCGCGCCGGCCTCGCATCCGCGATCGGGCCGCTCGTCGAGGGCCTGATGCTCGGCGGCTTCGCGATGCAGTGGTCGAAGTCGAGCCGGCCCGCCTCCGGCGCGGAACATCAGTTCAGCCACCTGTGGGACATGGAGCACCACACCCACGACGGCACGGCGCCGTCGCACGGCTTCAAGGTCGGGCTCGCGACGCTCGCGGTCACCGCGCTCTACGAGCAACTGCTCGCGCAGCCGTTCGACCGGCTCGACGTGGCCCGCTGCGTCGCGGCCTGGCCGGATCACAACGCGGCCGAATCGCGCGCGCGCCGCCTGTTCGTCGGGACGGAGTTCGTGGAGACCGCGGTCACCGAGACGCTCGCGAAGCAGCCTTCGCCCGCCGAGCTCGGGGCACAGCTCGAGCGGCTGCGCGCCGGCTGGCCGGCGTTGCGCGAGGAGCTCCGCACGCAACTGATCCCACTTGCCGAGGTGCAGCGCCGGCTCCGTGCCGTCGGCGCGCCGACCGAGCCCGGGGAGATCGGGCTCACGCGCGCACGCGTGCGCACCAGCTTCCTGCGCGCCCAACACATCCGCCGCCGCTTCACCGTCCTCGATCTCGCCGTCCGCACCGGGACGCTCGACGCCGCACTCGACGGTCTGTTCGGGCCCGGCGCGAGCTGGGAAATCCCGCGCGAACGCGCCTCCGCCCTCTCCTCGTAATGGCTCCCTCCGTCACCGCTCCCTCCGTCTCCCCGTCGCTCGCCGAGCGCCTGCGCGCCATCGCGCACGTCGCCCTCGACATGGATGGCACCATTTACAAGGGCGGCACGCTCTTCGCGTGCACGCTGCCCTTCCTCGCGCAGATGCGTGCGCTCGGCATCGGCTGCACCTTCCTGACGAACAACCCGTCGAAGAGCACCGCCGACTATCTCGCGCACCTGCGGAAGATGGGCCTGAACGCCACCGCCGACGAACTCTACACCTCGACGCAGGCGACGATCGACTGCCTGCGCACGCGGCATCCGCAGGTCCGGCGGCTCTTCGCCCTCGGCACGCCGAGCATGCTTTCGCAGTTCCGCGACGCCGGTTACACGCTCACCGCCGAGGAGGCCGGCGACGTGCCCGATGCGGTCGTCGTCGGCTTCGACCTCACCCTCTCGTATCCACGCGTCTGCCGCGCGGCGTGGTGGATCCAGCAGGGCAAGCCCTTCGTCGCCACGAATCCCGATTTCGTCTGCCCGACCGATCAGCCCACCGTGCTGGTCGATTGCGGCTCGATCTGCGCGATGCTGGAGAAGGCCACGGGCCGCGCGCCCGACATCGTGCTCGGCAAGCCCGACCCCACGATGCTCAGCGGCATCCTCGCGCGGCACGGCCTGCAGCCCGCCCAGATCGCGATGGTCGGAGATCGCATTTACACCGATGTGCTGATGGCGCATCGCGCGAACGCGTTCGGCGTGCTCGTCCTCACCGGCGAGGCCACCGCCCGCGACGCCGCGCACGCCGAATTTCCGCCGCACCTAATCGTTCCCAGCCTCGCCGAGTTCGGCGCGCAACTGGCGGACGCGCGCCGCCCCGCCCTTTCCGTATGAGCACAGCACCGGTTACGAAACGCAGCCGCGCCTTCGCGCGGCTCACGGAATCTCCCCTCGACGTCCTCGTCGTGGGCGGCGGCATCGTCGGCAGCGGCGTCGCCCGCGATGCCGCGATGCGCGGCCTGCGCGTCGGACTCGTCGACCAGCACGACTTCGCGTCGGGCACGAGCAGCCGCTCGAGCCGCCTGTTGCACGGAGGATTGCGCTACCTCGAGCAGGGCCGCGTCGGCCTCGTGCGCGAGGCCAGCCTCGAGAAGAAGATCGTGCACAAGATCGCCCCGCACCTCGCGGAGCCGCTCGGGTTCGTCTTCCCGACCTATCGCGGCTCAGGCCGTCCGCTCTGGCAGCTCCGCATCGGCGTGAAACTCTACGATCTCCTCTGCGGCGGCCGGAACTTCCAGCCCTCGCGCGGCTTCACCCGCGACGAGACGCACGCGATGATTCCCGCCCTCGGCGCCGATGATCTCGCGGGCTCCGTGCGCTATTTCGACGCCCTGACGAACGACGCGCGCCTCGTCATCGACACCCTCCGCTCCGCCGAGACCCACGGCGCCGCGCTCCTCAACTACACGCGCTTCCTCGACGCGCAGCGCAGCGGGAGCGAGTGGACCTGCCAGATCGAGGATCTCCAGGGTGGCTCCGGTGCCACGCCCGCGCGCCGCACGCTCCGCGCCCGCACCATCGTCAACGCCACCGGCCCCTGGGCCGACCAGGTGCCGCACAGCGCCGTGAAACTGCGCCTCAGCAAGGGCATCCACCTCGTGATCGAGCGCTCGCGGTTGCCCGTGCCGTCCGCCGTCGTGATCACCGAGGGCAAGCGCCTGCTCTTCGTCCTGCCCTGGGGCGAACGCGTCATCATCGGCACGACTGACACCGACTACCGCGGCGCGCCCGAAGCCGTCTCGACCGAGCCGGAGGATGTCGCCTACGTGCTGCGCACCGTGAACGAGTTCTTCCCGTCGATCGCGTTGCGCGAGACGGACATCGTCAGCACCTGGGCCGGGTTGCGCCCGTTGATCGCCAATCCCGACGGCTCGCCGTCGGACATCTCGCGCGCCCACCAGATCAAGAGCCCCGAGCCGGGTTGGTGGGACATCGCCGGCGGCAAGCTCACGACCTATCGCCTCATGTCCGAGCAGGCCGTCAACCAGATCGTGCGGCACCTCGGCACCGCGGCGCAGCCCTGCCGCACCGCGGAGGAGACGCTGCTCACGGCCGCGCAGGCGACGCCGTTCAGCGGCATCCTGCCGGCCCCGTGGTCGCGCGAGGCGGTGGAGCACTATGTGCGCCACGAATGGGCGGAGAAACTTGAGGACATCCTCCTGCGGCGCAGCGGCTGGCACTACTATCACCGCGCCTCGGCCAGCACGCTGGAGCAGGTGGCCGGCTGGATGGCGGACGCCGCCGGCTGGCCGCCCGACCGGCGCCGCACCGAGATCGACGCCTGCCGCGCCAGCGCGGACTTCGCGCCGGCCGCCTAACGTCCGGCGGGCGACCGCGCCGCGCGCGCACGCAGAAAACGGATACGGCGGCCCGCGGTGCGGCCCGCCCGCGCCAGGCGTGTCGCCGATTCCGCCGGTTTCTCGGCCGCCGCGGCAACCTTCCCCGCCCGCGCGACACTCTGAGGGATGCGCGACCCGAACCCGGCCGAATCCCTCCCCCCGCCCGCCCCGGGCGCACCCGCGGCGGTCCGCGACTTCGATTCGATGCTGGAGCGGGAGCACCACCTCCAGTCCTCGACCGATGGATACCTGGACTCCCTCAAAGGGCCCCATGCCAGCGTGATCGACCGCATCCTCCGCAACCAGCACCTGCGCCTCGGCGACAACATCGCGCTGCTCGAGCAGCGCTACGAGCGGTCGCCCGCCCACCCGGCGTTCGCGGCGGCCGGCCCCGCGCCGATCCGGCTGGCCCGCGCAAAACGCCCGAACGGCGAGGCCGACAGCATCGGCCAGCTTCCGCTCCTCGTCGCCCAGCATCAGCGTGCCATCGAGACCATCGACCGGCTCATCGCCCAGGCCACCGAAGGCCAGCGCGAACTCATTCTGGCGCAGGTCGCCCGCAATCACCGGGAGATGGCGGCCATTCTGATCGAACTGCTCCGGGCCGGTGAGTCCGCCAGCGATGCGCCACCCCAGCCGGTGCTGGCGGCCGTCAGGTCGACGCCGGGGATCGCCGTGGGGAGTTGGCAGAACGACGGCGGGGCCTTTCGCCCTTCGCCCGCGGCCCGGCCGCCCACCAGCCGACGCGCCACCTGACCCGCGATCGCCGGCGCCGGACCGCCCTGATTCTTGCATGGGCGATTTCCCGATGCGGCGTCATCCGGTCCGCCCCGGCGCCCGCGAAACGTCGCGCGGCGCCCGCCCGCGCGCGGGCCGCGCCACAGGGAGAATCCCTCTCCCAGCCGCCCCGCCGGTCTCCGCTCCGCGCGCCGGACGCGACCCCGCGCCACCCGGCGGCGCGCCCGCACCGCCGGCCGCCGCCGCCATGACCAGGCTTGCACGCACCCCGCGTCGCCGGGACGCTGCGATGTGTTGTTTCGCATCGTCGGTCCTCATCACCACCAAGCCGTCACCGGCGGCCACACGTTCTCCTGCATCCGCTCGGACACCACGAGCGACGCGGGCCTGGTGATTCGCTGGGCGGTGAGCCGGAACGGCGTGCAACTCAAGGCCGACTGCCGGACCCTGAACGAGGCGAAGGGCCTGTGCCGCGCTAGCGCCGCCGCGGACGCTGCGGCGCTGGGGAACTGAGCCAACCGCGCCCTCAGCGCGATCCCGGCCGTGCCCCGATGCGCGTCCGCAGCACGCCGATCCGCTCGATCTCCAGCTCGACGACATCGCCCGGCTTGAGCCAGCCGCCGGTGTTCTCCGGTCCGAGTTCGAGGATGCACCCGGTGCCGACCGTGCCGGTGCCGAGGAGATCGCCGGGAAAGAGCTCCGCGTCGCGCGAGGCGTGCGCGATCATCTGCGGAATCGAGTGGTGCAGGGCGGCGATGTTGCCGCGCGAAAGCTCGCGGCCGTTCACGCGCGCGCCCATCTCCAGCGTGAGCTTCGCCCCTGAGATGCGATCGGCGAACTCGCTCCGCGGTATCAGCCACGGCCCCACGGCCGTGGCGAAATCCTTGCCCTTCGCCGGGCCGAGCCCGACCGTCATCTCCTTCCGCTGCAGATCCCGCGCGCTGAAATCGTTGACGATGGTGAAGCCGAAGACGTGGTCCCAGGCCTTCTCCGGCGCGATGTCGCGGCCCGCGTGCCCGATGACGATCCCGAGCTCCAGCTCGTAATCCAGCTCCCCGCAGCCGGCCGGCGCGCACACCTCGGCGTCGTGCCCGACGAGCGCGTTGGGATTGGAAAAATAAAACACCGGCAGCTCATACCACGCCGGCGGCACCACCTGTCCGCGGCGGCCGCGCACCGTCTTCACGTGCTGCTCGAACGCCTGGAAATCGCGGAACGATGGCGGCCGCACCACCGGCGGCAGAAACGCGAACTCGCTCTCCCGGTAGCGCGGTCCCTTCCACGTCGCGATCCGCTCCGGCTGCGGCCGCCCGTGCGACATGAGCCAAGGCAGCGCGGGCCGCATCCGCGGCGCCTCCCGGCCAATCAACGCCGCCAGCTCGATCCACGTGCCATCCGGGGCGGCCACCACGGGCACTTGCTCCAGGGACGCGCGGGGAAGAATCGTGGCGAAACGCATCTGGGTTCGGGCGACGGGCCGCATTCTCGGCGAACCAGCGCCGCCGGTCGAACCCTAACTCACCGCCGCTTCCGGCGGAAATCTCGCCGGCGCGTTCACGTTCCGCGCTCCGTCAATGCCACCCGGCGCCCGCCGCCCCCACCGCCGGCGTGAACACGATGTCCAGCGGCGAACGCAAATCCGGATGCGTCGCGGCGACGTTGAGAAACGCGCCGCTCGCGCCGTCGTAGCGCAGCACCTGGCCGGTGCCGCGGCTCACGACGCACAGGTGGCCGTCGGGCCCGAAGGCGAGGCCGCCGGGCTCGCTCAGCCCGCCGCGGCCCGCCGCCACAAACGTGTCGATCCACGCGCCCGTCACCCCGTCGAAGCGCCGCACATCCTGCGTGCCGCCGCTCGTGACGTAGAGCCGCCCGTCGGGGCCGAACGCCAGCCGCCACGGGCTCGCGAGCCCGCCGCGTCCATTCGGCACGAATACATCGACCCACGCGCCCGTCACGGCGTCGAAGCGCAGCACGCCGATCGCGCGATCCACGACGTAGACCCGGCCGTCGGCCCCCAGCAGCGCCGCCTCCGGTCTCGTCATGCCGCCCGCACCCGTCGCGATGAAGGTCGCCGCCCGGGCGCCGTGCCGCACGATCCGGCCGGTCGCCTGATCCGCCGACCACACGATGCCGTAGAGTTCGCCCTCGAGCCCGCGATACACCGCGCCGCCCCCGGCGCCCGCCGTCCCGAGAAATTCCCCCGCCCCGTTGAACCGCTGGTTCTCGATCGCGCCGAGCGTGTTCGACGCCACGTAAAGCTCGCCCGCGGACGTCAGCGACATCGCCGTAAACGCCTCGCCGACCTGCCCGAAGCGCCCGAGCGGCACGCCCGTGGTGTCGTCGAAGCGCAGCACCGCCTGCGGCCCGTTGACGCCGCTGCCGCCGCCGCCCCGGTTCAACACGAGCAGGTCCGCCCGCGCCGCCACCGTCAGCAGCGGACTCGCGCACAACGCGAGCCCGAGCGCCGCCAGCGCGGCGGAGCCCGGCACGGAAGCGTGCTGCGCGCGGGCGCGAAAACAGGAGCGAAGGAAGCGGAGGGAGGTTGTCATCGTCGCGCCTTTGCAGCGCGTGCCCATTCTGGCGCTTCCGGCCCGCGCCGCAGAGTAGGTGGGCGCCTGCTTTTCCCGGCCGGCCCACCCGTGGCGGAATCTCCGATCCGCGTCCCGTTACCGGCTGCGCCGCACGCGTTCCGGCCCGAGCGCCTGCACCAGTTCCTGCAGATCCGCGTCGCTGAACGGCTCTTCGCGCGTCGCGGTGTCCTTCCGCGCCTCGGCCACCACCGCCAGCGGCACGGGTTCGGCCTCGTGCCCCCACGAACGGCGGAGAAACGTGAGCACCGCCGCGATGCTGCCGTCGTCGAGCGCGGCCTTCCACGGCGGCATCACGAGATTTTCCTGCGTCTTCCCGTTGAGCACGATGCGCGCGAGGACGCGCGGATCGCCGATCACCCACTTCGAATAGATCAACGACGGCGCGAGCCCCGCGAGCCCCTGGCCGTTGGGCTGGTGACACGCCGCGCACAACGCCGCGAACTGCGCCTGCCCCTGTTCGAACAGCTTCTGCTCGTCCGCCGAAAGCGGCCGCGCCGTGCTGACCCCGCCCGGCCTGCCCGGCCAGCGCAAGTGCGTGAGCAATTGCGTCGCGATCGGCGCCGCCGGCGATCCCTTTCGCTCCGCCAGCGCGATCAGCGCCTTCGGCTCCACGGGGATGCCCGCGGGAAACGGTTTGCCGTCGGGCGATTTCGGCAGGAAATGCCGCACGCCCGCCAGCATCGGCACGCGCGCCCACTCGGGCGTGACCTCCGCCCCGATGATGCCGAGCACCCGCTCGATCCGCGCCGCCTGCCCCGACTTGAAGATCGCGCTCGTCGCCAGGCGCAGCACCTCGCCGCCCCGCTCCTGCGCGGCCGCCGATTTCACCAGCGACTCGATGAACGCGTTCTCGCGTCCGCCCAGCCCGCTCACCACCGCGTCGGCAAGGAGCGGCTGCTGGCCCGCCGCGATCACCAGCTCGCGCAGCGCGGCGTCACCCGCCTCCGATTTCGCCTCGCCCAGCGTGAGCGCGAGCTGCAGGCGCACGGCCGGTTCGGGGCGCGTCTTCACGAGCGCCGCCACGCGCGCCAGCACCTCGGGATCCGCCGCCGCCACGTTCTTCCCCGCACTCCGCAGGAAAGGCTCGCTCATGCGCACCGCCGCCGCCGCCACGCGCGGATCGCGATCCGCCAGCGCCGCCAGCGCCGTCGCGGCATCGAGCGCGCCGCCCCCGATCCCCTCCAGCGTCCATAACGCATGCAGCCGCGCGAGCGCCGGCCGGCCCGCGGCGAGCGCCGTCGCGCGCAGCGCCGCCACCGCCGCCGGATCGCGGCGCTCCACCAGCAGCCGCTGCGCGGTGTCGCGCACCCAGCCGTTGGCATCGCCGAGTTGCTCGATCAGCGCCGGCGTCGCGGCCCGCGCGAGCGCGATGCCCGCGTAGTTCGCCCGCGGCGCCCCGTCCGGCACGATCCGCCAGATGCGGCCGAGCGCGATGCCGTTGTCGAGCCCGCGCTCCTCGATCTGCTTGCGCAGAAAACTCGTGATGTAGATCCGGTGCTGCAGGATGCCGCGGTAGAGATCGACGACGTAGAGCGCGCCGTCCGGGCCGTTGTAAAGGCTCACCGGCCGGAAACGCTCGTCGGTCGACGTGAGGAACTCCGTGCCCTCGTAGGCGTTCGCCCCCTTCAGGACGCCGTCCGTCTCCACCAACTTGATGCGCTTGATCAGGTTGCCCGACGGCTCCGGCACGAAGGCGTCGCCGGCGAACTCCGCCGGGAACAGCGCCCCGCGGTAGATCACCGGCGCGGACGCCGCCGTCATCGCGGTGAGCCGGCCCTCCGCGTCGAGGATCCGGTAGCCACGGTTCACGCCGGGCGTGACGCGCCCCGGCCAGATGCGGAGGTTGCCCGGCACGAGCTGGAGGTTCGCGCCCGCGGCGGCAAAGCCGGGATTGCGCCGCAGATACGCGGTCGGCAGCGCGTCATGGCGCAGCGGGTCGCTGTTGCTGTTGTAGAAAATGCGGCCGACGTCGTCCTGCGTGATGCCCCACTGGCCGCGCGTCACCGTCGGCTCGCGGGAAAATTTGCCCTCGCCGAGGTAACGGAAGCGCGCCGTGAAATTCGCCGAGTAGATCCAGTTGTCCAGCCCCCGCATCAGGCCGTTGGCGGTGTGCTCCGGGTTCTTCACGTCGCCGTAGTCGCCCGCGATCTCGTTCTTCTCGTCCGCCACGCCGTCGCCGTTCGTGTCGCGGAAGAACCACAGCTTCGGCGGCTCGGCCACGAGCAGGCCGTCGCCGACGAGCGCGAGCGCGCGCGCCATCACCAATTTGTCCGCAAACACGACGCGCTGATCGTAGCGGCCGTCGCCATCCGTGTCCGTGAGGACGGTCACGCGGCACACGGGCGCGTTTTCGCCGTCGCCGTTCACATTCGGCATCAGGCCACGCATCTCGAGCACCCAGAGCCGGCCGTCCGGCCCGAACTGCAGCGCGATCGGATCGGCGATCAGCGGATCGCTCGCGATCAGCTCCGCGCGGAAGCCGGGCGCGAGCGTGAACGTCGCCGCCTCCTGCTCGGGCGTGCGCACCGGGGCCGGCGGAATCTTGATGTGGGCGGGGACGGGGGCCTGGGTCTCGCCGCGCCGGTCGCCGCTCTGGGCGCAGAGCGGGGCAAGCAGCAACGGCAGGACGCAGGCGAGGAGGCGGTGGGAGCGCGGCATCGTGGGTGAGCGCCTAGACGCTCAGGCGCGGAAGAAGGTGTCAACGACGCTGCGCTCGTGGTGCGTTCGAACGCGTTTCCGACTTTCCCGCTTTCCACATTCCACCGTCTTCGAACGGCTGCTTCTCAATACGGCCCGCGGATGTGCGCCGCCACCTCGCGCTCATAGAAATCCGCCAGCCGCCCGTGCAGCGCCGCGCCCAGCGGCGGCAGCGCCGAGACGCGCGCGTTCGCGCGCGCCTGCTCCGGATTCCGCGCCCCGGGGATGATCGCGCTCACTGCGTCGAAATCGAGGCACCACCGCAGCGCCAGATCGCTCATCGCCAGCCCCGCGGGCACGAGCGGTTTCAACGCGTCCGCCAGCTCGACGCCTTTCGCGAACGGCAGGCCGGCGAAGGTCTCGCCGACGTTGAACTGCTGGCCGTCGCGATTGAAATGACGGTGATCGTTCGCCGGAAACGTCGTCGCCGCCGTAAACTTCCCCGCCAGCAGCCCGCTCGCAAGCGGCAGCCGCACGAGCAGCGCGACGCGCCGCCGCTTCGCCTCCGCGAAGAGCGTGTGGATCGGTTTCTGCCGGAAAATGCTGAAGATGATCTGGAGCGCCGCGACGCCCTCGGTGCGCACGCAGAAATCCGCCTCCTCCATCGACTCCACGCTCACGCCGAAGTCGCGGATCTTCCCCTCGCGTTTCAGCTCGCGCAGGTGCGCGAAGACCTCGCCCTGCTGCAGCACCGCGAACGGCACGCAGTGGAGCTGCGTGAGATCGAGCGCGTCGACGCCGAGCCGGGCGAGCGATGCCTCCGTGTGCTGGCGGATGCCCGCCCGCGAGAAGTTCTCCGGCCAACCCGGCGGCGAGAAGCGTCCAAGCTTGGTGGCGAGGTAAACGCGCTCGCGGGCTCCCGGCGTCTCGCGGAGGAAGCGGCCGATGAGTTTCTCCGCGCGCCCCATGCCGTAGACATCCGCCGTGTCGAAGAGCGTCGTGCCCGCCTCATAGGCCGCGTGCAGCGTCGCGAGCGCCGTCTCCTCCGAGACATCGCCCCAGCCCGCGCCCAACTGCCACGTGCCGAGCCCGACCTCCCCCACCGCGCGCCCGGTCGCGCCGAAAATCCGTGTATGCATCGGCACCGACGCTGAGGTGCGTCAACCGCGAGGCAAGCCCGGGCCGCCTCCGCGCCTCACGCGCCCGGCCGCAGCGGCGTCTGCTCCAACTCAATCAACGCGCGCAGTTCCGCGAGCGCGGGCTGATGATCCATCGCGACCAGAAACTCCCACGCCGCCAGAACGCGCCGGTAAAACAGCACCCGCTCCGCCGCGGTCTTGCGCGTGAGCGTCGCCGCCGGCTCCTCGACGAACACCGGCCCCGGGCCGATCTTCTCCGCCGCCGCCCGCACCGCCGCCTCGGCGCTGCGCGCGCCCCAGGCCACGATCTGCGCGCGCCGCGTCGCGCCCCAGCGCGCGACCGCATCGGCTTTGGCTGCGTCGAATTTCGCGGGCTCCCCGTGACCCGCCTGCCAGTAGATTTCGTTGAGCAGCGGCGTCTCGTTGCGCGTCAGCAGGAAGTCCCGGCCGCCGTCCTCGAGCGTCAGCAGGTGCCGCTCGAACGCGACCGCCGCCGCCGGGATCTCCGCCGCCACCCCGCCGTGCACCGCCGCCTTCCACGCGGGCCGCAGCGTTTCGTTCCACGCCTTGCGCAGCTCCGCCATCTGCCCGCGCCGCCCGCGGGGACCACCGCCGCTGCGCTCACCCCGCCCGCGGATCGCCGCCTCGAGTTCCGCGCGCGTGCCGGTCAGCAACAGCTCCCGCGCAGCCGGCGCCTGCTGCGCCAGCCGGTGCGTGAACCGCTCGAACTGCGCCACCCGATCGCGCAGATCTCCCTCGTCGGGCACCGCAGCGAGCCCGCCCGTGTCGACCGCTTTCTGATACGCCGCGACCGCCGCCTGCGTTCGCGGCGTCACCGTCAGCGTCGTGGCGAGCTGCGTCTCGATCAGCCGCGCCCAGGCCTCGAGGTAGTGCTCCGACGTCGCCCTCGGCTTGTCGATCGTCTGATCCACGTAGGTCGCCTGCGCGTGCGCGTCGGCAAACGAGGACCACGCCCGCTCCCGGGGTTTTCCCGTCATGAGATCCAGCCCGATCAGGCTCTCCGGCAAAAACCGTTCGTAGCCCGCCCACAACTCCGGGTCCGGCGATGCATCGCAACCCGCCGCGATCGATTCCTCGTCGGTCGCCGTGAAGCCCGCCGCCGGCAGCCGCAGCCCCGGCGCACGCCCCGCCGCCCACGCCGGCACCGCCGTGAACCACGCGCGCGGCGGCACCATCTCCGGCGCGACGCCCAGCTCGTGAAAGCCGCCCGAATGGCACTGCGTCATGGCGAACACCACGCGCCCCCGCCCGAGACCCGCCGCGATCGCCGAGCGCAGCTCCGTCACGGTGAGCACCTCCTTGTCGTCCGTGATCCACCCGGCACCGCGCCGCCGCCCGCGCTTGAGCTGCCACATCGTGATCGCGCTCTCGCTTGTCTCTTTCTCACCTGCCAGCTCGCCATGGTCGCCAACAAACAGATACAGCGTGCCGCCGCCACTCACCGTCGGCAGGATCTCCTCGCGCAGCGCGCGCAGGAAACCCTCCCGTGTCGCCGGCCGGTTCCGCGGCAGCACGCCGGGCACCCACGACTGCACGAGCCCGCCGTCGCGCTTCAACGCGTGCCGCGCGTCCGCCAGGATCGTCGGCGCCCCCTCGCGGTTGCCCGCGCCGAAGAACACCCACGTCGACTCCGGCGGCGCGATCCGCCCGAAGTAATCCGCGACCGCCTTCGCCTGCAGGTATTGCGAGTAGTTGTTCGTCAGTGGCGAGCCGCCGCCCGAGAGCAGCACGTAGGCGTCGCGCGTTCTTGCGGACCGCATCGTCTCACTCCGGCCGACGGGAGCGCCCTCCGCCGCCGCGGCCCCCGGCCGCACCGTCTCGCGCGAGACCCCCGCGCAGCCCGCGAGAGCCCCGCCCAACATCGCCACCGCCCATGCGAGCCGGAAAAACGCGTTCGTCACGCCCCCTTCGCTGCCCCCGCCACCCGCCCGCTGCAAACCGGAAACTCCGCCCCCTCCGTCCAGTGTAACGTATTACGTTACACTTTGCACGGGCACCGGACGCCGTCGCAAGCGCGCACCGGCGCCCGTTCTGCCTCGAATTACCGGCACCGCCACCGCCCCGCGGGTCCGGTGAGTGTAACGTATTACGTTACACTGGGCGGGAGACGCTTGGGGGGTGGGGTAACGGCGGCGTTACCGTTTTCGCATCGTGCCGCGCGCGGCGACCGCGCGAGATGCGTCCCCAATCCTTCGGGGAAGAAAAGGCGGCGTTTGCGTCTCCCACGCTTCTCCACCACCCTGCCGCGCTCTTCCCTCATGCTCCGCCGTCTGCCGCTCGTCCTCTCGCTCTGCCTGCTGCCGCTGCTGCTCGCCACCCGCGCCTCCGCCGCGACGCCCAAGCCGATGCACGTCCAGGCGTCGTTCGTCGCCGCCGACACGTCCGTCCAGCCGGGCAAGGCGATCACCGTCGCGCTGCGCTTCGTGCACGACCCGCACTGGCATACCTATTGGTCCAATCCCGGCACCGGGCTGCCCACCACGATCAAATGGAAACTCCCGCCCGGCTGGAAGGCCGGAGACATCCAGTGGCCCGCCCCGCGCGTCCTCCGCGACAGCAAGAAAAACGTCGTCGGCAACGGCTACGAGGGTGATCTCCTGCTGCCCGTCACGCTCACCGCCCCCGCCGACGCCCGGCCGGGCGAGCGCGTCGAACTCACGGCCGAGGTCGACTGGCTGATGTGCGAGGACATCTGCGTTCCCGGCCACGCCACGCTCGCCCTCCCGCTCGCGATTTCCGCCGACGCGCCGAAACCGGACCCCGCGTGGGGCGAAAAAATCCGCGCCACCGTCGCCGGCCTCCCGCGCGCCGATCCGGGCTGGACGCTCACCGCCACCCGCGACGCCCGCCACGTCACCCTCGCCGTCTCGCCCGCGTCGCCCGGCGGCCACACGCCGAAGGATCTCCATTTCTTCTCCGAGGATGGCGCGACGAGCTACGAACTGCCGCAGCTCGTGCAGCCCGACGGCCGTGGCGGCTTCACCGTGAAGGTGCCGATCGATCCGACCGGCCCGCAAAACGTGAAGCAGCTCCTTGGCGTGCTCACGTCGGAAAACGGCTGGACCGCGAGCGGCACGCCCCGCGGCCTCCGCGTCGCGGCGCAGCTCTCCGCCGCCGGCTCCACCGGGGCGGCGGCCTCCCTCGCCGGCACGCTCCTCCTCGCGCTGATCGGCGGCCTGATCCTGAACCTGATGCCGTGCGTGTTCCCCGTCCTGGGCATCAAGATCCTCGGCTTCGTCAACCAGGCCGGCCACGAACGCGGCAAGGTCATCGCCCACGGCCTCGTCTTCACGCTCGGCGTGCTGCTCTCGTTCTGGTCGCTCGCCGCGGTGCTCGCGATCCTGCGCGCCGGCGGCGCGGAGCTGGGCTGGGGCTTCCAGCTCCAGGAGCCCGCCTTCGTCTTCGCGCTCGCGGCGGTGATGCTCGTGTTCGCGATGAACATGAGCGGCGTGTTCGAGTTCGGCCTGCGCGCGACGGCGGTCGGCTCGGACCTGCAGATGAAATCCGGCTACGCGGGCTCGTTCTTCACCGGCGTGCTGGCGACCGTCGTGGCCACGCCGTGCAGCGCGCCCTTCCTCGCGCCGGCGCTCGGGGCGGCCCTCGCGGTCTCGACCGTGGAGTCGTTCGTCATCTTCACCACGATCGCGCTCGGGCTGTCGGCGCCCTACCTGCTCCTGTCGATCTTCCCGCAGGCGGTGAAACTGCTGCCGCGGCCGGGAGCGTGGATGGAGACGTTCAAGCAGTTCATGGCCTTCCCGCTCTACGCGACCGTCGGCTTCCTGATCTGGGTGCTCGCAGCGCAGACGAGCGAAGAAGGGTTCCGCAGCCTGCTGTTCAGCCTCGTGCTGATCGCCATGGCAGTCTGGATCTACGGCCGCTGGAACGCCCCCGGGTCCAGCCCGGGCCGGGCGCGTTTCGGCCTCATGGGGCTGGTGGTCGTGGGCGCATTCGGGCTCTGGCTCGG
>CAZENI010000034.1:30758-31136 GCA_964513055.1 uncultured Opitutus sp.
CGGGAGATGCAGGCGCAGGCGACGCGACCGGGGGAGGTTCCCGCGGTCGTATGGGAGCCGTGGAGTCCGGAGGCCGTGGCCAAACTGCGCGCCGAGGGACGCACCATCTACGTCGATTTCACCGCCCGCTGGTGCGCGACCTGCCAGACGAACAAGAAACTGGTTTTCAGCTCCGACGACGTGCTGCGGACCTTCGCCGAGAAGAAAGTGGCGACGCTACGCGCCGACTGGACGAACAAGGACCCTCGCATCACCGCCGAACTCGCCGCGCTTCCCGGCGTGGCGTCGGTCGGGATCCGGGCCACGGCGGCGCTCGCGCCCCGCGGCGCCCCGGCGCCTCAGATTTCAGTGGCGAACGACGCCAGCCCGCTGGCCGCG
>CAZENI010000035.1:0-19897 GCA_964513055.1 uncultured Opitutus sp.
ACGCGCGTGGGGCCGGCCCGCGGCACGCTGCTGATCGTGGGTGGCGGCAGCATGGCGCGGTTGTGGCCGGTGTTTTTCGAACTCGCCGGGGGCAGGACGGCGCCGATCGTGGTGATTCCGACGGCGGGCGAGACGGTGGAAACGGATGATCAATCTGCAAGGGCGCTGCGCGCGCTGGGCGCGACGCACGTCACCGTCCTGCACACCCGCGACCCGAAGGTCGCGGACACGGAGGCGTTTGCCGCCCCGTTGCGGACGGCGCGGGCGGTGTGGATCGCGGGTGGCCGGCAATGGCGGCTGGCCGACGCCTACCTGAACACGCGCACGCTCCGCGAACTGTCCGCCGTGCTCGAGCGGGGCGGCGTGATCGGAGGCAGCTCGGCCGGCGCGACGATTCAGGGCAGTTACCTGGTGCGCGGGGCGCCGGAGGGAAACCGCATCATGATGGCGCCGGGGCGCGAGGTGGGTTTTGGCTTTCTGCGGGAGACGGCGATCGATCAGCACGTGAACACGCGCGGTCGCGCCGACGACCTGCGTCCCGTGCTGCAGCGGCACCGCACGCTCCTTGGGATCGGGCTCGACGAGGCGACGGCGCTGATCGTGCGCGGCGACACGGGCGCGGTCGTCGGCGCCGGCGTCGCGCGGTTCTTCGCGACGCCGGATGCACCGGTGCTCGAGCTGCAGAACGGGGCGCGCTACGACCTGGCCAGGCGTCGGGCGCTGCCGTGAGCGTGAGCGACGCGCACGCCGGTGGCGGTGGAGCGGCCTGCTCCCGGCCACCGGCCCCACCGCTCAGCTCGCGAGGAGGCTCCGCAACGCCGCGAGATATTTCTCCTGCGTGCGCGCGATGACCTCGGCCGGAAGGCGCGGCGCCGGCGGCTGCTGATTCCATTTGATCGCGACGAGGTGGTCGCGCACGAACTGCTTGTCGTAGCTAGGCGGCGACTGGTTGGGCGCGTAGCTCTCGGCCGGCCAGTAGCGCGACGAGTCGGGCGTGAGCACCTCGTCGATCAGCCAGAGGCCGCCGGCGGCGTCGGTGCCGAACTCGAACTTGGTGTCGGCGAGGATCATCCCGGCCTGTTTCGCGCGATCATGACCGAACTGGTAGAGCTGGAGGCTGAGCGATTTCACCTGCTCGTAGAGCGCGGCGCCGACGATGGCGATGCCCTGGGCGTCGTTGATGGGTTCGTCGTGCTGACCCTTGGGAGCCTTGGTGGTCGGAGTGAAGATGGGGGCGGGGAGGCGGTCGGCCTGGCGCAGGCCGGCGGGGAGCTTGAGGCCGCAGACGTCGCCCGTTTTCTGATACGAGCTCCAGCCGCTGCCGACGAGGTAGCCGCGGACGACGCACTCGATCGGGACGGTCTTCAGTTTCCGCACGACCATGCTGCGGAGCTGGAGGTCCGGGTCGGTGAGGCCGCGGCGGGTGAGTTCGCCGGCTTGGTCGGGGAGGAGGTGGTTGCGGATGATGCCGCCGGTCTGGGCGAACCACCAGTTGCTGATCTGGGTGAGGATGGCGCCCTTGCCGGGGATGCCGTCGGGCAGGATCACGTCGAACGCGGAGAGGCGGTCGGTGGCGGTGAGGAGGAGGGCGTCGCCGAGGTCGAAGATTTCACGGACCTTGCCGGAGGCGATGCGGGGGAACGGCAGGTGATCGATGGTGGTGACCGCGGTCTGGGGGAGGGCCGAGGCGATGGCGGAGAAGGTCATGCGCCGTTTTTCTTGCACAGGTCGCGGGCAAAGGTCGCGCCGAAAGTATGTCAGCGAGGAGAGGTTGGGCAGGGTTGGTCGCGGGGGAGGATTCGAGGGAAGTTTGACCTTGCGCAGGGTAGGGGGGCCCGTAGCGTGCCCGACTCTGTGCTAGTCCCCATCGTCTAGCCTGGTCTAGGACACTACCCTTTCACGGTAAGAACCGGGGTTCGAATCCCCGTGGGGACGCCAACTTACAAAAGCCCGTACTCGAAAGAGTTACGGGCTTTGTGTTTGGTGACGACCCCTCAAGTGACAATGACAGTGACAATAAGTGCGAGGAAATTTCGGGACGTTTGGCGATGGCGCAGAGTGTTCTGAGTCACCGGCAAAGGTCGGCCTAGAGCAGGCCGGCCTCGCGAAACGAATAGTGACCGATTCCCAACGGATCAGCCTTCAGGTCGCCGACAATTACGTGATCCAGCAACGCGATTTCGATCACCTTTGCAGCTTCCCGAAGCGCACGGGTTACGCGCACGTCGGCCTGGCTTGGCGCGGGGTCCCCGGAGGGATGGTTGTGCGCAACGACAAGGGCTGATGCGCTCGCTAGGATCGCGCCGCGAAAGACCTCGCGCGGGGCGACCAATGTCGAGTCCACGGTGCCAAGGGTGATCAAGTGGCGTCCGATGGGGTGATTCTTTCGGTCGAGATAGACCGCGTAGAACGCCTCCTGCATGGGATTTTCCTCAAAGGCGGACCGCAGATACTCCACAATCTTGGCGGGCTTATCGAGGCGGCTTTCGTCGCCGAGTGAAACGAGGGAATAAACGAGTTTGGCTTCATAAACGCGCATGGTGAGCGCTCGCGCGAGCCGCGTTTCCCTACTCAACGTTGTGTCGAGTGATCGCGGGTGCTGCCTGATTGAGCGCCCGCTCGGGATGGGCGGAAGTCAAAGCGCTGGATGGAGCGCCGAGGCCGCGGACTTGTCCGCAACGAGGGGGAAGCGGAATGTTTGCGCGTGGTGGAGAGGCCGCAGGCCGGACCTTGACCCGCCCATACAATGGGGCGTGCCGGACGGGGGCAGTGCTAGCAACTCCGAGCGAAGCGAGCATGCGTTCGCGATGTGCTATTGGCCGATGATCGCACTGGGCAGAAGACCGAGATTCGCGCCGCCTCCGGGTGGCGGAAAACGCCGTATTGTCGCGAGGAGGTCTGCGCCTTCGAAACTTGAATGTAAGCAAAAATAAAAGTCACGAGGCAGCGTTCTCACGCGGTTGCACCTTGCTCATGAATACACACGCCCCTCAAACGTGCTCCAAGACCTCCGCTCGCACGAGCGTTCTCATCGCTGCAGTCGTCCGCCGAATCCGCAACCTCGCTCTCGGCTTCGTCTTCACTGCCCTCGTCTCGATCCGCGTTGCGATCGCGTGCGCCCTTATCGGCGGCGGCGCTTCTTTGCAATTGCATGGCGCAGCGGCAGCGACCTCTGACCTCCTTTGGACCAGCGCGCCCCAAGTCTCGGCGGCCTCGGTCATGGCCGGCTCCAACATCACAGTAAGTGCCTCGCTCAAGAACGGTGGCACCGCCATGGCCGCTGCTACGGAGTCGAAGGCGCAGATCAAGAACTCCTCCGGTGGTCAAGTCGCGACTGCCACGACAAGCACCTCGTCGCTCGCCGTCGGCGGCACCACGACCGTCAGCATCACTGTCGCACTCCTGACGACCCTCCCGCCGGGCATCTATACCGCATACTTGATCGCAGACAATCGCAGCGTCCTCACTCAATCGAATACGTCGAATGACTATTCGACGGGCACCACCTTTACGATTACCGCCTTGGCCAACGCGCCCAGCGTGCTGACCAACGCCGCCAGTAACGTCACCTCGACGAGCGCCACGCTCAATGCCTCTATCACAAACACTGGCGGAAGCAGTATCGTTGATAGCCGCTTCGAATATACCGACAGCAACTTCCCCGGCACGGTGATTTACAGCGTGCCGGTGTCTGGCAGTTCCTTCTCCTATACTGTTACCGGCCTCCGGCCGGGCACCGCTTATGTCGTTCACGCATACGCGAAAAACTCCGCCGGGATTTGGAATTCTGCCGTGAACAACGTGAACTTCACCACGCTGCCCGCCGGAGACACTACTGCACCGACCGTCTCGCTTTTTCAACCAAGCGGTGGCACCAGTTTCACCTCCGCACAAAACGTTGTGATCTTGGTCAACGCCTCAGACAACGTGGGCGTGAGCCGGGTTGAAATCTATGACAACGGCGGACTCCTCGCGACGAACTACACCGCGCCCTATGGCACGGGTTGGCCCATCGCCCTTGCCAGCAACGGCACGCATACCCTCACCGCCCGCGCCTACGACGCCGCCGGCAATGTCACTATCTCCGCGCCGGTCACCGTCACTGTCGCCATTCCCACCACCACAGTCGATACGACGCCTCCCGCGCTAACGATCACGACGCCGGACAATCAAACCGTCGCAACCGCTTCCTTCACCGTGAGCGGCACGGCGACCGACAGCGGCACGGGCAACAACGGCATCAGCTCCGTCACCGTCGCCGGTGCAAGCGCAAGTGGCGGTTCCGCCACTGGCTCGACAACCGCCAACTGGACCCGCGCTGTCACGCTCATTCCCGGCACCACCGTGCTCACGGTTACCGCCCGCGACAACAGCCCCGCGCAAAACGCCACGAGTAAGACCATCACGGTTATTTATAACGCGCCCGACACAACGGCTCCCAGCGTCGCACTCAACGCGCCCTCCTCGGGCGCGACATTCACTACCGCGCAGACTGCCACGCTTGGAGCTACCGCCGCCGACAACGTCGCGATCGCCCGCGTCGACTTTCTTGTCGACGGCGCCCTGCAAGGCTCGGCCACCGCCTCTCCCTATACTTACGCCTGGTCTATCACTAGCGCCATCAATGGCACGCACACTCTTAGCGCGCGCGCCTACGACGTTGCCAATAACTCCACAACCTCCGCTCCAGTTACGGTCAGCGTGAATATTCCTTCTACGCCAGGCGCCGACAGTTCCCCCCCTTCGCTCTCGGTGCCGACCTCTTGGAACACCACGAATCGCTTTTTCTCGCTCAGTGGCAGCGCCACCGACGCAGGCACCGGCGACTCCGGCATCGTCTCGGTCACCGTCAACGGCACGGCTGCGACCGGCGGCACCGCCACCGGCACTGGCGTCGCCAACTGGAACTTAACCCTCACGCTGAGCCCCGGCAACAATGTCGTCAACGTGACCGCGAAGGACAACAGCCCGAATCAAAACGGGACCACGAAGGTTGTCACGCTCACCTACACGCCGACGGACACCACGCCGCCGACCGTCGCGATCACTTCGCCTGCTTTAGGCACGACAGTCGTGACGCCTCTGTCGACTACCCTCAGCGCTTCCGCCGCCGATGATAACGGGATCGCCAAGGTCGAGTTTTACGTCGACGGCACGCTGGTCGGCACCGATACGAGCATGCCCTTCAGCGCGAATTGGCCGATCACGACCGCGCAAAACGGCACGCGCAACCTCACCGCTGTCGCCACGGACACCGCGGGCAACGCCACCACCTCGTCACCGGTCTCCGTCACTGTAAATATCCCTACCACGCCCGCACCCGACACCACTGCGCCGACCATCGCGATCACTGCGCCCGTTTCCGGCGCGACATTCGTGACGCCTCTGTCGACCACTCTCAGCGCTTCCGCCGCCGATGATAACGGGATCGCCAAGGTCGAGTTCTACGTCGACGGCACGCTCATCGGCATCGATACGAGCACGCCCTTCAGCGCGAGTTGGCCGATCACGACCGCGCAAAACGGCATGCGCCGCCTCACCGCTGTGGCCACAGACACGGCGGGCAACGCCACCACCTCGTCGCCGGTCACCGTCACCGTTAACATCTCGGCTACCCCCGCCGCCGATACCATCGCGCCGACGCTCACGATCGTCACGACCGACCACCAGACAATCACAATCCCCACCTTCACGGTAAGCGGCGCCGCTACCGACAGCGGCACGGGAGGCAGCGGCATCAGTTCCGTGACCGTTGATGGCGTCGCCGCCAGTGGCGGCATCGCCACAGGTTCGACCACGACCAACTGGAGTCGCACGCTAACGCTTAGCCCCGGCGTCCACGCTCTTCCCATCGTTGCTCGGGACGATAGTCCCACTCAAAACGCAACCACCAAGACCCTCACGGTCACCTACACGCCGGCTGCCACCACAACGCAGACCATTCTCACCGCCTACGATGTAACGGGCACCGCTGGGCAGATGGTCACGCTTACAGCGATGCTCGAGAGCGTGAATATCTTCGGTCTCCGCGACTCCATCGGCGGTCAAACAGTGGAGTTCTGGGTTGAGGGCATACGCGTCGGTTCCGCCACCTCCACCGCGCGCGGCGTCAATGTCAGCTTCCCCTTCTCTATCCCGCTCACTCCCGGGAAGTCGTCCTTCTCATACTACGCACGATTCCCCGGAAGCGCAGTCTACGGTCCCCAGCAGTCTTCAACGCGGACGCTGACGATCAGCGTCGGTCCGTCGCCTACGATTTCATTTCACATCATCCAAGACTTCATTCCTGAGGGGCGGAACAACCGTCCCGGCTTTTTCTTGGCGCCCCGTTTTGTGACCATTCACGACACGGACAATCCCGCGGCGAACGCGGATGCCGCGATGCACGCCAGATATGTCAAGAATCCGGATACAGGCGTCGACTCCAACAATCACCCTATGCCGAACAATGCGATCAATCCCAGCGGCTGGCATCTTACCGTTGATGATCACCAAGCCTACCAACACCTGCCCTTTACCGAGTCCGGCTGGCACGCCGGCGACGGGGCGAGCGGCCCGGGCAATCGCCAATCGATCGGAATCGAAATCTGCATGAATAAGAACGGCAACCGCGCGCAAGCCGAGGAAAACGCCGCCTGGCTCACCGCCAAGATGCTGCGGGAACTCAAACTGACGCGCGACCAGGTGAAACAACACAATAATTGGAGCGGCAAAAACTGCCCCAGTGTGCTGCGTGGCCGCGCGGGAGGCTGGGAGGACTTTCTCGCTCGAGTCGACTTCTACCTCGCCCTCGGCCCCACCTCGGCCCCCGTTGCGAGCCGCGCCGGCACCTACTTCGGCACCCTCGGCGTCAACGCAGGCACATTCTCCCTTTACGTCCGCGCTGATGGCACCGGCAGCTTTCTCGGCTACGTGCCGGGCGCGAATGTCGCGTTCCTCTCCCGCGACATCGCGCTCAGCTCAAGTGGCAGCTTCCGCTTCGGCACTGCCGGAGCCTCTTCCTCCACAACCGTTGCCGAGGGCCGCGCTGCAGCCTTCGCCGAGTTCGTGATCGACGCTAGCATCGACACCAACGGCGCCCTGACCGGCAGCGTTTCCGGTCTCAATCTCGCCCTCGCCGGCATCCGCTCGGCCACCGGCGGACCCACGCAAAACCTATCGGGTTTTTATCAGGCGAGCGCGCCCAACACTGCGGCCGCCGCCTACGCCATCCTCGGGGCAGATCGAGAAGCCTACGTGCTGACCGTCACGCCGCAGACCCTCGACGGCGGCGCGGGCTCGATTGACCCGTCCGGCGCGCTCACCGTCAACACGGCGGGTAACACGCGAATCTCCGGCACGGTGCAGGCCGAGTCCACAATCCTCACCGCGAGCGTGACCAGTCCCGGTGCCTTGCCGCTCAACTACAGGGGCGCCAGCGACCGCCGCGTCGGTTCCGTGGTCCTCACAAACAGCTCGTCGCGATCTCAGACCATAGCCTCCAATCCGGCTAACACAATTGCCGGCTTCGTCATCACCGGCCCCCGCCCGAAGCAGATCTTAATCCGCGGGGTCGGCCCAACTTTGAAGCAGTTTGGCGTCGCCGGCCCGCTTCCGGCTGCCCAGCTCAAGGTCTTCCGCGGTGCCACTCTCGTCACGAGCAATGCCAGCTGGCAGTCGGTCTCCAATGCTTCCGCCGTAGTTGCCGCCTCTGTCCGGGTCGGGGCGTTTCCGTTCCCCGCCGGCAGTCGCGATGCCGCGCTCCTCCTCACGCTGGATCCCGGCGCCTACACCGCCACACTCGAAGGTGTCGACAACGCGTCGGGCATCAGCCTTATCGAAATCTACGATGCCACGGAGGGCACGCCGAGCGCTGATAGCAAATTAGGGAACATGTCGATCCGCGGTCCCGTCGGCACGGGGGAGGGGGTGCTCATCGTAGGTCTGTGCGTCTCCGGCGACGTGCCCAAGCGCGTCCTCATCCGCGGCATCGGGCCTGGCCTTCTGGCGTTTGGCGTGCCCGGCGCTCTCGCTGACCCACTGCTGAAGATTTACAAGGACGGCACCGTCATCGCGACGAACGACAACTGGGGCTCCGCGCCTGCCCCCTCTCAGATCGTCCAAACAACCACCGCCGTCGGCGCCTTTGCCCTCAATCCCAACAGCAAGGACGCCGCGCTGCTCCTGAGTCTGGAACCTGGCACCTATACGATTCAGATCTCGGGTGCGGCCAATAGCACGGGCATCGCCTTGGCGGAAATCTACGAAGTCCCATGATCACCGCCGTTGGACCTGGCCCACGCGGTCGCAGTAGAACCACCGGATTGCACTAATCGGTCCTTTCCAAACACCCAACCCGTTCCGGGTTGGGTGTCTTGATCTCCTTCGCTGGCGCCGCAGCTGGGAAGATCTCAAGTCTCGAGGTAAAGCGTGCTTTGAGCGTCCGACGGAAGCCTCATCAGTCCTCACGGTTCAAGCGCAGATCGTGCTAACATCCATTGCCTGCCGGCATGACAGCACCTCTAACCGTAGCTCAATTCATGACGGGGCGTGAGGTCGACCGCATCGCACGATTGTAATTTTACGGTCAGCGCCCCAGGAAAGTGTTACCTTCTACGGTATGTTATCCGGTAATGATGGACCGCCGAGTCGACCCCACATGAATGATAACGACCTGTTTCGCGAATTCTTCCAAAGTCGATACCCTGCTTTACTTGGCTATGCGCGCAAAGTGGCCTGCTTTGACGAGCAAGACGCGGAAGACGGGGTCTTAACCAGCCTCAGCAAAAAATCCGAAGAAATCATCCAGCATCTCCGCTCGAACCGGCTCAGCGTGTTGCCGGGGTTGTGGACCGTTATCAGATACGAAATCATCAATCTTCGAAGGAAACGGCTATTCTTGGAACCCGGCGCCGGGCCGCGGATGGTTGTTAGCGCGCCGGACGATTTCGCGACGCTCCACGACCCAACGACTCCCGTCACGGGTGACACCGTTTCCCAGTGGGAGGCTGTTTTGGCTCGCGCGTTCAAGCATTGTCGCCCGCCGCTTTCGGAAACAGAGCGAGCCGTCCTCCGGATCACGGAACTTCAGCAACCGCCCCTAAGCGATACCGAGGCTGCCGCCCAACTCGGCACTACGGAGGATGTCATCAAGGCTCGGCGTTACAGCGCTAAGCAAAAACTACGGAAATTCCTAGCCGCTGACGGGCGCACACGGCCAGAGGAACTTCTTTGAATTTCAATCAAACATTTCCATGAACGAGAATACTTTCAGACTATTGGCTCAACGCATCGCGGAGAATCCCAAGTATCTTGAAGAATCAGAGGAAGAAACACTCAGAGAACTTCTATTGAGGCACTCGCAAAAATTGCTGAGTCCAGAAATTGGCCACGAGATGGATGAACTCATTCGAGTCGACCCTTTGGCAAAAGCCATTTGGCAAGAATTCTGCGCCTCCGACGACCACCTGAGAACCGAGTCAGGGCGTGCTTGGCTGGAAGCCGCCGGCGACCGAATTCTCTCCAACTTACTTGGTGATCGCTTCGGCGATCCCAACAAGACATCGGCAGACCTAAACACTTCAGCCCAAACTCCAGGGCTAATTCCCTTTGGGCCGCTGATCAATCCGGACCGATATAAGCTTGCAGCGTCACCACTCAGCAAAATCGGCATGACCGAGTTTCGTGTGCAGGGGCAGCCAGCTCAGCTTTCTGTCCACTTCGATCAATTGGGTTCCCGCCGATGGCTGGTCGTGTGGGATTGTCCGCCAAAGGAAATCCCATCGCCAGTTTTAGACGGGTGGCGCGTCGTCGGTCGAACGAAGGGAAATCCTAATATTCACGAACTTGGCATAGTTCGCGACTGCGGCTCGGAGCTGCCATTCGATGGAATCGAGTGGATGTTAAAAACCCAGAGTGGAGCCGATGTGATACTCGAGCCAATCACTCAATGAGACCGATCGGACCGAAGCTGCTCCAGTTGTTAGAGGACCATCATGGGCATATTGCCCTCGTATCAGAAAGCGAATTGGCCGTCATGCTTCGACTTCTCGGTGCGCGGCGGATTTCGAGTGAATTGAGGGTTCCACTGCTAGCCGAGACTTGGCTGCGCCAGTGGCTCTATATTGGAGAGTTCGTGCCGCCAGATGAGTTTAGGGCGATCTACGCCCAGTTTTCTCCAGAATTTCGCACTGCTTTCGTGGACTTGGCTCAACCGTGGCGGACTCCGCGTTTGGACGGGAATCCGCTGCCTTCCTTGGAGCCTCCAGCCGTAAAGCTAGAAGTGGAAGAATCTGCGGTATGGGAGTGCTTTTGGGGGCGATTGCGTAATTTCGTGTGCTGTCACGGAATTGTCGCTCTGGTATGGGAGCGCGAAGGCGCAGGTGACCAAGAGGCCGTTGTTGCTCCGTTCGAGCTGCGGCTAAATGGCGCCAGTGAAATAAGCGACGGTGCCCAAGAAAGAATCGAGGTTTGGTCGAAGGCTGTGGGTTGGCTGAAGGACGATTACGAACACTCGTTGGCAGCCGTCGTTAACACCGTGGTGCCTCCACCGGAACAGCAAAATATCCACGAGACTCTCAAGGGTGAGAGCATCGCGTTGGCGATTTTATTGGCGCGAGAGCGTGAACGTGGTGCAACATTGCCAGAATTCTATCCATTGGACGTCTTGGCCACCGGTGGATTTCGCGCCGGTAGATTGCAGCCGGTGGGCGGATTAAGTGCAAAAGCCGCCCTCGCCAAGCGACTTGGCTGCAGATTCTTTTTCCGTCCGGAGAACGGCGCGAAGGACGACGGCGGACTTCCCGTGGAAACTCCCCTTGCCGATCTATTTCCTTTGGTTGGGAAAATACTTTCCGGCACCAGAGAAAACCCCGCTGTTCTGCGCCGCGCCCTCAGCTTTAGTCAGAAGCGAATAGCATCGCCAAAAGCTTCGCTGCACGACGCAGCAGAAGTGTTTCGCCGATTGATCCGAGTCGAGCCGGCGTTTGTCGGTAGGCCAATAGCCAATGACTGCCGCGTTCTAATTCGCGAGGCCGCGGTAAGAATGAAAATTGCCTCGTTCGCCACGGTGGACCGGCAAGTCGCTCTCTTGGTCCAAGAGTATCAACGACGGCCCTTCCACGGACGACAATCAACACTGGAAGCCGTCGATAAATTCCTTGGCGGACCGGGAGGGATTTTGCTCGTCACTGGCGCAATGGGCTACGGAAAGACCGCCCTAATGGCTGAAATACTGCAGCGACACTTGCCAGAGGACTGCATCGTGTTTCGGCATTTCTTTTCGTTGCACCCACATTACGTCGCAACGTGTGAACTGAATAACTTTCACCGGCAAGTTGGCCTATTTTTGGCAGCAATCCTTGGGGACGACAACCTACAGCGCGACTACGAAGAAGGCGATATCGTAACACTGTTCGAGAAGCTCTCGGAAATCCCACTCGCTCGCAAAGTGGTCTTGGTCTTGGACGGCATAGACGAGGCAAAGGAAATCCTTAGACCACACTACTTGCGGCAAATGCCGAAAGGTGCCTATGTCATCGCAGCCATCCGAACCTCCGGGACTGACGAGCCCGCGCGATACTTGGAGCCGTGGACTGAACTGGACCACAAGTCTCTGGATATTGGGAAACTAAGCGACGATGGTCTGAGAATTTGGTTGGAGCAAAATCGCTCTGAAGCGCTTAAGTTTCTCTCTGCAAGCACCAGATTCCGCGAGTTGCTTCTGACACGTGCAGGTGGATGTCCGCGCTATATCGGCGATGTGATCGAAACGCTAGAAAGAGTAACAGACCTCCAAACATCTTGGGAGCAACGACTGAGTGCGGTGCCTGAAGAATACGCCGATTTTGTTCGGATGCAGTATCGGCAGATGAAAGCCGAAACCAAAGAGTTTGATGACACTCACGAGTCGTTTTTTGGTCTTCTTTGCGCGGCCGAAGGCGATCTCAGCGTGCCGGAAATCCGCCGCGTCTTGGGCAAGATGCCCAGACTCCCGGGAGAATGCGAACGCTGGCTTTCAGTTTGTCGAAGCACTGACGGGGCTGGCGACCAATACGCGCTGCAGACACCGCAAATGCGCGATGCCCTGAGGACTGTCGTTCCCTGGAGAGAAGAAGAGCAGAAGTTAATCAGGCTTTGCCAAAGTTGGGCAGATCCGAGAATGCCCGACTCAACTTACTCTTTGCGCTATTTCGCTACTCACCTGAGGGAAAATTGGACGGCGATCGCTGCGTTCGTCTTGGATTCGCGATATCGTCCAACGGTTGCCCGCTGTTTCCCCGATGAGTCAGACCTTCCGTTGAAAGTCCTTCGCGACGGGTTGGCTTTGGCGATTGATAAAGCTGACTGGAAGGGTGTCGCCTGCCTCATGTTGGCCCGCGCAAGATTACGCAACCAGATGTTAAACTACCAAGAGCGGTCGGATCTGCCGCTCGAGACTATGACTCAGCAAACGGCTGAAGTCCTGAGCCATTTTGATCTTGGACGCACGGCGTTGATGCGCCTTTTGACGACTTGGATTCTCATTTGGAAGAAGAAAGCTGAAAATGACATCGAAGAGGCTCGCCACAGGCTGGCGGGTCAGCGGCTCGCAATGCTGAACGGGCTGGAAGCCGATGTAGCTGTGGAGCTACTCTTCCGCGCCTTTCAAGCTGACGACCAGCGTTTGCCTCAGATCGCCGAACGACTCTTAGATGAGGAAGCACGACGGGACTTGGTTGGGAAACTAGCGGGCCTCAAGACATCTGAGGGATTTGCTGCCGCGCGACGTGTCTTACAAGTGTTTCCGAAGACCCGACGCAATCAAACGAACCCGCATTATGACAAGGCTGTGAATGCCCTGACTGTGGGACTTGCTGCAGCGAATCGGTGGGCCGAAGTTATCGAACTAAGCGAAAGGCAACTGCAGAGACAAGCGACGCTGAATCTGGTTGAAGCTGGCCGAGTTGCCGCGAGAAACGGCCAAAAAGAAGTTCTCAAGGAAATGCGGACGGTGATGAACCGCATCATTGCTAGCTGCGTTACACCAGCAGAGCTGGCTCGACGCAACATCAGCGCGCAGCAATTGCCGTCGTGGGAGGGCACGCCCAAAGACCTTGTGACATGCCTTAGCAATCGGGCACGACTTGATGCGATGATTGGTTTCGCTACAGGAACCCTCGAAAAGGCCGCCCCGATATGGGAAGATGTGTTCGAACAAGCAAAGACTGTTCCGCCTGAACAGCGCTTCCACGCGTTAAGGGAACTGGTTTTTCTTGTGGTAGAAGCGGGCGCTCGTCCAGGATTCGAGTCCATTTTCGCGCCAGCCGACGAGCGAGAACCTTCACTGCTTGCACGCGCCATTTACAAAGCCGACGAAGCGTGGGTGAAAATGTCCGCAAACGAGAACGTTTCATTTCTCGCGAGTGCCCACGCCACCGCCAAATTGTTGCGGCTCGGTGAAGAGATTGGAGGTGCCGCACCGCTGTCGGTTCCAGGACTGTTTGAGCGAATCAAATTTTGGCGCGAAAAACTAACCTTCGGAGCAAATATGCTTAATGCCGAAGACCGCGACCGACTGTGGTTGCGCGTCGCAAGCGAAGCAACCGAAGGTCCTCATCTTGACATTGATTGGGCATTGTTCGCGATGGGTAACATTGACGATTTTCAACTATCGCATCGAGCGGTAGCAAAGCTGGTTCGTCGGCTCTATGATGAGGGCCGGGGACGCGAGGCCGATGACTTGGGAAACAGGAATGGTCGCATACAGCAGCCGGTGAGCCTAGCTCGCGGTCTTTCCACGCTTGATTTCAGAAAGGACATGTCATCGAGACAACTCTTTATCCGGTGTCAGCCGCGCATTAGCGCGTATTCAGTTCAACTTGTAGTATTGAAGGGCGAATTAGCAGTTGTCCTTCGTCTGACCGATCCAAAAGGGTCCAATAGGTTCATGTCTGAAGCTGAGGAAACGCTTAGCAGATATCGGGCACGGGCGGGAGTCCATAGCCGAATCAGATTCCAATTGAACCTTGCATCCGCCGCGTTCCGGGCGAACGAGCATCAACTCGCAGAACGATTGCTCCGCGTCGCAACAGACGAAGCTTTTTGGGAAGCGAATCGAGTCGAATCGAGCTGGGCACGATCTAAAGTATATCGCCCTGCGATCGACGACGCCCTTTCGCAATCAGACTATGTGGAGGCCATCGATTCTTTGTGTGCCGTAGCGCTCGCGCAGAAACAGATTAATCCTGATTGGGACAATCCCTTCCCTGCTTGGAAGTGGCTTTGGGAATTCGCCCACTCAATTGCGAAAGAAATGGTGCCCGGAATTTCCTCACGCACGGGGGCGCTAGCGGAGGTAGCTGAAGCAGCAAAGCGCCTGCAATTAATGGATTCTGCCGAAGGTATATTCAAAGAAATGCATCGGTTCACTCAAGATGCCCTAAATCGCTTTGGTTCAAAAAAAATACGACGCGAAAAGGAAGCATGTTTGGGCGAACTGCTCCTTGGGTTGCTAAAGGCAAATGTCGGGGCATCTAGCAACCTGGTTCAGGACGCAAAAGCAGAACTCTTGTTTGCTGAGATTGATGCTTCGGGACGAAAAAAAAGACGGGAGCTGTCATACCCTGTTTCACTTCACGCGATGGCTTGGTTATGCGTCCGCGAATTCAATCTAGGCGGCGCGTGGCCCTATTTAAATAAGATCAAAGACGCCTCCGAAAAGGCAAAAGCCGCTAGGGATATGGCCATATCGCTTACACATCAAAAAGGTGGCTGGAAAAAGATTCCCGATGTGATTGGGTTCATCCAGCGCGGTGAGCTTAAGCAAAAGTATTTGCACAAGATTGTTGAGGCACTGCTTCTTTCTAAGCATACCACTGCGATGCAGAAAAAGACTTTGTTCGGCGAGTTATTGCCGGCTTGTGCCGACAATGTTGATTCAACCCTAGCCACGCTAGCACACATCGTCCGTTACAATGCGGAGGCGGGCCTCGGGGTCGCTCAGGGGCTAATGTGGGCAGAAAGTTACGGCGTTCTGGAATAAAACGGCGGGCGCCCTGCTCGAAGAAGCTGCGTAAGCGCTCGCGAGTTTATCTCTGTGTCGAAACCTAAGAGGGCGTCTAAAAAGGGTCAGCGAGCGAGCCTTTGTAACATAAGGCGAACCATGGCTATATAGATGAAGGATTTGGAGGAAGAGACGGTATGTTCGTAATCTTTGCTGAGTCGGCGAGAGCGGCCGAGCCAAGCAAAGGTTCGTTCGACGACCCAGCGTCGGGGCAAGACCTTGAAGCAATGGAGTGCTTTAGGATGCTGGACAATTTCCAACCGGGTGCCACGGCCGGGACGCAGGGCCCGCACCCATTGGACGAGCGCGCCAGCGTAGCCACCGTCGGCCCAGATGCACCGCAACCACCCGTAACGCTCCCGCAAGGTTGCGAGCAGCAGTCGGGCGCCATCGCGATCCTGCACATTGGCCGGATGCACGCAGACCAGGAGGATCAATCCCAAGGTGTCGACCAGAGGATGTCGCTTTCGTCCCGCCACCTTCTTGCCAGCATCGTATCCGCGAACTCCGCCTTGTTCAGTTGTTCGCACGCTTTGCGCGTCGAGAATCGCAGCGGTCGGGGCTTTTTTTTAGCAGTTTGAAGACGCACGGCGTCACGCAACGCCTCGTTGAGCTGCGCCCACACGCCTTGCTTTTTCCAATGAGCAAAATAATGCCACACCAGCTTCCATGGCGGCAAATCGTTCGGTAGCATTCGCCATGCACAACCGCTGCGCACCAGATAGAAAATCGCGTTAAGAATCGCCCGTTTCGAATACTTCTCCGGCCGCCCAACTTTCCGCGCACGCGGTATCAGTGGATCGAGAATCGCCCACTCTTCGTCCCGCAGATCGCTTGGATAGGTGTTCGTCGTGCTGAGGATTGCCATCCCCAGTTTCGATCACAAACCGATCCACGGCACGATCCTAAACGGGCTTTTTCGACGCCCTCTAATGATAATTGTGGCTTGCTTGCTCCGGTAGTCCGAGAGCCGGTAGGCAGGCGATTTCCTCGACCATCACTTGAATCACGCCCTGCTCGTTGGTGCTCGTCGATATGCCAGATCGCGCCGCTTCTAATGCCGTCCAGTCTCGCCGATTCCTTTTCGCTTCACTGAAAATCGGTCATAGCGAATTGCGACGTGGATTCGGGGGGCGAGGCCAAGCGCCTGAAGTTCTTCGTTCGCCACTGGTGACTCATCAATATCCATGCGTGTGTTCGTGATTTCTCCCTGCACGTGGTCCCGTGATTTCCGAAATGGGAATCCCGAGCATACGAAGCGGATGCTCGGCGGAAGGACCCTCCCAATCGCCGTCGATTCAACCGGCAGAAATGCCGCTTGGTTGGCAATGAGTGCTGTCGCCGGGGAGCGGGTTCTCCGGCTGACTTGCTATGCCGCGGACCGCGCCGGCGAATACCATACCGCGCGAGTTGCACTGCGAAATTCCCGTCGTCGTTGGATCACGGACCACTGTCTGTGCCGAAGCCGACGCGTCATCGCTCGGTCCGGAGCGAGCATCGGCCGGGTGCAAGGCTCGGCGGGGAATGGAATCGAATTTGACGCTCCCCCCAACGCGTGGATTGCGACGCCCCGTGCGACCCACGAGGCGTTTTACCTTCCGGTTCGTTCGTCGCGGGCAGCGAACGACGGGGTTTCCGTCTACATCTCGGTTTGGTTTTCTTCCATTGTGAGAAAACCGATTGTCACATTTAGAGACCTATCGCCGGTTAACTCAATGGAATGACGTCCTCCCATTCTTTTGCCCTCTACCTCGAGCATCCGCGCTTTAGTGCCACTGGATGCTAGATTCCCTTCAACCCCTTCACCGTCCATCGTATGAGTGACGACGAACTTCTTTTGGATCGTTTTTGGGCATTCATCGCCGCAAACCGTGAATCGCTGATCAGGTTTGCTGGTAAGTTTGGCGACGACTATCAGGACCTACTCGCCGATGCGATTGCGAACGCGGTCACGAAACTCGACGCCAGCAAGCGCGACGAAGATTGGAGGGCTTGGCTCTTCTCTTTAATAAGATGGCGCGCAAAGGATAAACACAGGACGCGCGCGCGCCACGAGCGAAAGGCTGACGATGTTGCCGATAGCTACACTGACCAAGCCATGCTTTCTCCGGCGGAATTCGCTGTCCTGAGCTCCGATGCTAATAACATGCGGCAGGCGATGTCTCGCATGAAACCAAATGAACGTCGCGTTTTGGAACTCCGCTATTTTGACCGATTGGACGATTTTATGAGCATTGCCGCTGCAATGAATGTTTCACCTTGCGACGCCAGGCAACTTCATGTTCGAGCGAAACAATCGCTCAGAAAGCTCCTCCGCCATCCCGGGAACTAATTTTTTGTCGAAAACTCACGCCATGAACCCTGACTTTCCCTCGCGCCTTGCCGCCCAACTCCGGGCCAATCCTTCCCTCTTCGAGGAGAGTGATGACTCGATGCTCGCAGACCTCATCTTTCATTACGCGGAAGGCGAACTAGATGCTGCACACGCCGCCGAAGTCGCAGCTTTAATCGAATCCGATCCCAAAGCGAAGACGATCTACGAACGCATCGAGGCTGCCGCTCGCTTCGCAACCTCTCCAGCCGGCGACGCATGGTTAAATAATCTCCGCGACCGAGTGACGCTGTCGCGAAGGCCTGCAACACCGGTCGCACCTGCCCCCGCTTTTTTCGATCGACTCTCTGAGTGGCTCACCAGCTTGTTTCCATCGCTCGCACTTCAGGCTGCCTATTCCGACTCGTCGGACGGGAGCACAGAGCATGAATTTCCATCTCCCGCTGACGATCCTTACCGCGCAAGTCTCGTGCGTGATGCCGCCGGGCAGTGGCGCTTGCTTGTTTTCACGTCCAACGCCGATGCCGCCAAACTCAAGGTGCGCTTGGAAATCAAAGAGGAAGCTCCCGTCCTTTCATTTGTCGAGGGGGAGCCGGGACACTTTCTGGGCGAGGTTTTGCTCACGGAAGAAATGGCACAGGCCCTCCAGTCAGGCAATCATCGTCCGGTCTTTCACCCGTTCGATTGAATGCGGCCTCCTCTGATTTCGCTTCCTTCACCGACTTCCGTGTCATCGCCCGCTGACGGCTTACCCCCGTGTCTTCGCTGGCCTTCGGATCCATACCGCAGGGCAAAATTGGCGCGTGCTCTGCCGTGGCGATTGTTCCCCGAACTGCAACAGTGCCTCGCATCTGCGGAGCCTCCGTCTCCGGAGCAACTTTGGGAAGCATGGCGAGTGCGTCCATCCGCCTCGATGGTGCTGGAGGTATCCGACGACACCATGACCGCGTGGCTCCACGCCTATGCGCGTGCATGGAAGCAACGTCAGGCGCCACCGGACGCCAAGACTGCAATTCCTCCGAACCCGATCGCGCCCAGCGAATCCGATGTCGAGTCGCCCTACATTCAAGCCTGCGCTCTTCTGTTACTTGGTCACAGCACTCGCTTCACTGTGCCCATCGCTACTGTAGATGGAAATCAGGTTGGTCGTGTCCAGTTCCTGTGCCTGCACAAATGCGAGGGCGCGGCGGCTCTGGACGACCACCCAGCGTTTGCCTGGCTCCGGAAAGGATTCGAACAGGTATTTCTAAAAGGGCTTGCCGACGCTTGGCAACTAGCCGGCGGTCACGACGCCCTGCCGTGCCAGTTTTTTTGGTCCATCACCGAGACCGGTGGTCAACTTGCTTCCGGGGAACGACGGAGCGGTGCCTCCGCCAGCGCCGCCGCGTTTCGGGCATTTTGGAATCTGAGGCGTGAACGGTCGCTCGACGACGAAGTTTACGTTCTGGCAAGTTGCGCGACATGTGATGGCCGTATCGCGGATGTGGGCGAGCTGGGTGCAAAAATCGACGGCATCAAGCGCCATCGCGAGAGCCGCGAGTCGAACGGTCGTGCTACCGTCGTTATCGCAGCGTCAGCGGCGAATCGCACGTCTCACGACACCAATGCCATTGCCGAAGCCTCCCATTGGGCGACGGTCAAGACGGTTGCGACTACCGCCGAACTCACCCGCGTGCGCTCTCGCAAAAGCCTCTCGCGTGGGTTGCTCATCATGTGTGCCGTGCTCGTCCTTTCTCTGGTGTTCGGCGTTGGAGAGTGGCGGCTGCAGTCACGGACCGAGCAGGCTGCGAAGCAGGTTTCCGCCCAACAGCGGGAAATAGCAGAGCTGCGCGCAGACCTCGCCAAACAATCCGAACTCACCCAAGCGGTGCTGGCGAAGGCGAGTCAAACGAATGCGCTCACCCCGGGAGCCCCTGATCAGCCCCTTCTCGCCCAAGATGCGGTAGCCGCACAACGTGGCGTTGATATCGCGTTTCTCCGCCAGCAACTCGCCGCCGAGGACTCCTATGTGCGGAAGATCCTCGCCTCGATCGAAGCTCAGAGGAGTTCGGACCTCGCCGTCCGCCGCGAGCAGATGGACCTACGTCGCGATGCGCTCCTAAAGCTTGCGGAGACCCAGGTCGCCTCCACGAACTACGAAGGCGCCACCGCCACCCTCGAAACAGCCCTTGAGATCACTTCAAAGATCGAGGAGCCCCTCAAGTGGGCCAAATTACAACAGAATCTCGGATCGGTTGCAGTCAAGTGGGCCTTTGTTGGATCCAAGTTTGTAGTGGGTGTGGGGAACGCACACCTGAAAAAGGCGCTCGCCGCCTATCGTGGTGCGCTGGAGATATTCACCCGCGAGGCCCATCCCCAAACGTGGGTGGACATTCAACTCAGCCTCGCCTACATCCTTAACACTCTGCATGCGGTAACGGCTGATGCCGACCGCTCCCGTTTCCTTTCCGAAGCGGCAACCGCCTACCGCGCAGCGCTGGAAGTTTTCACCCGCAAAGAGCAGCCCCAAAAATGGGCAAGCACTCAGGACCGTCTCGGCATCC
>CAZENI010000035.1:19907-30706 GCA_964513055.1 uncultured Opitutus sp.
CAATGTCACGGTCCACAACGGACCACGACCGCGCCCGTCTCCTCGTCGAGTCGATTGCCGCCAAACACGCAGCCTTGGAAGTCGTCACCCGCGACGCGCAGCCCCAAATATGGGCGCAGATTCAGCACCGTCTCGCCGGCACTCTCCGCATCCAAGCAGTATCCACAACCGGAACCGACCGAACGCGTCTTCTTGCCGAGGCGATTGCCGCTTGCCGCGCAGCGCTGGAGGGATTCCCCCCCAATAGTCTTCTGCCAGAAGAAGAGTGGGAATCCGCCCAAATCTTGCTCGCCCATATTCTCTCCAATCAAGCGGCCTACACGACTGGCGCCGACCGCACGCGATTCTTTGACGAGGCGATTGCCGCGTATCGGGCGCGTGTGGAGGCTTACGCGGGGCAGCCCCGAGAGTGGGCGCGTTCTAACCGCGATCTCGCCACCGCTCTCGTCGATCAAGCAAGGTTAACGACTGGGGCCGATCACACTCGTCGCCTCGCCGACGCGATTGCTGCCTGCCGAGCGGCGTTGGAGGTCTTCACGCGCGACGATGACGCCATGGAAAGGGCGATGGCTCAACAGATTCTCGCCACCGCTCTCAGGGCTCTAGCAACGTCCACGACCGGTGCAGACCGCGCTCGTCTCCTCGCTGATGCGATTGCCGCCTACCGCGCAACGCTGGGGGTTTTAACCCGCAAGAATGTCATCCCCTCCAGCGAGTGGGCTAGAACTCAGGCCGATTTCGCGGCAGCCCTCGCGGATCAAGCAACATTAGTGATTGGCGTCGACCGTGCGTTGCTGCTCGCCGAAGCGATCGGCGCCTATCGTGCGGCCCTGGAAGTCTTCACCAAGGAGACTCAACCTCAAGACTGGGCGCGCACTCAAGGAAGTCTCGCTGTCGCTCTCAACAATCAAGCGATGTCCACGATTGGCACTGACCGCATGCGTCTACTCGCCGAGGCGATTGCTAGCTACCGCGCGGCGCTGGAAGTTTTCACCGAGGACGCTCTCCCGACTGAGCGTATAGCTATTGCGCAGAACCTCGCATTGGCAGAAGCCAAACTCGCCGAGGCCCACGCCGTCGGAAAATAGGTCGCGGCCCTGCGCGGAGAAAATCGGTAGTGCTAGAGACACGATCAGGAAGAGCGGTATGTCGACGCTGGCCTAAGCCCACAGAGCGGGAAATTGCCGCCGAATTATTCTCAGAATTCTGTCACTACACACCGAACTCGTCCGGTGAAGGAGGTTGATGAAATGCCTCTTACCCACACCGTCGCCCCGCGATTTCTGGTGAAGCAACCGAACCTCAGAACTAAGAAACGGGACTCGTCAGATTCTGCGAGATGCTTGTTGCGCCTGGCGGTGCCTAATCAGGGCACGAGGATGAACGGGCGGTGGCGACAGCTCTTTCAAAAACGTTGTTGCAGACATCAGCACTCATTTGAATAGCGCAGTCCTTCCAGTTGGGACTTGGTCCTGACACGACTACATGACTTAACTTCGTTCGCCGCGATTCTGCTGCCCCAACCGTTCCCCATGTCCTCGCGCGCTGACGGCTTACCCGCGTGTCTTCGCTGGCCTTCGGATCCATATCGCAGGGCAAAATTGGTGCGTGCCCTGCCATGGCAGTTGTTTCCCCAACTGCAACAGTGCCTCGCGTCTGCGGCCGCGCCATCGCCGGAGTTGCTTTGGGATGCATGGCAGGCGCGTTCATCCGCCTCGACGGCGCTTGAAGTGTCCGACGACACTATGAGCGTATGGCTCCATGCCTATGCGTGCGCATGGAAACAACGTCAGTCGCAGCAGGACGACGAGACCACGTCGCTCCCGAACTCCATTGGAGAGACCGATACCGAGTCGCCATACATTCGAGCCTGCGCCCAATTGCTGCTTGGCCGTAGCTCTCGCTGCATTGTGCCCATCGCCACTGTGGATGGAAATCAGATTGGTCGTGTCCAGTTCCTGTGCTTGGACAAATGCGAAGGCCCTGCGACTTTGGACGTGCATCCGCAGTTCGCTTGGATCCAGAAAGGGTTCGATCGCGTTTTCTTGAGAGGGCTTACCACCGCCTGGCAACTGGCCGGTGGCCATGAAGCACTGCCTTGCCAAGTTTTTTGGTCCATCACCGAGGCCAATGGTCGCCTCGTCACTGGTGAACAGCAGAGCGGCGCTTCCGCTAGCGCAGCCGCGTACTGGGCCTTCTGGCGTCTGCGGCGCCACCTGACGCTCGACGAAGATGTCTATGTGCTGGCCAGTTGCGCTGGCGGTGATGGCTGCATCGAGGATGTCGGCCAATTAGGCGCAAAGCTCGACGGCGTTAAGCGCCACCGCGAGTCTCGTGAACGTGATGCTCGTGCCACCATCGTCATCGCGGCGACGGGAGCGAATCGCACGTCTCAAGATGACATCGCCATCGCCGGTGCCTACCATTGGGCGGAGGTGAAGACCGTCGCAACCACGGCTGATCTCGGCCGTATGCGATCGAGCAAGCGCATCCCCATCCGGCGTATCGCATCCGTGGGCGCGGTTGCGCTCGCGCTGGTGTTCAGCGTCGGGACGTGGTGGCTGTGGTCAGCCCAGCAACGGGAAATCGCCGACCTGAAACTGCGCGTCGCCAAGGGATCCGAAATCGTCGAAGCCGTGCTGGAAAAAATGAGCCAACCCGGAGAACCGGCAGTCCCACCGGTGGACAATCGCGATCGCACTCTCCTCGCTCAAGACAAAGTGGCGCGCGACCGCGGCGTCGGTCCGGACGAGCTCCGACGACAACTTGCCGTCGAGGGTGCCGATGTCCGCGAAATCCTCGAAAAAATCGAACGTCTGCGTAGCGCGTCGGTATCGTTCAATCGCGATTTACAGGAACTGCGCCGCGACACGCTGCTCAAGCTCGCGCAGACCGAACTGGCCTCCGCGCACTACAAAGCCGCCATCACTGCACTCGAAACCGCGCTCACGATCACTTCGAAAACCGAGGTGCCCATCAAATGGGCCGAGTTGCAAGATCACCTCGGGTCGGCTTTGGACAATTGGGCCGGCATTTCGACTGGTGACGAGATTGCCGGACGCCGGTCAAAAGCGATCACCGCCTTTCGTGGCGCGCTCGAGATCCGAACGCGCGTGACCTTGCCCAAGGAATGGGCGCTGACCCAAACACATCTCGGCGTCGCGCTTGAGGCTCAGGCTAGGGCCGCTGCCAGTGCCGACCGTGCTGCTCTGCTCACGGAGGCGGTGGCCGTCAACCGGGCTGCACTGGAAGTTTACACTCGTGAGGTCTTCCCTCAAGATTGGGCACGCACCCAACGCGATCTCGCTCGGGCGCTTGCCAGCCAAGCAGTGTCCACTGCCAGCGCCGACAACGCCCGTTTGGGTGCCGAGTCGGTAGCCACCACGCGCGCCGCACTGGAAATCTACACCCGCGAGGCCTTGCCACAAGATTGGGCACGCACCCAACGCGGTCTCGCCGAGGCGCTCCGCCTGCAAGCAGGACACACAGCCAGCGCCAACGGCGCTCGCCTTCGAACCGAGGCGGTTGCCGCCGCCCGTGCGGCACTGGAAGTATACAGCCGCGAGGCTCAGCCTCAAGATTGGGCGCGCACTCAGATCGCTCTCGCTGGAGCGCTCTTGGACCAAGCATGGTTCGCAAACAGTGCTGACTCTGCTCTTCTGTTGGCCGAAGCGGTGGCCTCCAGCCGCGCGGCACTGAAAATATACAGCCGCGACGCTCAGCCACAAGACTGGGCAAGCGCTCAGAAAAACCTCGGCGTTTCGCTTTGGGCACAATCAACCTCCGCCGCAACCGGCGGCGGCCGCTCCCGTCTGCTTGAGGAGGCGGTGACCGCTCTCCGCGCGGCATTGGAAATCTACACTCGCGAGGCTCTGCCGCAATATTGGGCGCTCACCCAAGCCAATCTCGCCCTCGCACTTGGAGCCCAAGCCGATCAAGCACGCTCCACTGACAAAGTAGCCTGCGCCCGTCTGCTCGCCGAGGTGGTGACCGCCCTCCGCGCCGCATTGAAAATCTACACCCGCGAGACTCTCCCACAAGGCTGGGCTCGCATGCAGGGCGATCTCGGCTTCGCACTCACCGATCAAGCAAGGTCCGTTCCCAACGACGGTAATCGCGCCCGTCTGCTCGCCGAGGCAGTGGACTCCAACCGTGCGGCTTTGGAGGTTTTTACTCGTGAGGCTCACCCGGACGATTGGGCGTTCACTCAGGGCATTCTCGCCTTTTCGCTTTGTGAACAGGCCATGTCCGCCATCGGCGCTGACCGCGCTCGTCAGCTCGCCGAGGCGGTGGCCGTCTACCGCGGCGCGCTGGATATCTTCACCCAAAAGACTCACCCAAAAGATTGGGTTCGTATTCAGCTCGGTCTCGGCTTCGCACTTACCCATCAAGCAAAGTCCGCTGCCAGTGCCGACGCCGCTCACCTGTTCGCCGAGGCGGTGGCCGCCTACCGTGCGGTTCTGGAAGTTTTCACTCGCGACGTTAATCCACTAGAGTGGGCACGCGGTCAGCACGATCTCGCCTTTTCGCTAGGTGAACAGGCGAGCGCCGCCACCGGCGCTGGCCGCGCTCGTCTACTCGCCGAGGCGGTGGCCGCAGAACGTGCGGCTCTGGAAATCTTTAACCGTGAGGTTTTGCCGCTAAACTGGGCGTGGGGTCTGGACGCTCTCGCTTATTTGCTCGGTGAACAAGCGAGAGGCACCACAGGTGCCGATCGCGCCGGCCCGCTCGCTGAGGCGATAACCTGCTGCCGCGCGGCACTGGAAATCTTCACTCGCGAGGCCTTCCCGCATGATCGGGCGCGCACATTAGGCCGTCTGGCCCGTGAGCTCTGGAACCAAGCCAGATCCGCAACCGGCGCCGACCGCACCCGCTTGCTCGCGGAGGCGGTCACCACGAACCGCGCGGCACTGGAGATATTCACTCGCGAGGCTTTGCCCCTGAGTTGGGCGTGGATTCAGGATAATCTCGCTTTAGCGCTCTCGGACCAAGCGAGTGCTGCTACTAGCGAAGACCGGCCACGTCTGCTCATCGAGGCGGTGGCCGCCAATCGCGCAGCATTGGAAATCTACACTCGCGTGGGTTTTCCTCAAGAGTGGGCGCGCATCCAAGCCAATCTCGCGTCCGCACTTTGGCAACAGGCCAGGTCCGCGACCGGCGCCGATCGCGTCAGTCTGCTCGCCGAGGTGGTTGTCACTAGCCGCGCCGCACTGGATATCCTCCCCCGCGAGGCTTTGCCCCAGAGCTGGGGGTGGATTCAGGGTAATCTCGCCCTCGCGCTTTCGACACAGGCGGAATCCGCCACCGGTGAGGACCGCGCAGGTCTGCTCGCCGAGGCAATAACCTCCTACCGCGCGGCGCTGGAAATCTTCACTCGCGAGAATTTCCCGGAAGATTGGGCGCGCACCCAAGGTCGCTTGGCCTTTGCCCTCTGGAACCAAGCCATGTCCACTACCGGCACCGTTCGCACCCGTCTGTTCGCCGAGGTGATTGCCATCAACCGTGGCACTTTGGAGATATTCACCCGCGAGGCTTTGCCCCTAGATTGGGCGTGGAATCAGGGTAATCTCGCACTCGCGCTTTCGACGCAGGCGGAATCCGCCACCGGTGACGTTCGCGCCGGTCTGCTCGCCGAGGCAATAACCTCCTACCGCGCGACGCTGGAAATCTTCACGCGCGAGGCTCTCCCGCAAGATTGGGCGGGCACCCAAGGCCGTCTGGCCGTTGCGCTCTGGAACCAAGCCACGTCCGCTACCGACGCCGACCGAGCCCGTCTGCTCACCGAAGCGGTTGCGGCTAACCGCGCCGCGCTGGATATCTTCACCCGCGAGACTTTTCCCCTAAATTGGGCGGGGACTCAGGGCAATCTCGCCCTCGCGCTTTCGACCCAAGCGGAATCGACCAAAGGTCGTGACCGCGTCCGCCTGCTCGCCGAAATTGTGGCCACCTATCGCGCTACACTTGAAATCTACTCGCGCGAGGCTCAGCCCCAAGAATGGGCACAAACTCAGAGCCGTCTCGCGTTCGCGCTTCAAGACCAAGCCGAATCCGCGGCCCGCGCGGAACGCTTCGGTCTGTTCGCCGAAGCGGTGGCCGCCTTGCGCGCGACACTGAAAATCGTCACACGTGAGGCGCAACCTCACTACTGGGCGGAAGGTCAACGATGGCTCGCCCGAGCCCTCGGCAGGCAAGCAAATCTTGCCGCCGGAGCAGACGTCGCTCTCCTACGCGCCGAGGAGATAGGTGCCCACCGCGCAGCACTGGAAATCTTTACCCGTGAGGCTCTGCCTCAAGAGTGGGCGGAAACTCAACGCAATCTCGCCTTCGCACTCCAGCAACAGAGTCGGAACGCTGACCACCCAGTCAACGCACAGATACTCGCCGCGTCGGCGGCCGCATATCGCGGGGCGCTTGAGATCTTTACCCGCGAGACCCAGCCGCTTGAGTGGGCGCGGACCCAAAACAATCTCGCCTTAACTGTCGTGAGCCAAGCTTTGGTCGCTGACAAGGCAGATGGCCGGCATTTAGTCGCCGAGGCGGTGGCCACCAACCGACTGGCACTGGAAATCTTTTCCCGCGAGGCCCAGCCCTATGATTGGGCGAACACTCAAAGCCAACTCGCCTTAGCTCTCGGCCACCAGGCATATTACCACACAGGTCCACACCGCGCTCGCCTGCGCGCCGAGGCGGTAGCCGCTGATCACAAAGCTCTCGAGGTCTTTACTCGTGAGGCTTACCCCGAAAATTGGGCGCGCATCCAATGGCTTCTCGCAGCAGAGCTCGGCGAACAAGCGAGCTCCGCTCCTGGCACCGACCGCGTGCGTCTCCTCGCGGAGGCCGTCGCAGCCAACCGCGCCTCCCTTGAAGTCTTCACCCGCGAGGCGGACGCCGCACAGTGGGCGTGGATCACAACCAGACTCGCCTGCTCGCTCCGCGAGCAAGCCGCCGCTGCAGCGTCCGCTGACCGCGTCCTTCTGCTTACCGAAGGCGTCGCCAGCTACCGCGCTTCGCTCGAAGTCTATACCGAGAGCGCATTTCCCACCCAGCACGAGACCGTCACCCAGGAACTCGCATTCACCCAAACCAAATTGGCCGAAGCGAAAGCCGCCGCGAATTAAATTCGCGACTGCAGCGGAGGAAGCGCTACAAATTCGGCCTTCGGTTATCGTTCCTCAGCTTTCCGGTATTAAATTTTCACGATTGCGAACGTCGGGCTCCTCGCCCCTCAGGTCGCCGTCATCATCGAGTGCGTTGGGGGCCGCCTCGCGGCGAACGTCGCCGAGATTCGTGGGCTCCATGCCTCTACGCAAGGTTTCCAACCGATGTGTCGAAGCGTGATTATACCAAACGCCGCTAGCTAATACACTTTAGGTTGGCGCGCCAGAGTTTACCTGATCGGCGAGCCAGGTGTGGATGAGGGAGGAGACCGCGGCCGGGGTGGACCAAGGGCGCGCCGCGGCGGCGAGATGCGCTTCGAGCCGGCGCAACGTCGGATAGAGTCGGTTGGCGACGGCGGCTTTAAGCAGGCCACCGAAGCGTTCGACCGGATTGAGCTCGGGACAGTAGGGCGGCAGTGGCAACAGCCGCACATTCGCCGGCAAGCGGACATCATCCTTGGGCAGATGGAAGCCGGCCTGATCGGCGATCACGACATGGAGCGCCGTGGGATCAGCGTCGGCGATCTGCTGGAGAAAGAGGGCGTGGATGTCGCGGTCGATGGCCGGAGTGAACAGCAGTTCGACGGCGTGCGCGCCGTCCACTTCCAAGGCCTCGTGCAGGTAACCCCATTGGTAACGCGTCGCGTAGGGCGCATGCACCCGCACGCCGCGGCGGCCCCAGACCCGGCGGATCACCGGCAACAGTCCGTAACGATGCTCGTCGAGCACCCACACCCGCACGGTTTGCGCCGGCGCTGGACCAGCCACCTCCTGCAACCGCGCGGGCAGTTCCGCCTTAAATTTGGCCGCTTTGACCGGATCCTTTTTCGCGTGCGCCTTGCGCGGGACTTTTAGTTTCCCGCCCAATCGCCGCAAAACCTTGAGCGCCCCGCTTACGCTCAGTGTCTTGCGGGTGCGCTTTTTGATCCACGCCTGCGCGTCCTTCGCCTGCCGGAACTGCCCCGCTTCCAGCCGCGCGATAAATTCTTCGGCCACCGCCCCTCGCACCGCCGGCGTCCGGGCCCCGGCCCAGTCCCGCGTGAGCAACTCGGCCACCCCGCCACGCTCCACCTTGTCCCGATAGTTGAAGACACTCTTGCGGCTCACCCCGGCGACTTTCGCGATCTGCTCCGTCGTCAGCTCATGCTGTGCAATCAACCGCACCACCAGCAGTCGCTGCCGCGCCCAGTCTGCCTGCGGCCGCTCCCACGCCGCTTCGATTTCCTTCACCCATTCTTCTCCCAGCGGCGGTAATTTGCGGGCCATCCTCTTTTCCTACACGGATTCAGCCTGCTTTATAAGCGTAAAAGCTAGCGGCTATTGGTATTACAAATCGGATACTAAGCCAGCGGAGAAAGTGGATTGTATCAAATAGGAAGAAACTCTTTGCCGGCGATCTGGGACAAGATCGGCTCGGTCAAAAGGCTCCGCGTCCAGTGCGCCGTTAAGAGTTTGATTAGATAGCGGAAAATTTATCGCCAATTTGTTTTAGAATTTTGTCACCGCTGGCGGGTCTCATCCGGTGAAGGAGGTGATGAAACACCCATACCTCGCCCCCGCCCCGCGGACCCCGGCCAAAGAGCCGAACGTCCGCATCCACCGCAATCCGCTGCTTGTATCTTTCACCGTCGTCGAACATCCCACCCTCACTCGTGCCCGCGAAATTCTCGGTCTGGCGTTGGTAGGCACGCCTCGTCTGCGTCGGCGCTCCGGCTCGTTCGCCTTTTCCGTCTGAACCACGTTCCGCCATCCGCCGAAAAATGAAAACATTGCTCTTCCTCGGTCTTCTCGCGGCCGTCATCCTCGCCGCCGTCGTCGCCGTGAAATATCGCCGCGCTGCGCCGGCCGTCGCAGCCACCCCGTCCGCCGCGCTGCCGGCCCCGGCGGCTGCAACAGGACCTTCCGTCACGGGCAATGCCCCGGTCTTTAACCTCCCGCCGCGCTCCGGCGGAACGACGACCGCCGTTCCGCCCGCCCGCCAGACACCGGCTGCGCCGGCATATTTGCAGCGGCTACTGAATGGCGAAGTGCCGCAGCCCGGAAAAAACGCCGCGGTAATGAAGGCGGATGGCGCCCCGTTTTCCAGCCAGCCGAATTTGCAACGGCTCATCCAAACACCGGCCAAGTGAAGCTCACGCAACCTCAAGTGAGAAATATCTATCATGAAAACCCGTATCCTCTTCCCCTCATTTGCCGCCGCGAGTCTGACTGGCGTTGTCTGCCTGCTCGCCACCGGCTGCGCGTCGCTGAACCCTTTTAAATCCTCGACGCCGCCTCCGCTGCCCGTGGTGGCCACGGTCGAAGCAGCACCGCCGCCGTTGCCTGCACTGAAATTCTCGGCGGTGGGTGACGCGCCCATCTCCGACCGCTCCTCCATCGCCGCTCAGATAGCCGTGGCCGAGACGAACCGCGCCTGGTCGGTGCGGGCCACGGAACGCGCAGCATATCTCCGGAACGCGCGTCTCCTCAATGCCGCCCTCGAAAGCGACGAGTTCAACACCCGTGAGGAAGAAATCCGGCTCGCCACCATGAGCTTGCAATGTGCCCTTCTCGCCGACGACCGGGACGCGATGAAAATCGCGGTCCGCCATTGGGAGGCGGGTTTTAACGGAATCCGCTCGGCCCCTAATGCCGGCGAGATCGAAACCTACCTTATGGCCGCGCGCCGGCTCGGTCACGAGCTGCCGGAGACACTCGTGAAAATCGCGCACCCCGAGATCCAAGCCGTGCTCGGGATCGATCAATAAGAAACCAATACCGCCCGCCTACACTTCAAATCCGCTTCACCATGAAAACCTTCACCCGCATGCTAGCTCTAGTTGTCCTTCTGTTATTTCTCGCCGGCGCCAACGCTTCCCGCGCCCAGACCGAAGGCAACCTCGTCAGCACAGACGAAACCCGCCTGGAGGTGACGAAGCTTCAGGACCGCGCAATCGAGCGCAAACTCAAGATCGAGCAAATCGGCGCTACCGACAGCCCGATGGGGACCGCCACCAGCCAGACACGGGCGCTAATGCAAAACGTCCAGAGCGGGAATCTCGAAGATGCCGCCCGCCTCTATTTTCAAGGCGTTGAAAACGGCGTGCCTGATCTTTACCGGAAGACCGCCGACGAATTCGAGAAAGCCTCGCGCGAAGCCGCGAGCGACGCAGCCAGTGTGGTGCGCCTCAGCCGAGCAGCGTCCAAATCCGCCAACGTCACGAACATTATTTTCGGCACCACTGCCGACGGTGCGAACGCCCGCGAAATCGACGCTGCGCTGCGGAAAGTTGAAGAACAAAACAAGGCGCTCACGGAGGATCTCAAGACCTACGTCGCAAAACTTATCGAACCGTTTCCCGAGATGAAACACGTGCTGGCCGAGGCCGGCCTGACACCGGCGACATTGCGCGAGATCGTGGAGGGGCGGCTCGGTGAGGCCGACCAATTCGCCTATCGGGCCAAGCTGTTCCGCGTGAACGCCATGATTTGGGAGAGTCTTCCGCGCATTATCAAAACCCGCGCGGTGAACGGTGGAAAAGGACAGCCTATCATCACCAATTCCGCCAGCGACACCATCAAGGCGGCGGAAAGTGCCAAGATTCTCTGACCTTCCGCCAAGCTCATCTTCAACCGACAGATTACCATGAAAAGCAACTCCCG
>CAZENI010000036.1:0-29833 GCA_964513055.1 uncultured Opitutus sp.
CAGGGCGCGAGGAACAGCGCCAGATACATGTGCGTGCGACGGATCAGTTTGGAGAGGGGGAGGGACATGGGGGATCGGGTGGGGTGGAGTCCCGCTCAGAACAGCTTGTCGAATTCGTGGTGCGTGCCGATCCAGGTCCGCTGGATGAAGTCCCGGTAGCGCACTCCAACCGCCCGGTATTGCCGGCTGATCCGCACCGACCAACGCCGTTGTATCCTTCGAGCGGTTTGAAGAGCAGTGACGGATGGCTGGGGTCGCGAATGAAGAGGGTGTGAGCTTTTTTCGCCTGCGCCTTCGCGGTCGGAGAAGGCCAGTAATCGGCTTCCCAAAATTCCGGCCGCGGCTCGGAGATCATAAATCTTCCAGACGCATCTCCGGGTAGTGCTTGCCGGCCTTCATCTCCGCCCGAGCCGTCGCCGCCATCGCGGCGAGCTGCGGGCGCGGCTTCGGGTTGGCAATGATCCGTTCCCACGCGGCGTCACCGTCTTCCTCGACCGCAGGCGCCTTCTTCTCCTCTTGCGTGTAGAGCTGCCGGCCAAACTTCAGGAACTCGCGGCATTGCTTCGGTGATAACTTGCGGCGGAGTGCGACGAGCTCGGCTTCGGCGGCTTTCATGACGCGAAACGTGTAGTCCGCCACCGGCTGGGCGCAAAGCGTTTTTCGTCCGCAACGTGCCGCGGTTCATGGCGGTGCTGCCTCCGGCTCGAACCTCGAACCAGCGTCTTGGGGACAAGCCGCTCCACCTTTGGGCGCAGGCACTGCGTGCGTCGCGCCGCCCGGGATCGAGCGTGATCGCGTTGCGCTCGTGGGGCAGGCCTTTGACGTGCACCGACCACGCGGCGTCGCGCTCGCATCGACCGGCGCCGACGATGAGCACGCCCGGGCGGACAACGTTCACGGCTGGCGCGCGCGGGGCGGAGCCTCCCCCGCGGCGCGGGGTGGGCCGAGGATGGTGCGGCGCCAGTGGGTCGGCGTGACCTTGGTCACCGCTTTGAAGGCGCGGCAGAAATCGCTCGTGCTGGTGAAGCCGCACTCCTGCGCGATGGTGTCCAGCTTCAGCCGCGTCTCGGTCATCAGCCGCATGCCCTGCTCGATTTGCAGGCGGCCGAACACGCGCGCGGGACGTTCCCGCAGCACCTTGCGAAAGAACCGGCGCAGGGTGCTGGGCGAGACGTGCACCTCGCGCGCCACCTCGTCGATCGTGGGATTGGCGCGCAGGTGCCCGGCGAACCACGAGGTGGCCTCCTCGACGGTGCGCTCCGCGTGGTCCTTCAGCAGCGAAGGTCCGCCCTGCGGCAGCTTGCGCAGCACGAGCAGCGTCAGCTCGATCAGGGCGGCCTGAAACACGAGGTTGCTGCAGTGATTCGGCTCGCGGAAATCCGGCTGCAACTCCCGCGCGAGCCGCGTCAGCCGCCGGCATTCGGCGGCGGACAATGCGAGGGAGAGCTGGCCGCGTTCGCGCACGACGGTTTCGAGGGCGGCGGGCACCGAGCCGAAGTGAAACACCGCCACCTCCGAGCGCTGGCGTCCCTTCCCGGCCCACGTATGCGGGCTCCACGGCGGTGAAACCCAGAGCGTCCGCTCCCGCAGCGGCAGCACCGGGCCGGATTCCAGCAAGGGCGCGCAAACCCCCTTCACCACGGCGAAGAATTCCCAATTGAGGCGCGGGCTCGGCTTGAGCGGATAGAGCCCGAACCGGCGCGCGCCGGCCCCCAAGTAACGCAGCATGCCCGAGAAGTAGTCGCCGGCGCGCCGCTGTAAAGCCCGCCGGGGCCCGGGTGGTGTTGCGCGGATTCGCATGTCGGGGCGGCCCGGTCTCCGCCGCGATTGCCATGGGGCGGCGAAAACCGGCTGCGCGGATTTGTATGAAGGTTGACTGCCCCACCTCTGTCTATTCGGTGTGTGACGTGTTACGCTCCGGCCGGCGCTCGTGCCCTGCGGGCGCGCTGACTCTGTCGACCCTGCTGACCGCGGCCGATCCAACCCTCGAACCCCATGCACACCAAACCTCGTTCCTTCGTTTCCTGGCTGGCGCTCGCCGCGAGCGCCGCCGGAATCCTCGCCTCGGCGCAGGCGCAACAAGCCGCGCCGGCCCCCGCCGGCACTTCGAACGCGCGCGCGGGCACCATTCCTGTCACGACCACCGCCGGCACCTCCGCCGGCGAGGAAGTGCTCCAGCTCTCGCCCTTCCAGGTCGCGGCCGACGCCGACCGCGGCTACCAGGCGCTCAACACGCTCTCCGGCACGCGCCTCAACTCGAAACTCGAGGACCTCGGCAGCTCGATCACCGTCATCACGAAGCAGCAGATGTTCGACACTGCGGCGCTCGATCTGAATGACCTCTTCCTCTACGAGGCGAGCACCGAGGGCACGGGCAACTACACGCAGTTCACCCCCAACCGCAATGGCGGCGTCATCGACGGCGTGGCCAATGATCCCGCCACCGCCAACCGCATCCGCGGCGTCGGCAGCCCGATCAGCGGCAGCGGCGTCAACATGGCCATCGGCAGCTTCACGAGCAATTCCCGCATCCCGATGGACCCGTATAACATCGACTCCGTCGAGATTTCGCGCGGCCCCAACTCCAATCTCTTCGGCCTCGGCGCCGCCACCGGCACGGTGAATCTCGTCCAGTCCAAGGCCAACCTCACCCGCGCGCAATCCTCCGCCACTGTCCGCTTCGACAGCGAGGGCGGCCACCGCGTGAGCCTCGATGTCGGCCGGCCGCTCATCAAGGACAAGCTCGCCCTGCGCTTCGCCGCGGTCGACGAGGACAAGGCCTTCACGCGCAAGCCGTCCGGCGAGGACATCCGCCGCTACTTCGGCGCGATTCAGGCGCGCCCCTTCCGCAATACGACGATCAACGCCTCCTTCGAAAAATACGACAACAGCTACCGCCGGCCCAACTCCCTCACGCCGCGCGACACGACCTTTGAGTGGAACGCCGGCGGCCGCCCGATCTTTGACCCGACCACGCAGCTGGTGACGTTCGCCAACGGCACCGTTTCCGGCCCTTTCCCGGTGGCCAATGAGAACACCACGCTCCCCGTCGGCCTCATGGCCGGCAGCGGTTACGGCCGCACTGTCGCGTGGGTCGAGCGCAGCGGCGTCTCGTTCTTCACCGTCGGCCGCACCGCCAATCCGATCACGACCGGCACGCCCTCGCCTTACACCAACAACAGCAACGTCCGCTATCTCCAGACCGGAACCGACATCCTTCGCCGCAAGGCCAATCCCTACCCGCTGTTCTTTGCTCCCGCGACCAACAACAAGTCCCTCTACGACTGGTCCTCGATCAACTTCACCGCGGCCAACTACGGCGAGGACACCGCCAACACCTTCCGCCTCGAGGGCGAGCAGGTCGTTTTCAACAACGCCACCCACCTCATCGCCACGCGCGCCGGCTACATGCTCCAGAAGTTCGAGCGCACGAGCTTCGGCTACATCGACAACACCGACACGATCATCTACCTCGACATCAACTCCAAGCTGCTCGACGGCCGGGCCAATCCCAACCTCCTTCGCCCCTACGTCGAGGCCGTCGGCCCGTTCTCGAACCGCAATCCCGACAAGCGCGACATCGTCAACGGCGACATCGCCTACCAGCTTACTCCGAGCAAGGGTCTCCCCCGCTGGCTCTCCTGGATCGGCACGCAGCGCTTCAACGCCCACCTTGAGCGCTACGTCAACGACACCGAGAGCTACACCTACGGCCAGTGGATCGCCGACGACCACGCGTGGACCAACCGTGCCAACCGCGTTGCCGTCAACCAGCTCTCGCAACGCTACTACCTCGGCGACAACCAGGGCCTCAATATCGACCACGGCCCCGCGACCCTCGCTAACATCAACGGCAGCTACAACCTCACCTGGTTCAACAATCTCACGGGCCAGTGGGTCAACGAGCCGACGCGCGTCGACCTGCTTGCCCGCCCGACGACGACCCGCGCTCGCAACGAGCTGCGCACCGTCAGCCTCACCTCGCAGAATTATTTCTTCAAGGACCGCCTCGTCACCACCGTCGGCTGGCGCCGCGACCGTCGCCGCGAGCGCACCTCCGGCCAGGCCGCCGTCGATCCCGCGACCGGCCTCGTAAACTACAACAACTACGCCGTCTGGAGCGCCTGGACCGACGACGCCACCGGCCCGCTCGGCGAGGCCACACGCGCCTCGCAGCGCGGCGACACCAAGACCTACGGCGCCGTGGTGAAGCCCTTCAGCTGGCTCAATCTCTACTACAACCGCTCCGACAGTTTCTTCCCGCAGGTCGTCCGCTACGCGATGGACCTCAAGGGCGTGATTCCGAACGCCAAGGGCGAGGGCAAGGATTACGGCCTCAGCTTCGTCGCGCTGCAGGGCAAGCTCAGCGTGAAGCTCAACCGCTACGAAGTGCTCGAGAGCGGCAGCCGCGCCGGCGAGATCGGCACGATCGGCAACCGCACGTTCCGCCTCGAGGGCCGCCCGGAGAACAACGGCATCCGCGACGCCAACGGCTTCTACCCGTGGGCGCTCGCGCTCTCCAACAGCCGTTTCGCCGCGCAGGGCATCACGCCCACCGCGCAGCAATCCGCTCAGGCCACCGCCCGCATCATGGGCGTGACCGACGATTGGATGAGCACTTTCCTCGCCGCCGGTCCCGGACAGCCGCAGACCAACGGGCTTTCCGATGTCGTGTCGAAAGGCTACGAGCTCGAGGTCACCTACAACCCCACCCGCAACTGGCGCATCAAGTTCACCGGCGCCCGGCAGGTCGCGATCGACGCCAAGATTGGCTCGGAGCAATTCGACTACTGGCAGACTCGCCTCCCGATCTGGACGACCGCGCGCGCCGATTCCGTTCCCGGCAACGGCGACGGCCGTGGCGCACCTTACTGGACCACTGTGCCGGCCCTCGGCGGCGACACGCCCGAGACCGCCTACTACAACGGCCTGCTCTCGCCCTACCTTTTCGGCGTCGCCAATGTCGGCAAGCCCCGCACCCAGGTTCGCAAATACCGCTGGGCCTCGGTCACCAACTACTCTTTCACGGAGGGCCTGCTCAAGAACTTCAACGTCGGCGGCTCCGTGCGCTGGGAGGACAAGGGCTCCATCGGCTTCTTTGGTGCCGCGCCGTCGCGCAATCCCGGTTCCTTCAACGGCGTCATCCTCGAGCTCGATCCCAACCGCCCGATCTACGACAAGTCGCGGTTCTACTTCGACGCCTCGATCGGCTACCGCTTCCGTTTCTTCGGCGACAAGGTCCGCACGCACGTGCAACTGAACGTGAAGGACGTGTTCGAGGATGGCCGCCTGCAGCCCGTCGGTGCCAACCCCGACGGCTCGACCTACGCCTACCGCATCATCGAGCCGCGCCGCTTCATCCTGAGCGCGTCGTTCGATCTGTAATCACGCCGCCGGTTTGATCGTTCCTCTCTCGGGCGCGGAAACGTTTCGTTTCCGCGCCCTTTTTTGTGCCGGCATCGGCCGCCGCGACGCGGGTGCGGGATTGTCAACGGCCACGAAGGCGCTTTTGTCGGTGACCGCTCCGGTCAACTCCCCGACCCCGCTTACCGCCATGAAACTCGCCCCCGCGTTCTTCACGCTCGCCACCGCCTCGTTTGCCCTGGCCGCCGAACCCAAGAAGGTCGAAGTGTTTCCCATCGGCTACTCCGACACGCCGCCCATCTCGGCGACCGACAAATGGAAGGTGCACGACATCGACCGTCCGCGTCCCGCCGTGGTGAAGCCGGGCCGCACCGCCGCCGACGCGCCGGCGGATGCAATCGTGTTGTTCGACGGGAAGAACACCGACCAGTTCGTCGGCAAGAACGGCGTGCCGTGCCCATGGAAAATCGAGAACGGCGAGCTGATCGTGAACGGCGGCGACGTGTGGTCGAAGCTGCCCTTCGCGAGCTGCCAGCTTCACCTCGAGTGGAAGACCTTCCCGAACACCGAGGGCAACTCGCAGAAGAAGGGCAACGCCGGCATCTTCTTCATGGACCGCTACGAGACGCAGATCCTCGATTGCGATAACAATCTCACCTACGCCGACGGCATGGCGGGCTCGGTCTACGGCCAGACGCCGCCGCTGGTGAATGCCGTGCGCCCCGCGGGCGAGTGGCAGACCTACGACATCATCTTCACCGCGCCAAAGCTCGAGGGCGGCAAAGTCGTCGAGCCCGCGCGCATCACCACGATCCTCAACGGCATCGTCGTGCAAAACAACACCACGATCCTCGGACCGACGCTGCACAAGAAGGCGACGAGCTACGCGGGCACGTTCCCCGACAAGGCGCCGTTCCGCTTCCAGGATCACAAGAACTCCGTTCCGAATCGCCTGCGCAACATCTGGGTCCGGCCGCTCTGAACGATCGGGCCCGCCGCCCGGCCGCAAATCTCCGCAAGAACACCCGCGCCGACGTCCGAAATCTTCGGGTTCGTTCGTCGCGTTTCCGGCAGCCTGTCTGTGTCCCTCCTGCCAGAGTTGAAACCGATTAACCGTCACCGCCATGTCCGCGAAAAAGAAATCCGCCCCGAAAAAAGCCGCCAAGGCCAAGTCCGCCAAATCCGTCAAAGCCGCGAAGAAGCCGGCTCCGAAGAAGGCGGCGAAACCCGCTGCGAAGACCGTCAAGCCGATCCCGGACGGCATGACGGCGATCACGCCCCACCTCGTCTGCGCCGGCGCCGCCGCGGCGATTGAGTTCTACACGAAAGCGTTTGGCGCCGTAAACGAAGGCGTGCTGCCCGGCCCGAACGGCAAAATCATGCACGCCCAGATCCGCATCGGCGGTGCGAGCGTGATGCTGGTCGACGAGATGCCCGAGTGGGGCGCCCTCGGGCCGCTCGCGCTCAAAGGCTCGCCGGTGACGATTCATCTCTACGTGCCGGACGCTGATGCCACGGTCGCGCAAGCGGTCGCGGCTGGCGCCAAGATCACGATGCCGTTGTCCGACACGTTCTGGGGTGATCGCTACGGCAAGATCGAGGACCCGTTTGGCCATAGCTGGTCCGTCGCGACCCACAAGCAGGACCTCACGCCGGCGCAGATTCAGGAAGGCATGACGAAGGCGTTTGGCTGAGCGCGCGCCCTGATGTTCTGAGTTCCGGTCGTTCGAAAGGTAGGGCGAGGCGTACCCCCCCAGCCCTTTCGAAGCAAGGTTCCCGCCGCTCGGCGGGGACGCCTCGCCCTACCTGATTGCGCCCGACGACGCAGTCCGCCTTCATCGCGGGATGAAAGCCTGCTTCCCCAAGGCCCTGTGTTTCCTGGCGACGGTCGTGCTGGCGGGCGCGCAGCCCGCCCCGGCACCGCGTCCCGAGCCGATCAAGCCGCTTTACGCCGACGCCGCCCCCATCTGCGCGCCCGAGGATCTGCGCAAGGTCGCGATCCCGAACACCACGATCGACTCCGTGGCCGTCGATGCGGCCGAGAACTCGGTGCGGATCGTGGCGACGGTGACGCATCCGCCGGCGAACGATCGCGTGAAGGTGTGGATCGCGCTGCCGTTGAAAAACTGGAACGGCCGCTTCCGCGGCAACGGCGGCGGGGGCTTCGTCGGCGGCAACCCCGCCAGCCTGCGCGGTCCCGTCCTGCAGGGCTTTGCCGCCGGCGCGACCGACACCGGCCACGAGGGCGGCAGCGGCAGCTTCGCGCTCAACGCGAACGGCAGCCTCAACTGGCAGGACATTCGCAACAACGCCTACCTCGGCATCCACGAGATGACGGTGGTGGGCAAGGCGCTCGCGACGGCCTTCTACGGCAAGCCGCCGCGCTACTCGTATTTCGTCGGCAACTCGACCGGCGGCCGGCAGGGGCTGATGGAGGCGCAGCGGTATCCGGAAGATTACGACGGCATCCTCTCCGGCTGCCCCGCGATCAACTGGCACCGCTTCGTGCCCGCGGATATCTGGCCGCAGGTCGTGATGAACGACGCGAAGCACTACGTGCCGAAGGCGAAGCTCGACGCCGCGACCGCCGCGGCGATCGCCGCCGGCGACGGCGCGGATGGCGTGGTCGACGGCGTGATCGACGACCCGCTCCGCTGCACGTGGGACCCGCAGGCGCTGATCGGAACCGCGGTGGGCGACGGCACGTTCACGGCCGCCGATGCGGACGTCGTGCGCCGGATCTGGGAAGGGCCGCGCGGCCACGGCGGCCGGTTTCTGTGGCACGGCCTGACGCGCGGGACGAATCTCTCCGCGCTCGCCGACACCGGCGGCGAGCCGCTGCGGGGAAAACCCTTCGGCATCGCGCAGGACTGGCTGCGGTATTTCCTCGTGCAGAATCCGTCGTGGAGCGCGACGACGCTGACGCTGGCGGAGTTCGAGCTGCTCTGGAACCAGTCGGTCGAGCAATACGGCGCCGTCATCGGCACCGACGATCCGGACCTGACGCGCTTTCGCGATCGCGGCGGCAAGGTGATCATCACGCACGGGCTCGCCGACCAGTTGATCCCGCACGCCGGCAGCATCGACTACTACGAGCGCGTGCAGCAGCGGATGGGCGGGCCGGAGCGCACGGCGGAGTTTGCGCGGCTGTTTCTCGTGCCCGGCACCGATCACGGCTTCCGCGGCGCAGGCGCCGGTCCGACCGGATTGCAGGAAGCGCTCATCCGTTGGGTGGAGGAGGGCAAGGCGCCCGATCGCCTGCACGCCGAGCTGAAGGACAAGGACGGCAAGGTGATTCGCACGCGCCCGCTTTTCCCGTTTCCACAGGTCGCGGTTTACCAGGGCAGCGGCAACCCGGACGACGCCGCCAGCTTCGTGAGCCGTGCACCGGCGCGTTGACGGAAATCCTGGCGGACGGGCGGGCCGCCCGTCCCTACCGCACGGATATCCGACCGCTCAATACGACCACGTCGTCGTGAAGCGATACTCGCGCGGCGCCACCAGATCATAGCGGCTGTAGGCGAGGCCGCGGCCGCCGGGCAACGTGTAGCCGTCGGGTGCGGCTGCGCCGGTGGCGATGCGCACCGGGAGAATGTCGGTTTCATCGAGCACGTTCGAGATGTTGAGCTGGAAGCGCACGCGGCCGGGCAGCCGGTCGAATTTGCGCGAATAGGCGAGCATCACGTCGTTCGCGATGATCGCCTTGCCGGTGATCTCGTTGTTCTTCGAGTCTGAGCCGATCACGTTGGGCGAACGCCAGCGCCAGCCGCCGCCGACCGTGAAGCCCTTGAAGCGGCCCTCCTTGATGTCATAGGCCGTGAACAGGCTGACCTTGTGCGGGCGCAGGCCCCAGCGCTTCTCCTCTTCGTCGCGCTCGCCGTTCAGCACGTCGACCAGGTTGAAGATCTCCTGCGCGATCGTCTGGCCGTTGGAGGTGGTCAGGGTGGAGAGGTTTCCCGCCGGGTGGGAGCCGCCCAGTTCGATCCACTTCGCCACGGTTTTCCCGGCGACATACGCGTTCGGGTCGACCACGAACCGGCCGGTCGCATCCTGGCGCACGCCCTGCACCAGGCGGCCGTTCGCCTCCTTCAAGCCATACCAGGCCGCGATCTCAGCCCCGACATTCTTGCGGACGAAATCCGTGTAGGAGTAGTTCGCGACGAACCGCCAGTTGCGCGTGAGATTGGCCGTGATGCGCGTCTCGTAGCCCGTGGATTCGGAATCCGAGGACGCCGCGGTGGCGGGCGGATTCAGCGCGCTGTAGATCGGCTGCCACGTGCTCGTGGAATACGGGAGGCCGTTGCCCACCAGCGCGCCGGCCAGCGCATCGGAGACGCGCGTGTTTCGGCCTGCGGAGCCGGCGAAACCATTCGTCGTGATCCGGCCCTGCTCCGTGGATTTGAAGTAGACCGCCTTGGCGTTCAGGCGGCCGCCCAGGAGATCGAAGCCGAGGCCGTAGTCCTCGCCCTTGCCCTTGGTTGGCGGCGCGAGGTTGCCGTCCGGAAACACCTTGCGCACGAAGGACGGCAGGCCCTGGTTCGACGACTGGTTCGCAATCAACGAGACCCAGGGGAGCACGTGATAAACCACTCCCGCCGTGCCGGTGTAGCCGCTCGCGCTTGTGGACTTCCCCTTGCTGCGGTCGCGGTCGACGACATCGCCGATCAACGGGTCTTCGTAGAAACCCAGCTCGAGCAAATCGACGCGGTCCTTCCGGTAGCCGAACGTCGAGACCAGATTTCCGTCGAGGAAGTGGCTTTGCACGACGCCGAGCGCCGTCGTCGTTTCCTGTTCGCCACCGCCGTTGTTCGGCCCGGCGAGCTCGCGCCCCCAGACGAGGCCGAAGGTCCGGCCGTCGAAGTTGATGGTCTTGGGCAGCGAGCGCCAGTCGCCCACGCGATACGTCGCCCAGCTCCCTTCGGTGATGTAGTTCCGCACCGTGATCCGGTTGTTCGGATTCTGGACCACAGCGTTGTAGGGGCGGCCGGCGAACACCAACCACGAGTTCGCGCGCGTGTCGAACTGCTCGGTCCGCGAGACCATCGCGGCGAGCCGGTGGCGGCCGAGCCATTTCTTCTTCGGATTGAGCGCGTAGGAGGCGGAGAGGCGGGTCTCCTCGGTATTGCCGAGGTGGACGTCGTTGCGCCAGTTGCCGTCGTAGTAGAGCCGGCCGGCGTAGGGATTCTCGCGGCCGTTGACTCCCAGCGTGCGGTTCGGATCGCCGCGGAGCGTCGGATCGGTGCCGACCATCAGGATCACGCTGGCCTTCGAGTATTGGTAGTTGTGCGCGAGGTTGAACGCCAGGTCGCGCGTCGCCTGCCAGTCGGCCGTGATCGTGTAGTTCCGAATCGTCTGCTCGCGCGTCATCCCGGGGCCGGCGGCGTTGACGTTCTCCGGATACTTGCCCGGGTTCCGGACCTTGAGGGCGGAGGCGGTGACGCCCGGCGTGCCATCGGGCGCGCGCACCAGCGCGTTGTTGTAGGTGCCGGACAGATAGGTCCCGCGGGCGTCGAAGATCGTGCCGTCGTTCTCGATGAAGATGGCGCGCCGGTTGTTGCCGGTCGCGGCGACTTCGCGGGCCGTGACGCCCAGTGCGATCATCGCCGCCGTCGGCACCGTGTTGTTCGGCGTGAACGTCACCGCGCTGACCCCCTTCGCGTCGCGGTTGTCCAGCCACGCGAGCGCCTCGTCCGTCTCGACGGTGGAGCGGATCACGGCGTTGAGGTCGCGTCCGACCTCGCCCATCGCCGTCACCTTGATCGCGCGGGTGGGGCGGACCGTGACCGAGGCGAAGATGCGCTTCTTGTCGTTGAAGTCGAAGGCGCGCCAGCCGCCGTTCTGCTGCAGGAGGCCGGCCAGGGAGACGGCGAGTTTGTCCTTCCGCAGCACCTGATTGGCGTCGAGTTCGAGCCGGTGCCGGTCGAACGAGCCCAGGCCATAGCGCACCTGGGCGGAGTGCCGCAGCGTGCTGGCGATCTTCGAGGATTCGTTGAGCAGCCCGCCCGGGGCGCCGAGGCCGAAGAGGATGCTGTTGGGGCCGCGGCTGTCCTCGTAACGGCCGACGCGATACGGATCGGTGGGCGTGATGCTCGTGAAATAGTCCATGCCCAGGCTGGCGGCCGCGCCGCGGATCAGGACGCGCGGCGTGAGGCTCTCGGCGTTGACGATCGGATTCTGCCCGCTGCCGGCCTGGTTCTCGTTGCTGCTGATCTCGGCGTTGACCGAATACATCACCAGCTCGCGGAGGTCGGTGATCGCGAGGTCGTCGAGGAATTCCTTGGTGAACACCGACACGGACCCGGCGGTGTCGCGCAGCGCGGTATTGAGCCGGCTGCCCGCGAGCGTGTTCTCGGCGGAGTAGCCGAGGTCGCGGTTGGTGTTCACGGTGAACGGGCTCAGCTCGATCACTTCGGTGGGCGGCGTGGGGGCGGCCGCGGGCGGCGGAGCGACGACTTGGGCGGCGAGCGGCGCGCAGCACAACAGACAGGCGGCCACGCCGGCCGCGGCGACACGATGCGGGGTGTTCATGGCGAGGGGCGGGTCTGGGGTTTCCCGGCGTCGGATCAGGGGGAATCCGGCCGGGGCGAGCACAACCACCGCGGGCCCGATCGACAAGCGCAAATCCGGCCGGTCCGCCGTATCCGACAGCCGCATACCCGCCGCCGGCGCGGGCGTCGCCGGCGGGAATGAAATTCGCGCTTGGCCCGCCGGGCATTTTCAGCGCCACTGACAGCCGGCGGCACCGGCCGCCCCTGACCCCAACCCCGCTCCCCATGAACCGACGGACTCCTCCGCCGTGGCTGTTGACGTCGCTGGCGTTGACGCTCGGCTCCAGCCTGCCTGCCCAAGTGGCGCCCGCCGCCGCCGCCCCGCCCGAGGCGGCTCCGGTCGTCCTCTCGCCCTTCGAAGTCGGCCCCGAAAGCGAGCAGGGCTACAAGTCCACCGCGGTCCTGCAGGGCGGACGCGGCCGCATCGACCTCGCCGACGTCGCCGGGCAGGTCGCGGTGTTCACCAAGGAGTTTCTGGACGACATCGGCGCCACGACGACCGACGAGGCTTTCCTCTTTTCGGCGACGACCCAGACCTACTACGACAACGTCAACGGCAACGGCGACTCGCGCCCCGGCTCGCGCAACATCGCGGACGACGCCGGCAACTCCCGCGGCCTCGGCAACGTCGACAAGACGCGCAATTATTTCCGCACCACGATCGAGCCCGACTCCTACAACACCGAGCGCTTCAGCCTCGTGAGCGGCGCCAACGCCGTGCAGTTCGGCCTCGGCGGCGCGGCCGGCACCGCCGAGAGCTCCTCGGCCCGCGCCCACCTCACCCGCAACCGCCAGAAGCTGACCCTGCGCGGCGACAGCTACGGCTCCGAGCGCACGGTGTTCGACGTCAGCCAGGTGCTCGTGCCCAGGAAACTGGCGGGCCGGGTCATCGTCCTGCGCGAGAACAAGGAGTATTTCATCCAGCCGGGCTACGACGACAACCGCCGCGCCTTCGTCACGACGACGTATCAGCCTTTCAAGAACACGACGCTCCGCGTCGAGGGCGAGTATGTCCACCGCCGCGACGGCCGTCCGCCCACCACCATGGCGCGCGACAACGGCTACCTGCACTGGCTCGCCTCGCAGCGCGCCGGCACACCGCAGACCTATGTGAACCGGGCCGCCACCGCCGCCACCGCGGGCCGCCCCGCCGCGCCGAGCTTCACGCTCGGCGACGGCACGGTGCGCAACTACGGCTTCAGCACCAAGCAGGCGCTGTTTGTCTTCCCGAACAATTCCGTGCCGTCGTTTTCGGGACTGCAGGACGTGCGCAACACCGTCGTCGTGAACATCGCCGATGGCGCGGGCTCCGCCGGCAACACGCAGACGCTGCTCGATCCCGGCCTGCCGTGGAACACGAACACCGCGGCCTGGTCGCGCTACAATTTCCGGCGGAGCCGCAACGTCACCGGCACGATCGAGCAGCGGCTGGCGCGCGCCACGTATCTGGAACTCGGCTACTCGTATGAGTTCTACCGCAACCAGACCGCCCAGCTCTTCGCCAACAACGCCTACGATGTCCACGTGGACATCAACCGCTTCCTGCCCGATGGCGTGACGCCGAATCCGCTCTACGGCCGGCCGTTTCTCGAGTCCAACAACTCGGCCGGGCAGGGCAACTGGGCGGACTTCACCGTGCATCAGGCGCGCGCGGTGCTCACCCACGAGTGGGATCCCACGCGCCATGCAGGCTGGACGCGGCACCTCGGCCGTCACCGGCTCGGCTTTTTCTCCAGCTACGAGGACTCGGCCACCTACACGCTCGCGCAGCTCCGCAACCTGATCATCGGCAAGCCGGGTTTCCTCTCCCCGGCCGCGCAGAACAACCCGCTGGTGCCGGAGCGGGCGCTGCACATGCGCTACTACCTCCCGCCGTTCGGCAGCACCAAGGACCCGCGTGAGTATGGCATCGCGGCGCCCACGCCCTACGGCGACATCATGGAGACGATGTATTTTCCGCTGGCGAACGGCGAGCGCTTCGCCGTGAGCGCCTTCGAGAATCCCATCGGCGACGTCGGCACCGCGCCGTCGGCGAATCACCTCCAGCGCGGCTCGCTCGCGGCCAGCACCTCGAGCGTGTTTCTGCGCAACCACGTCGTCGCAAACATCGGCGTCCGCTACGACCGCGTGCGCAATTCCAACTTCGGCTCCTTCCAGCCGATTCTGGCCGAGACGCCCTTCACGCCGCAGAATCCGCTCGGCACCGGCTTCCGCGCCTATGACGAGTTCCGCGGCAAGGAGCCGCCGTCGGTCTGGACGCCGTATCGCGCCGCCACGCGTCTGAACTACGGCTTCATCGTGCGGCCGCCCCGCCTCGAGAAATGGCTGTCGTTCGGCTACGACTTCTCGCGCAACTCCTCGCTCAACGAAGTCGCGGTCGTCCGCGACGTGACCGGCGCCGTGGTCGAGCCGCCCTACGGCGAGTCGCACGAATACAGCCTCCGCCTGCGCCTGCTGGAGGATCGGCTCAACCTGAAGGTGAATTACTTCAATTCGCTCAACCGCAACATCACCCTCGCCGACAGCGGGCTCCGCGCGAACCTGATCGACTTCGAGCAGCAGCTCCTCGTCAACGATCCCACCTACGCGATCAACCCGCTCTTCCGCGAGGAGCTCAATCCGGTCGCCGGCAATTTCCGGCTGCCCGGCGATCGCAACAGCCAGGGCATCGAGGTCGACGTGACCTTCAATCCCGCGCCGAATTTCCGTCTGTTCTGGAATCTCGGCCGCACGGAAACGAAGGTCGACGACCTCTCGACCGAGCCGACGTGGGACTACCTCGAGGGCAAGCTCGCCACCTGGCGGAACTACAAGGGCAACTGGGCCACCGCGACGTATCTCAACAACCAGACCGTCGAGGCGGCCTACAATTCGCTGATTCAGGCGCCGATCGACGACGTGCGGGCGAGCCTGGGCAACCCGGGCGGCAACTCGCAGACCTGGCGTTCGAATCTCGTCGCGACGCGCAGCTTCACCACCGGCCGGCTGAAGGGCGCCACGCTCAGCGCGAACTTCCGCTACCGCGGGCCGTCCGTGGTCGGGTTCGCCAACAAGATCGATGCGAAGGGCCGCCTGCGCACGGACCGCGACCGGGAATACAAGTCGGAGGGCTACGTCCTCACCGGCCTGATGGGCAGCTACCGCTTCCGCGGCTTCGGCAACACGGCGTGGCGCCTGCAGCTCAACGCCAACAACGTGTTCAACACCCGCCGCGTCTTCCTCACCCGCACCTTCGCCGACGGCTCCCCGCGGAACTACGGCCGCCAGGCCGGCCGCGAGTTCATCCTGACGATGGACGTGGAGCGGTGAATGGCGTTGGCGGGTTTTGGGTTTGGACAGGAAGGACAGGAAGCGGAGACAGGATTCTACAGGACCTGGTGTTGAATCGGCGCAGCCGTTGTTGTCCTGGGGCGATGATCTGAAATCCTGTAAATCCTGGTTTGGAATCCTGTGAATCCTGTTCAAAACGAGAACCGTGCAACGACCAACCAGCGGTCGTCCCGCGTTCAAACCCCTCCATGCATCGTCGCGAATTTCTCCTCTCGTCCGCCGCCGCCACATCGCTCGCCGCCCTCGGTCCGCGCCTTTCCGCCGCCGAGGCGCCGCCCGATGACGCCCTCCGCGCGATCATCCGGGCGCACGACGAGCAGATTCCCAAACTCCTTGCGCAACAGGAGCGCCGCGCCGGGCACCGCGGGCTGGGCGGGATCGCGAACGAGTTTGAGATTTTCACCGTCGCCGGCACCAACGGCTTTGTCGCCGCGCTCGCCGCCGCGGCCTGCGCGCCGGGTTCGAAGTATTTCCGCTCGACCGAGCTCGTCGAGCCGATGCTCGCCGGCATCCGCTACATGCTGAAGGCGCAGCACGCCGACGGCACGGTCGACTACTACGCGACCAACTTCCACTCGCCGCCCGATCTCGCCTTCATCCTCGAGGGCTCGTGTCCCGCCTGCACGCTGCTGCGCGCGAGCCCCGTGCCGGCGATCGCCGCCGTCGCCACCGAGCTGGGGAAATTCATCACGCGCGCCGGCGAGGCGCTCGTCACCGGCGGCGTCCACACGCCGAACCACCGCTGGGTCGTGTGTGCGGCGCTGGCGTGGGTGAACACGCTGTTTCCAGATCCCCGATACGTTGCGCGCATCGACCAGTGGCTCGCCGAGGGCATCGACCTCGATCCCGACGGCCAATACACGGAGAAGAGCACGACCGTCTACTCGCCGATCGTCGACCGCGCGCTGCTCACGGTCGCCCGCCTGCTCGACCGGCCCGCGCTGCTCGAGCCGGTGCGGAAGAATCTCGAGATGACGCTTTATTACGTGCATCCCGACGGCGAGGTCGTGACCGAGGCCTCGCGCCGGCAGGATCGCTACACGCGGGGCAGCATGGCGCGTTACTACTATGCCTATCGGGCGCTCGCGTTGCGCGATGGCAACGGCCGCTTCGCCGCGATGGTGCGGCAGATCGAGCGCAGCGTCGCGCCGCGTCATCCGGGCGAACTCGCGGTTTATCTCACCGAGCCGGACTTCGCGCGCCCGCTCCCGCCGGCCGCGCCGCTGCCGACGGACTACGCGAAGGTGTTCTCCCATTCGAGCCTCGCGCGGATCCGCCGGGGCCACGCCAGCGGCACGATCCTCGCGGGCAACACCACGCTCTTCTCGTTCCGGAAAGGCGCGGCCGCGCTCGAGGCGGTGCGGTTCGCGAGCGCGTTTTTCGGCAAGGGTCAGTTCGAGGGCGCGGCGCTCGAGGTGCGCGACGGCCGCTACGTGCTGCGGCAGGAGCTCGACGGGCCGTATTTCCAGCCGCTGACGAAGGATCAGATCGCCGGCGGCGACCATGTGAAGATGGCTCCGAACGGCACGCTCGCGCCGAACAGCAAGGCCTTCCGCGCGCGCAGCAACGTCTGCGTGCTCACCTCCGTCGTCGAGGTCACCGAATCCGCCGGCCAGTTCGCGCTCGCGTTCTCCATCCGCGGCACCGACCACGTGCCGGTGGCGATCGAGCTGGCGTTCCGGTCCGGCGGCAAACTCGAGGGCGTCACGCCGGTCGCCGGCGTGAAGGACGCGTTTCTCCTCGAGAGCGGCACGGGACGCTACACCGCGGGCGGCGACACGATCGAGTTCGGCCCCGGCCGCGTCGAGCACACCTACACGCAGGTCCGCGGCGCGGTGCCGAAGTGGGACGGCCAGAGCGTCTATCTCACGGGCGAGACGCCGTTCGAGTTTACGCTCAAGATTGGCTGAGTGATGCTTCCTCCCTTATGAGCGTTCCTTCGCTGCTGGAATTTGTAGCCCGCCGCGTGCGCGGCGGGAAGGCGGGCCCGGTCTCCGCCCGGGATTCCCTGCGCTCACGCGCAAGGCTGCTTCTGACCGTGACCGTGGCGTTGGCGTTGCTCGGGCCGCCGCTCCAGGCCGCCGCGGCCAAGCCCAACATCCTCTTCCTCCTCGCCGACGACATGGGCGTGGGTGACGTGTCGTGCTACAACCCGCGCAGCGCCTGGCGCACGCCGCAGCTCGACCGGCTCGCGCAGCAGGGTATCCGCTTCACCGATGCGCACTCCGCCTCGGCGCTCTGCACGCCGAGCCGCTATGCGTTTGTCACCGGCCGCTACGCGTGGCGCAGCCGGCTGAAACAGGGGGTGCTGCAGGGCTACCACGCGCCGCTGATCGAGCCCGGCCGGCAGACGATCGCGGCGTTCCTCCGCGCGCAGGGCTATGCGACCGCGGTCGTCGGCAAATGGCACCTCGGTCTCGACTGGGTGCGCACCGGCCCGCAGCTCGAGAACGTGGATTTCGCGAAACCCTTCGCCGGCGGCCCGCTCGCGCTGGGTTTCGATCGTTTCTTCGGGATCAGCGCGTCGCTCGACATGCCGCCCTACGTGTGGCTGCGCGACGACCGCGCGACGCGCGTGCCCGTGGCGACGATCGGCGACAGCCCCGCGCCGAAGCTCTGGCGCGGCGGGCCGATCGGCGACGACTTCAAGATGGACGCCGTGCAGACGCGTTTCACCGACGAGGCGATCGCGTTCCTCGAGGACCGCGCCGCCGCGCGCGACGGGAAGCCGTTCTTCCTCTACCTGCCGTTCGCGTCGCCGCACACGCCGGTGCTGCCGACGGGCGAGTTCGACGGGAAAACGCGCACGACGCCCTACGGCGATTTCGTGGCGCAGCTCGACGCCGATGTCGGGCGGCTGATGGCCGCGCTCGCGCGCCACGGGCTGGCGGAGAACACGCTCGTGATCTTCACCGCCGACAACGGCTTCGCCCCGCCCGGCGGCCTCTATGGCCTGCTGAAAATCGGGCACGACCCGGGCAACGGTCTGCGCGGCGTGAAGGCCGATGTGTTCGAGGGCGGCCACCGCGTGCCGTTCATCGCGCGCTGGCCCGCGGTGGCGCGGGCGGGCACGACCACCGCCGCGCTCGTCGGACAATTGGATCTCTTCGCCACCTGCGCCGAAATCCACGGGGTGCCCCTGGCGGCCGACGCCGCGGAGGACAGCGTGAGCTTCCTGCCCGTGCTCCGCGGCGAGAAGGCGACCGTGCGCACGACGCTGGTGAATCACAGCGGCGAGGGGCGCTTCGCGATCCGCGAGGGCAACTGGAAACTGATCCTCTGGCCCGGCTCCGGCGGCTGGAGTCATCCCACGCCCGCGCCGAGCCCGTGGCTCAAGGTCGAGAAGGCCGACCTCGCGCAGTTCCCGCCTTATCAACTCTACGATCTCGCGACCGATCCCGCGGAAAAGAACAACGTCGCCGCCGCGCATCCGGAGATCGTGCGGCGGCTCGGTCGGGCGTTGCGCGCGGACATCGAGCGTGGCCGCAGCACGCCCGGCGCCCCGCAGCCAAACGCCGCCGGCCCCTGGCCGCACACCGCGTGGTTCAAGGACTTTCCCTGAGTTCCCTGGCCGACCGGCTCCGACCCTCCTTCCCTCTCCTATGAAACGTCGTCTCGCTCCCACGCTCCTGTTCCTCTCCCTCTGCGGCTGCGCCCTGCTCCCGGCGGCCGACAAGGCGGCCCCGCCGCCGGCCGCCGCGGCTGCGCCGGCTTCGCTCGCCGGCCACTACGCCGGCACCTGGAAGGGTCCCGATGCGACCGGCGGCGCCCTGCGCCTCGCGCTCAAGCGGGATGCCGCCGGCGCCTGGACCGCCGAGGCGGCCTTCACCTTCGAGGCGAACGAGGTGCCGATGAAGTTGAAATCGGTGCAGGTCGACGGCGCGAAGATCAAGCTGGAGTTCGACTGGGTCATCGACGGGACGACCGGTCAGAGCAAGCTCACCGGCGAAGCCGCGGGCGGCACCTTGAGCGGCACCTACCAGACGGTGACCGAACCGCCGTCGAGCGGCACGTGGAGTGTGACGCGGAAGGACTGACTGCGGGCGGCGGCCGGGAGCGGCGCGGCGTGGAAACGTTCGCGCCCTCCGGGATGGCGCGCGCGGGCCCGGTTCACTTCGGCGCCGGCGGGAGGTCGAAGATCGGCGGCGCGATTTGCAAGCCCGCCCGGTGGCGCTCGACGACGCCGGCGATGGTCGCGAGCGCTTCCGGGTGCTTGGGCGCGACGTTGAATTTCTCCGCGGGATCGATCGCGAGGTGGTAGAGCTCGGGGACCGCGTGGGTCTGCGGCTTGTCCGGGCCGTAGGCGGACTGCGTGATGAAATGCGCCTTGAACGCGCCGTGCCGCACCGCAAAGAGCGACGAGCCGCGGTAGAAATACACCGTGTCTCGCGGCGCCGCGCCGTCGCCGAAGAGCACCGGCCGCAGGTCCACGCCGTCGAGTGGCCGATCGCCGGGGAGCGGCGCGCCCGCGAGCGCGAGCGCGGTCGGAAACAGATCCATCGTCGTCGCGAGGGCCGAGGTCGTCCGGCCCGGCGCGATCTTCCCCGGCCACCAGGCGATCGCGGGCACGCGCATGCCGCCCTCGAAGGTGCAGCCCTTGCCCTCGCGCAGGAGGCCGGCCGAGCCGCCCTGCTCGGATTGCGTGAGCCACGGGCCGTTGTCGCTGGTGAAGACGACGAGCGTGTTCTCCGCGAGGCCCTCGGCGCGCAGGGTCGCGAGCACGCGGCCGACGCTCGCGTCGAGTTCCTCCACGACGTCGCCATAAAGGCCGCGCGCACTCCGGCCCGAGAATTCCGGCGAGGCGAACAGCGGCACGTGCGGGAAGGTGTGCGGAAAATAGAGCAGGAACGGCTGCGTTTTCTTCTCCTTGATGAAGCGCACCGCCGCGTCGGTGTAGCGGCGCGTGAGCGTCGTCTGATCGGCCGGGCGCTCGATGATCGCGTCGCCGTCGCGCAGCGGCACGTTCCAGTATTCGGATTTGGGAGCGAGCATCGCGGCGCGGCCCTTCGGCGCCTGCGGCGTGCGGTCCATGTCGTTGGAGTAGGGCAGGCCGTAGTAACGATCGAAGCCGTGGCGCAGCGGGGAGAACTCCGGCTGGAAGCCGAGGTGCCATTTGCCGATGATCGCGGTGGCGTAGCCGCGGGCCTTCAGCGCCTCCGCGATCGTGATCTCGGCCGCCGGCAGGCCGCCGGTGGAGTCGGGAAACAGCACGCGCCGCCGGTCGCCATACATGCCGGTGCGCACGGGCAGCCGGCCCGTCAGCAGCGCCGAGCGGCTTGGCGAACACACCGAGTCCGCCGAATAGAAATCCGTGAACCGCAGCCCCTCCGCCGCCATGCGATCCAGGTGCGGCGTGCGGATCGACGGGTGGCCGTAGCTGGCGAGATCGCCGTAGCCGAGGTCGTCGCAGAAGATGATCACGACATTCGGCGGACGATCGGCCGCGGGCAGTGCGGGTGCCGCTGCGAGCAGGAGCAAGGCGACGAGGTGCGCGCCGGCGGACGCCGCGCGCCGGAGCGGGGTGGGGGTCATGGCCGGATTTGAGGGGCCGGGCGCGGCGCGTTTCAATCTTCAACTTTCACCTTTCCACCGCGGGGCGCGGCGTTAGCGCTCATCCGCGGTCCCTTCCGATGTCCTCCCGCCCACCTCTTCTCGCCGTCACGCTCGGGCTGGGCGCCGCCCTGCTGCCGGGTATCGGGCGGGCGGAGACGGTCGCGCTGTGGCTGTTCGACGGGCCGGCGCCCGTCGGTGCGACCCGCGTCCCGGGGAAATTCGGCGCCGCGTATCGGCCCGCCGGTGACACCGCCGCCGCGCCGGCCAGCGAGGGCGGGGCGGGGGCGGCGGCCAGTCCGACCGACTCGCGGCTGAACCTCGGCGCGGGCGACTGGACGCTCGAGTGCTGGTTGCGCCTCGACGCCGGGGCGGCGGACGAGGGCGTGCTGTTCGAGATCGGCTGCGGGCCGCGCGGGACCGGCGAGCTCGTGACGCGCTTCAGCGTGCTGCCGCGGGAGAACGCGTTCGCGCTGGCCGGCCTCGTGTCGGCCGCGGCCGGGGCCTTGCGGCGCATTGAATGGCCCAGTCCCGACGGCCCGCCGGCCGGCGAAGCCTGGCTGGACGTGGCGACGCTCGTGCCGGCCGGCGCGGCGCTGCCGCGCGGGCGGTGGTTTCACGTTGCGCTCGTGCACGCGGTGGAAGCGGGTGGCCTGCGGCTTTACCTCGACGGGCGGCACTGCGCGGTCGCGGCGCTGCGGCTGCGGGCGCTGCCGCACGGAGCCGAGGCGTATGTCGCGCTGGGATGCGACGGCCGGGGGCGGCGGGTGCTGGCGGGGGCGATCGACGAGCTGCGCGTGAGCGACCACGCGGCCTACGCGGAGGATTTCGCGCCGCCGGGGAGCTTTGGTCCGGGCGAGCCGGCGGCGCCATGAACGAGTTCTTCCTGGCCGACGATCTCAGCGGCGCGCTCGACGCGGCGGCGGCGTTCCACCGCGCGGGCCGGCCGGTGAGGATCGCGTGGTCGGACGCGGGCTGGAAGGGCGCGGCGGGCGGCGTCGTGGGTTTCACCACCGAAACGCGCAATGCGGCGCCGGCCGTGGCCGCGGCGATCGTGGCGCGGACGCTGGTGGCCGCGCGGGAGCGCGGCGCGCGGCTGGTTTACAAGAAGATCGACTCGACGTTGCGCGGGCCCGTGGCCGCGGAGGTGGCGGCGCTCGCCGCGCAGTGGCCGGAGGCGCGGATCCTGTTCGCGCCGGCGAACCCGCGCGTGGGCCGGACGGTGCGCGACGGCGTGCTGCTCGTGCAGGGCGTGCCGGTGGCCGGGACGGAGTTCGGCCGCGATCCGGTCTGTCCGGTGCACGAGAGCGATCTCCGGCGGCTGCTGGGCGACTCGCTCGGAGCGCGACTCGTGATTCCGGATACGGCGACCGAGGAGGATCTCGCGGCGGCGGTGGCGCGCATGGATGCGGACGGCGGGCCGTGGGTCGGCGTCGGCTCCGGCGCGCTGGCCCGGCCGATCGCCGCGCGCGCGGGCGTCAAGGGGCGGCCGGGGCTGGACGAGAGCGGCCCGCCTCCCGGCCCGTGTCTTCTGATCTGCGGTAGCGCGCACCGGGCGAACCGCGCGCAGGCGGCGCGGCTGGCGGCGGCGCGCGGGGTGCGCGGCGGCGAGTTGCGGCTCGCGGATGCGCCGGCGGCGATCGCGGCGGCGATCGCGGAAACACGGCGCAGCGGCGGCGCGGCGCTGTGGATCGAGGGGCAGCGCGGGGACAGCGCCGCGGTCGTGCGCGCGATGGCCGGGGCCGCGGCCGCAATCGCGCGTGCGACGGGCGCGCGGCGGCTGTTCGTCACGGGCGGGGAGACGGCGTTTGCCCTCGGCGCGGAACTCGGGTTGCCGGCGCTGACGTTTCGCGCCGAGGTGGAGAGCGGCTTGAGCGTGTCGCGCGGCGAGACGGCGGAGGGCCCGTGGCTCCTCGCGATCAAGCCGGGCGGATTCGGCGACGAGGAGACGTGGGTGCGCGCGTGGGATGCGCTGGCGCGCGCGTGAGCGCGCGGTCGTGGGCGTGCGGATTCGGGGAATTGTCCGCGGCCCGCGCGGCAGCTTTGGGTAATTCTCCGCGCGCCGCGGCCCGCGGACGCGCGGCGTTTTTCCGGCGTCACCGTTGCGCCAGAGGGAGAAGAGCGCGCGCGGCGGGCGTGGCACGCGCGCTGCAAGGCGCCGCCCGTGCTAAAACCCTGCAGCGCGCCGGCGGCGCGATCTTTTTTCCGGGGCGGCGTCGGGATTTTCCCGGGTCGCTTGTCATGTGCTCAGCCGGGCAACCTGCGGCGTGACACTTTTTTGAACAACAACCGTCTTGCGCTCACCCCGTCCAAGTCGGCAGGGTTCTTACATCCCGTTTCAGCGTCGCGTTAGGTCTCTCAAACTCATCGTTCGTTTTATCACTGCTATGAAGAGCACCCCTGTTGGCTTGGATCCGTCGGTTCAGAGTCGGTCGCGCTGGTCGCGGCTCGGTGGCGCGGTTGCCGCGCTGATGTTGAGCGTGAACTGCGTCTTCGCGCAGACCTACGGCGTGAGCACCTACGCGGGCGCGGCGCTGCAGGCCTCCAACACCGACACCGCCGTCGGCCCGGCGACGCTCGCGCGGTTCAACACCCCGAAGGGCATCGCGGTGGATAGCGCCGGCAACGTCTACGTCGCCGACGCCGTGAACAACGCCATCCGCAAGATCGCGGTGACCACCGGCATCACGACGACCATCGTCTCGGGCGCGCCGCTTTCGAGCCCCGGTGGCGTGGCGGTCGACACCGCCGGCAATCTCTACGTCGCCAATTCGGGCGCGCACACGATCCTGAAGATCGTCGGGACCACGGTCACCACGCTCGCCGGTTCCGCCGCCAGCATCGGCCTGGTCGACAACGCCACCGGCACCACCGCCCGGTTCTTCAATCCGACCGGCATCGCCGTCAACGGCGCTGGCACGATCGCCTACGTGGCCGACACGAGCAATCACCTGATTCGCCGGATCGATCTCACCGGCACCTTCGCCGTCACGACGGTCGCCGGCACGGTGACCAGCGGCGCGGGTGTCTCCGGCACCGACAACAACGCCACGGGCACCGCGGCGAAGTTCAACAATCCCTACGCCCTCGCGCTCGACGCGGGCGGCACGAATCTCTTCATCGCGGATCGCAACAATCACGCCATCCGGCAGATTGCCCTCACCGGCACGAATGCGGTCACGACGTTCGCCGGCACCGCGGGGACTTTCGGCAGCACCGACTCGCCCGCGCTGTTCCGGAATCCGGAAGGCATCGCGATCACGGCGGCCGGCGTGCTCTTCGTCTCCGACTCCGGCAACGTCACCATCCGCTCCATCACCTCGGCCGGTGCCGTCGCCACGATCGCCGGCTCCGCCGGTCAGGTCGGCGTCACGGACGGTCTTGGCTCGGCGGCGCGATTCCAGGAGCCGTTCGGCATCGCCGTCCACAGCTCGGGTGTCGTCTACGTCGCGGACGCGGCCAGCCAGGTCATCCGCCGCTTGGCGGTCGCCACCGCCCCGGGGCTCACGACACCCATCGGCAATCCGGCCAACTTCACGGTCGCGACCGGCGGCACGATCACGCTCACCAGCACCTACACTGGCAGCCCGACGCCGACGTTCCAATGGCAGCGTCAGCCCGCCGCGGGCGGCGGTTTCACCGCCCTGACGATCGCCTCGCCCTACAGCGTCAGCACCACGGGCTCGACGGCGACCCTGACCATCACCGGTGTTCCGGCTTCGCTCAGCGGTGATCAATTCCGCGTCGTCGCCTCCAACGGCGTCAGCCCCGACGCCACGTCGTCCCCCGTGACGATTGTGGTCAACCAGCCGCCGACGATGGCGAACGGAACGGTGACGGGTAATTTCACCGTCGATACCGCCGGCACCTTCGTCTTCACGGCGAGCGGCTCGCCCGCCCCCGATTTGCTCATCTTGAGCGGCAACTTTCCCGCTGGCGCGTCCCTGACCCAGTCGAAGACCGGCGCCACGACGACGGGCACGATCACCTGGACCCCCTCGGCTTCGCAGGTCTCCGGCTCGCCCTACACCTTTACGATCCGCGCCACCAACGGCGTGGGCACCGACGCCACGCAGCAGTTCACGCTGAGCATCCTGAGCGGCCCCGTGGTGACGAGCCATCCCGCCAGCCCGACCGTCAGCCCCGGTCTGAGCGCGCAGTTCACGGTCGGCGTCTCCTCGAATGCCGGTTCGCTGTCCTATCAGTGGCAGCGCCAGCAGGTCGGCACCGTCGGCTTCGTCGCCATCACCGACAACGGGGTGTATGTCGGCACCAGCACCCAGACGCTCACCGTCAACAGCGTCACGCTCCCCATGAGCGGCGATCAGTTCCGGGTGGTCGTGAGCAGTGGCGTCGGCACGCCGGCCACGTCCAACGCCGGCATCCTGACCGTCACGCAGTCGCCGCAGATCACGAGCCTGAACTCCACGAGCTTCGTCGAGAACCAGTTCAGCAGCTTCCAGGTGCAGGCCACCGGCTCGCCCGCGCCAGTCTACAGCATCACGAGCGGCAGCCTGCCGAGCGGCGTCAGCCTGAATCCCTCGAGCGGCGTCCTCTCCGGCACGCCGGCGGTGGGCACCAGCGCGACGCCCACCTACAACTTCCAGATCACCGCCAGCAACGGCGTGGCCCCGGAAGCCGTGCAATCCTTCGTCCTCACGGTCTCGCCCACCTCGGTGGTGCCGACGTTCACGACGCAGCCGCAGAGCGTCTCGATCGCGCTCGGCCAGACCACGACCTTCACCGCCGTCGCCACCGGCACGCCGACGCCCACGCTCCAGTGGCAGCGCCAGCCCAACGGCTCGTTTGGCTTTAACGACATCCAGAACGACACGACCTTCAGCGGCGTCACCACGACCACGCTCACCATCACCAACCCCACCTCGGGCATGAGTGGTGACATCTACCGCGTCGTCGCGAGCAACTCCACGGGCAGCAACGCCAGCTCCGGCGCCACCCTCACGATCATCGTCGGCACGACCATCTCGACCTACGCCGGCACCGCCGGCTTCCCCGGCGCGACCGATGCCACCGGCACCGCCGCCCGCTTCAACAGCCCCGCGGCTGTCGCCGTCGACCTGGCGGGCAATCTCTACATCGCTGACAGCTCGAACCACGTCATCCGCAAGATCTCAAGCGGCGGCGTCGTCACCACCCTCGCCGGCTCGCCCGGCCTCAGCGGCAGCACCGACGGCGTCGGCACCGCCGCCCGCTTCAACGCCCCCGCCGGCATCGCGGTCAACAGCGTCGGCACCGTCTACGTCGCGGACACGTTCAATCATACCATCCGCGTCATCTCTTCGGGCGGCGCCGTCACCACCCTCGCCGGCTCCGCCGGCATCAGCGGCACCGCCGATGCGCAGGGCACGGGCGCACGCTTCACCTATCCTTCCGGTGTGGCTATCGATTCCTCGGGCGTCATCTACGTGGCGGATTCCTCCAATCACACGATCCGCCGGATCCAGACCGACGGCAGCGTGAGCGTGCTCGCCGGTGCGCCCGGCCAGCGCGGCGCCGTCAACGACACGGGCACCAACGCCCGCTTCGCCTTCCCGAACGGCGTCGCGGTCGACATCTCCGGCAACGTCTACGTCGCCGATTCCTTCAACCACTGCATCCGCAAGATCACGCCGTTCGGCGGCGTCTCCACGCTCGCCGGCAGCTTCGGCATCGGCGGCAGCACGGACGTGCCGGCCCTGTTCAACCAGCCCTCGGGCGTCGCGGTCGACACGGCGGGCAACGTCTACGTCGCCGATACCTTCAACCAGCTGATCCGCAAGATCACCCCGGCCGGCGCCGTCACCACCCAGGCGGGCTCGCCCAGCATCCAGGGTTCCGCCGACGGCATCGGCAACGCCGCCCGCTTCAACCAGCCCTACGGCATCGCGGTCGACGCGGCCGGCACGAATATCTTCGTCGCGGATACGCGGAACCACACCATCCGCCGCACCGGCACCGTCACCGCGCCGCAGATTCAGACGCAGCCGCAGAACGCCCTCGCGGCCGTCGGCGGCACCGCGTCGTTCACCGTCACGGCCACCGGCGCTCCGGCGCCCTCCGTCTTCCAGTGGACGCGCCAGCCGGCGGGCACGATCGGTTTCGTGACGCTGAGCAACGACGGCGTCTACAGCGGTGTCACGTCCTCCACGCTCTCCATCACGAACGTGACCCAGGAGATGAACGGCGACCAGTTCCAGGTCGTCGTCAGCAACTTCATCAGCCCGAACGCCACGTCGAGCGCGGCCACGCTCGTCATCGGCGTCGCGCCCGTCTTCACCAGCGCGGCCATCGCCAATTTCCAGGCGACCGTCGCGGGCTCCTTCCAGGTCACGGCCAGCGGGACGCCTGCCCCGACGTTCTCCGCCACCGGCCTTCCGTCCTGGGCCACGCTGAACCCGGTCACCGGCGCCATCACCGGCACGCCGCCTGACACCACGGGCTCGCCGTTCACCGCGACTGTCACCGCCACCAACGGCATCTCGGCCACGCAGACCCTCACCATCGCCGTCGCGCCCGCCGTCCTGCCCCCCACGATCACCGGGCAGCCGGCGAGCCTCGCGCTCAACCAGGGCCAGACCGCGACGTTCAGCGTCGTCGCCGCCGGCACCGCGCCGTTCACCTATCAGTGGCGTCGTGATGGCATCGCCATCTCCGGCGTCACCGGCTCCTCCCTGTCCCTCAACGCCCAGCCCGCCGCGGCCGGCGTCTACAGCGTGGTGGTGACCAACGCCGTCGGCTCCGCCACCTCGCAGGGCGCCACGCTCTCCGTCAACACGGGCCCGGTCTTCGTCTCGCAGCCGCGCTCGCAGGCCGCGGAGGCCGGCGCGACCGTGACGTTCAGCGTCTCCGTCACCGGCGGCTCTCTCACCTATCAGTGGCGCCGCAACGGCAGCGCCATCGCGGGGGCCACCAACGCCACCCTGACGCTCAACAGCGTCACGACGGCGGATGCCGGCAACTATGACGTGACCGTCACCAACGGCCTCGGCCAGGTCGGCAGCTCGATCGCCCAACTCAACATCGTCACGGGCGTGAGCGCTCCGGTGATCACCTCGCAGCCGTCGGCGCGCGCGGTGCTCGTCGGCCGCTCCACGACGCTGTCCGTGTCGGCCACGGGCGTCCCGGCGCCCTTCTACCAGTGGCGCAAGGACGGCACCGGCATCGCCGGCGCCAACGGGTCCACCTATGTCATCGGCAACGCCCAGGCGGGCGACGCCGGCAGCTACGACGTCGTGGTCAGCAACAGCGCGGGCAGCGTGCTCTCGGCGCCCGCGGGCGTCCGGGTGCTGGCCCGCAGCTACGCCGGCACCTACTTCGGCTCGTTCGGCAACAACCTCGGCACCTACGCGATCTTCGTGCGCGAGGACAACACCGGCGTCTTCCTCGGCTACATCCCGGGCAACACCGCCCCGGTGATCAGCCTCAACCTCACCGTCAACGACGCCGGCGCGTTCTCCTTCGCGCAGAGCGCGATCCTGGCAGGTTCCGAAGTCTCGCCCGTCGCGGGTGAACCCGGTCGCGCCGCCGCGCTCTCCGCGGTCACCGTCTCCGGCACCCTCGGCGCCGACGGCACCGTCTCCGGCTCCATCCAGGGTGGCGCCACCGGCTCGCTGTCCGGCAATCGTTCATCGGATCTCGGCGTGGCGCAGACCGTCGCCGGCTACTATCAGGCCGGCTCCGGCACCAGCGCCGCCACCGCCTACACCATCGCGGGCGCCAACGGCCAGGCCTTCGTCGTGACGCAGTCCGGCACCGCCTCCGATGGCGGCACCGGCACGGTCGCCGGCTCCGGCCAGGTCACGGTGACGACCACCCGCACGGTCATCAGCCAGTCGATCTCGGCCGGCTCCGGCACAATCACCGGCTCCTCCACCGGCGCGGTCAACGCGATCGTGACCGGCGGCAGCGACACCGCCAACGCCCTCCAGCGCCTCGTCAACATCTCGTCCCGCGCCCGCGTCGCCGCTGGCGACGCAGCCGCCATCGCCGGCTTCGTGATCTCCGGCTCCGACTCGAAACCGGTGCTCATCCGCGCCGTCGGCCCGTCGCTCGCCCTCGCGCCGTTCGGCATCGCCTCGGCGCTCACCACGCCCCGGCTCGAACTGTTCCGCGGCACCACCTCGCTCGCGGTCAACGCCGGCATCGGCACGAATCGCGCCGCCATCGACGCCGCGGGCCAGCAGTCCGGCGCCTTCCCGCTCGGTTCGGCCGGCAACGACGCCGCCATCCTCACGACCCTCGCCCCCGGCAACTACACCGCCGTGGTCAGCAGCACGGTCGCCACGGGTGCCGGTGTCGCTCTCGTCGAGGTGTATGATCTCTCCGCCGCCTCGCCGGGCCAGAAGCTGCTCAACATCGCGACGCGCGCGTCCGCTGGTGCGGGCGACAACCTCCTGATCGCCGGCTTCGTGGTGCCGCCCGGCGCCGCCAAGCGCGTCATCGTGCGCGCCGTCGGCCCCGGCCTCGCGCCGTTCAACATCACCGGTTTCCTCGCTCAGCCGACGCTGCTGCTCTTGAGCGGCAGCACGACGATCGCGCAGAACACCAATTGGCTAACCTCGCCCGACCGCGATATCATCAGCTCGGCCTCGGCGTCCGTCGGTGCCTTCGGCCTCGCGACCAACGACTCGGCGGTCGTCCTGACGCTCGCCCCGGGCAACTACACCGCCCAGGTGATCGGGGCCGGCACGACCACCGGCATCGCGCTGATCGAGGTCTACGAGCTGCCGTAACCAGCACCGCGCCGGCGCGCGCGTTCTCCTTCCCCTCAAGGCCCGGCGCTCACCCGCCGGGCCTTTTTTTTCGCCCCGCCCACGCACCCCCGCCCCGGCAGAATGTAACGTATTACGTTATACCGATGGCTCATGAGATTTGGACTTTCGTAAGCGACCGACCGAGGACCTCCGGCAGAGGTCTTGATGGTTACCATCGCGACGTCTCAATGGTAACCATCGAGACGTGGATGCGACGATGCAGGGCTAGCAATCACGGTGTGTTATTGCGGCGCTGTCGGCGTCCATCGCGAGGGCATGAGCGGGCGC
>CAZENI010000037.1:0-29576 GCA_964513055.1 uncultured Opitutus sp.
TCTGATGAGCGCCGATTAGCGTGGATTAGCGGTTTCTTCAGCTGCCGTTTTTAGGTTGAACCGATCGAAACATTGTTCGGGTTGAGGTGGGCCATGCGCTCCGCGCGCGGCGGGCCGGAAGCGAGCAGGGCGTTTTCTCCTGGTTTCCTGGCTTCCCGCTGCGGCCTGATTCTGCATTCGTTGCTTCAGCATGCACGCCCCTCGCATCGGATTTCTCGGCTCCGGCATCATGGGCGGCGGGATGAGCCGGCGGCTGCTGGCGGCGGGTTTTCCGGTGACGGTCCACAATCGGACGCGCGCGAAAGCGGCCGCGGTGATCGCCGCGGGCGCCGCGTTTGCGGCCTCGCCGCGGGAGGCGGCCGAGGGGGCGGACATCGTGTTCAGCATGGTGGCGGATGATGGCGCCTCGCGGCTGATGTGGCTGGGCGAGCGGGGCGCACTCGCGGGGGCGCGGCGCGGTGCGGTGCTGGTCGAGGCGAGCACGCTGACGGTCGGCTGGGTGCGGGAGCTGGCCGCCGCCGCGGCCGCGGCCGGCGCCGAGTTTGTCGATGCGCCGGTGACCGGCAGCAAGAATGCCGCGGCGGCGGGCGAGCTGAATTTCCTGGTCGGCGGCAGCGAGGCGGTGTTGGAGCGCATCCGCCCGGCGCTGGGCGCGATGGGGCGGAGCGTGACGCACCTCGGGCCGACCGGCAGCGGGGCGCTGGTGAAACTCATCAACAACTTCGTGTGCGGCGTGCAACTCGCCTCGATCGCGGAGGCGCTGGCGTGGATCGAGCGCAGCGGCCTCGATCGCGCGAAGGCGCTTGGCGTGCTGCTCGACGGCGCGCCGGGCAGTCCGATCGCAAAACTCGTGACGACGCGGATGATCGCGGGCGACTACACGCCGAATTTTCCGCTGAAGCTGATGGCGAAGGATCTCGGCTATGCGGCGCAGGAGAGCGGGGCGGAGGGGCGGCCGCTCACGACGGCGCCGGCGGCGCTCGACGTTTTTCAGCGTGCTATCGCCGCCGGACATGGCGACAAAGACATGTCCGCGGTCATCGAACCCCTGCGCCGCCCCTAGCGCAGAACGCTTTCCCCCACCCATGTCCCCCGTCTCCCCCAGCCCCGCCCCCGGCCAGCAACCCACGCGCACGCGCTACTGGGTCGTGGTCTTCGCCATTACGCTCGCCATCGTCCAATACATCGACCGCGTCGCGATTTCGCAGGCGAAGGGCGATGTCGCGAAGGACATGGGCTTCGACGATGTCCAGATGGGCGCGATCTTCGCGGCGTTCGGGCTCGCCTACGCGCTGTTCGAGATTCCGACCGGCTGGCTGGGGGACAAGATCGGTGCGCGCAAGGTGCTGGTGCGCGTGGTGCTGTGGTGGTCGTTCTTCACGGCGGCGACGGGCTGGGCGTGGAGCTATGCGTCGATGTGGATCACGCGATTTCTCTTTGGCGCGGGCGAGGCGGGCTGTTTCCCCAACCTGACGAAGGCGTTCAGTGCGTGGCTGCCGAAGAACGAGCGCACGCGGGCGCAGGCGCTGATGTGGATGGGCGCGCGCTGGGGCGGGGCGTTCACGCCGCTGCTCGTCGTGACGGTCATGGCCTTCGTGAGCTGGCGCGTGGCATTTCAGATTTTTGCGGCGCTGGGCGTCGTGTGGGTGGTGATCTTCTGGTTCTGGTTCCGGGACAACCCGCGCGACCACAAGGGCGTCAACGCCGCGGAGCTCGAACTGCTGAAGGAGAACGAGCAGAACGTTAGCGGCCACGGGAACGTGCCCTGGCTCAAGCTGGTGCAGAGCCCGACGATGTGGCTGCTCTGGGGCCAGTATTTCTGCCTGAGCTACGGCTGGTATTTCTACGTCACGTGGCTGCCGACCTACCTGAAGGACGTGCGCAACATGGACATCAAGTCCAACGCGCTGATGAACTGGCTGGCCAACCTGCTGGAGGGTTCGATGAGCCCCGAGCTGACCATCAAGGTGCTGGCGGCGGCGCTCGCGGGCATCCCGCTTTTCTTCGGCGGCTTCGGTTCGCTGGTGGCCGGCCTGATCTCCAACCGGCTGATTCGCGGCGGCACCAGTGTGGTCCCGGTGCGGCGCACGTTCGGCTTCATCGGCTTCACCGGGGCGTCCGCGCTGCTGATGACCTCCTTCTACATGAAGGACCCGCTGCTCGCGATGCTCGCGATGGGCATGGCGAGTTTCTGCAACGACCTGACGATGCCGGGGAGCTGGGCGTCGTGCATGGACATCGGCGGAAAATACGCCGGCACGGTTTCCGGCAGCATGAACATGATGGGGAATTTCGGCGGGATGGCCGGGCCGTTTGTCGTCGGTTACGTGCTGCAGGTGACCACCAAGAACTGGGAACTGGTCTTCGCCATCTCGGCGGCGATTTATTTCCTCGGCGCGTTCTTCTGGCTCTTCATCGATCCTGTGACGCCGCTGGAGTCGGACGAAACACCCGCCGCGCCCGTCGCCCACGCCTAAACTCCCGGACCGGGGCGGGCGGGCGGTGACTCCGCGCGCCGTCAGAACAGTCCGTGAAAGGTCAGGATCAGGCCCGCGATCAACACGGCCAGCAGCCCGCCGACGACGATGACGGGGTTGGGCAGGCCTGCGTCATCACGGGCGGCGCGGCGGCTGCTGCGAGAGGAGCGAGAACGATGGGGGCTCATCGTGCGCCCGCCACCTTACTCCATTCCGCGCGGCCGAGGTATCAGGGATAACGCGTAGATAGGGCAGGAGGAATCCCTGGTTCGCTGGCGCGTGGACTCCCAACCGGACGGGCGTCGCCGCGTTGCCACGGCGGTGCGTCACCCCCGCCTACTTGATCTCGCGGATCTTGATGTTCCGATACCAGCAATCGTCGTTGTGGTAGGTCAGCATGATGTGGCCCTCGATCTTGTCGCCGAAGCCGGCATCATTCTTGAACTTGCTCTTCGCGATCCCGGCTTTGACGGCTTCGCTGCCGAGCTCGTAGGTGAGGACGTTGCGGCCGTTGAGCCAGTGCTCGACGGTTTTTCCGCGCACGACGATGCGGGAGGAATTCCATTCGCCGACCGGCTTCATGGGCTTGTCCGCCGCGGGCGGCAGCACTTCGTAGAAGGACGCGGTCTGGCGGTGCGGCCCGATCTTGCCGTCGGGATGGCCGACATCGTCGAGCATCTGATACTCGTGGCCGGGGGACTTGGGGCGGGCTTCGGTGACGAAATACTTGATGCCGTTGTTGCCGGCGGGCGGGAGCTTCCACTCCCAGGCGAGCTCGAAATCGTTGAACGTCCTCGTGGTGATGATCTGGTCGCCGATCGCCTTGGAGCCCTTGGGCGTCGCGATGGAGCGAAGCGTGCCGTTCGTCGTTTCCCAGCCGGCGATCGCCTTGTCCTTCTTGGCATACACGCGCCAGCCATCGAGGGACTTGCCGTCGAAGAGGAGCTGCCAGCCCTGGGCTTTTTCCTGGGCGGTGAGCTGGTTGTCAGCGGCGGCGCTGGCCGCGACGGAAAGACCGAACGTGAGGACGAAACACAGGAGGCGGGGGTGCATAGGGCGTGGCGCCACCAATGGAGGATGGGGTGGCGCTTGAAAAGCCCAGACGCGCCCTCGCCGGAAAAGATGCCGCGCCCCCACGATGCGATGCGGTGCGGTCGCGGTGGCGATCGCGCCGCCGCCGGCTAGGCCGCAGTGCTCTCGGCGCCTGCCAGCCACCGGCCCGTCTCGACGCGCAGGAGCAGGTGGCCCTCGGCGCAGAAATACCGGGTCGCGCCATGCGCGGTGATCGGATCGGGGAGTTCGCGGACGACTTGGTGGCGCGCGATGTTGCGATTGCAGCAGGCGCAGAACGCACGGGCCCGGCCCTCCGTGAAGAGCTGCTCGATCGTCGACTGGAATTCGCGGCCCGCAGGCGGCAGCGAGGTCGGCTCGCCGTCGTCGCGCTCGGGATGGCGCAGCCAGCGATGGAGCGCGATGTCGGCCGGCTGGGTGTCCTCGAGCAGCGGCGCGGCGATTTGCTGCCAGACCGCGTCGGCGAGCACGCGCGCCTCGACGATGAAATGCCCGAAGGCCCGCTCGCCCGACGCCGACGTGCGCTGCGTGTAGCGCACCTGCTCGGTGCAGCGTTCCGGGAGCCGCACCACCGCGCCTTCGGGCGCGATTTCGCGGGAAGGTGAAGCGGGGGCAGGACCGGCGCTGGCGAGGGAGGCGTTCATAGCATCATTCGTATTTGCTTAACGCGTGCCAACCCGGGGCGCGAAACGGCTTGTTCCGCAGCGCGCGCAACCCTATCTCACGCCACTCGTCCCCCGCGCATGCCCCCCTCGGTCATCGTCCGCGATCTGCACAAACGCTACGACGGCGTCGAAGCCGTCCGGGGCGTGAGCTTTGCCGTGGAGCGGGGCGAGATTTTCGGGCTGCTCGGGCCGAACGGTGCCGGCAAGACCACGACGGTCGAGTGCCTCGTCGGCCTGCGCGAACCGGATGGCGGCGAACTCACGGTCGCCGGCATCGATGCGCGGCGCGATCCCGCCGAGGTGAAACAGAAGATCGGCGTCGCGCTGCAAAGCACCTCCCTGCAGGACAAGATCACGCCGCGCGAGGCGCTGCGGCTGTTCGGGTCGTTCTATCGCGAGCGGGCCGATCCGCCGGAGCTGCTGGAGCGCTTCGCGCTTGGGGAGAAGGCCGACGCGCCGTTCGACACGCTGTCGGGCGGCCAGCGGCAGCGACTGGCCCTCGCGCTGGCGTTCGTGAACCGGCCGGAGGTCGTCTTCCTCGACGAGCCGACCACCGGCCTCGATCCGCAGGCGCGCCGCGAGTTGCACGGCGCGATCGCGCAGATGAAGCGCGACGGCTACACGGTCGTGTTCACCACCCACTACCTCGACGAGGCGGAAACCCTCTGCGACCGCGTGGCCATCATCGACCGCGGGCGGATCGTGGCGAGCGGCACGCCGCGCGAGCTGATCGCGCAGTCGAAGGCGCTGCAAACCGTCGCGGCGGTGACCTCGCGCCCCCTGGCGCCGGCCGCGCTCGCGGCGCTGCCCGGCGTGAGCGACCTGCGGGGCGAGGGGACGGCGGTGCAGTTTCACACCAGCGACGCGACCGCGAGCCTCGCCGCGCTCGCGGGCCTGCTTGCGGCATCGAAGATCGAGCTGATCGAGTTGCAGGTGAAGAAGGCGTCGCTCGAGGACGTGTTCCTGCGGCTTACCGAGGAGGAACCCCGATGAACAGCATCGATGCAGCCCGCCTCGTGAGCGGCGGGACCGGCAAATCCTGGCGCTTCGATGCGTCCCTGCTCTCACGAGCAGGGCTACCTCCATCCGCAGCAAGTGGAGCTCTTGAATCATGAGCGCCCTCCGCACGCATCTCGCTCTTTCGCTCCGGCTGCATTTCCGGAACCGGATGGCGCTGCTCTACGGCTACCTGTTCCCGCTGATCTTCCTCGTCGCGTTCTGGGTGCTCTACCGGCACGAGAAAATCCCGCTACTCCGCCACATGGGCGAACTGCTGACCGTCGCGGTGCTGGGCGGCGCCTGCTTCGGCCTGCCCACGACCCTCGTCGGCGAACGCGAGCGCGGCGTGTGGCGGCGCTACCGGCTGACCCCGGTGCCGGCGTGGGTCGTCGTGCTGAGCACGGTGCTCGCGCGTTACCTGATCATCCTGAGCGCGGGCCTCCTGCAGCTCGGTGCAGCGCTGGCGATCGGCATGACGCTGCCCGCGCATCCGTTCGCGCTGTGGGTGGCCTTCACGTTCGTGTCGTTCGCCTTCATCGGCCTCGGGCTCGTCCTCGCCACCCTCGCCGACAACGTCCCCGCGGTGCAGGCGCTCGGGCAGTGCGTCTTTCTGCCGATGCTGATCATCGGCGGCGTGGCGGTGCAGCTCGCGAGCCTGCCGCTGTGGGCGCAGCACGTGTCGGCGTTTTTCCCCGGGCGCTACGCGGTCGAGGCGCTGCAGGCGGCGGTGAACGGGCGCGGCTTCGAAGGCGCGCGTTTCAGCCTGCTCGCGCTCGGGCTGGTCGGCGTCGCCGGCTGCCTCGCCGGCGCCAAGCTCTTCCGCTGGGACGCGCAGCAGCGGTTCGCGGCGCGCACCGGGAAACTCTGGCTGCTGCCCGCGTTCGCGGCCTGGCTGGCGGTCGGTCTGCTGGCCGAGTGGCGCGGCCGGATCGCGGTGCCGGTCGATGCCGAGACAGTCGCGCCGCGGAGAACGCCGGCGCCGCCGGTGCCCGTTAGCGTGCCGCCGGCCGTGACGCCGCCGGTGGCCGCACCGGTGGTGCCGCCTCCGGTCGCGATCGTCGCACCGCCGCCCAAGCCCGAGCCCGCGTGGATGAAGCTCACGGCGAAGGATTGGGACGGGCTCGATTACCACGTGCCGCCCGATCAGGGCATCGTCTCGCCGATGGCGCCGCCCGACGAGGTGGCGGAGGATTTCATGAAGGAGCAGGTCGACGGCGTGCGCAGCAAGCTGCCGTCGTGGCCGCCGGGCTCCGATGGCGACGACCTGCGCTGCATCCGCAACCTGCTCTACGTCGCCGCCGTGCCCGACGCGATCCAGATGCCGGTGGAGCGCTACCTGCCGCGCGTCGTCTATGAGCACCTCCTCGACACGTATCCAAAAGACAAGCTCACCAAGGTCCTCACCTACATCGCGCTTCACCCCGAGGAGGGCATGGTGATCGACGACATCTCGGACCTCGGCATCGAGGGCGCCGCCGGCGATCCGCTCGTCGTGCGCGAGCGCGCCTACCTCTACGCCATCAAGTTCATCGCCCGCCTCACCGGGCGGATCAACGAATGAAAGCCCCGTCCCCCGCCGCGGTCCGCGCCGTCCTCTTCGTCCTGTTCATCATGACGATCGTGATCCTGCCGTTCGTGCTGTTTCACGAGCGCTTCGATGCCTTCGTGCAGGAGTCGCGGGAGTGGGAGGTCGGCACGCTGACGGTGCTCGCCATCGTGTTGCTCGCGGCCGACTCCGTCGCACCCGTGCCGGCGACCGTGGTGATCATGACGCTCGCCTGGAAGGCGGGCTGGGTCGCGGGGATCGTCGGCGGCACGATCGGCATGAGTATCGGTGTGCTGGCGGCGGCCTGGATCGGACGCGCCGCCGTCGGGCGGATCGCGCCGAAGTTCATCCCTGACGCGGAACTCGCGCGGATGCGCGACTCGCTCCAGCGCCGGCTTACGCTCACGCTGGCCTGCCTGCGCAGCGTGCCGGTGCTGGCCGAGACGTCGGTGATCCTCGCCGCCGCGACGGGTGTGCCGGTGAAACGGATCTTCGGCGCGACGCTGCTGCCGAATTTCGTCGTGTCGGTGATCTACGCCGTGACGGCCGCCTACTCGAAGGCGGCGGAGGATTCGTTCGCGACGGCGGCGATCACGTTCCTCGCGACGATGGTGCTGTCGTATGGCGTCTGGCGGCTGTTCGGCCGCGCCCGGAGTGGAGCGGCCTGAGCCCGGGCCGCCGGAGTGAGCGTGAGCGGGTCGTTCCGCGCGCTCCGCATGCCCGAAGCGGCCTGGATTCAGGCCGCAACGCCTCCGCGCCGCGCTCATTTTTAGTTTCTCTCGGGCGTGCGAGTGGTTCTTCATCGCACCAAGCCCTATGTCCAAACGTCTCGGCGTCGGTTTCATCGGCAGCGGTTTCATCACGAAGTTTCACATCCAGTCGTGGCTCGCCGTGCGCGATGCCGACATCCTCGGGATCTGGAGTCCCAACGCCAAGCACGCCGCCGAGGCCGCCGCGCTCGCGCGCTCGCTCGGTGTCGGCGACACACGCGTTTACGCTTCCATCACCGAGATGGTCGCCGATCCCGCGATCGACGCGCTCTGGATCTGCGGTCCGAATCACAAGCGCGTGGAGAATCTCGAGGAGATCGTCGCCGCGATCGAGTCGGGCAAGGGCCGGCTGATCGGCGTCGCCTGCGAAAAACCGCTCGCGCGCAACGTCGCCGAGGCGAAGCGCTGCGTGGAACTCATCAAGCGCGCCGGTGTGCTGCACGGTTATCTCGAGGATCAACTGTTCGTGCCGTCGCTGATGAAGGGCCGCGCGCTCGCGTGGGCGCGTGGCGCCGCGATCGCGGGCCGGCCGTATCTCGCGCGCGCCGCCGAGGAGCACAGCGGGCCGCACAATCCGTGGTTCTGGCAGGGCGTGCAGCAGGGCGGCGGCGTGCTCAACGACATGATGTGCCATAGCGTGGAGGTCGTGCGCTTCCTGCTCAGCGATCCGGCGAAGCCGCGCCGCAGCATCCGTCCCACGAAGATCACCGCGCACATCCACAGCCTGAAATGGTCGCGCCCGGAGTATGCGCAGATCCTGCGGGAGACGATGGGCCCCGAGGTCGACTACGCGAAGCGCCCGTCGGAGGACTTCGCCCGCGCCACGATCGAGTATGTCGACGACGCCGGCCGGCCGCTGATCGGCGAGGTCACGACGTCGTGGAGCTTCGTCGGCGCCGGGCTGCGGCTGAGCACGGAGCTGCTCGGGCCGGAGTATTCGTTTTCCCACAACTCGCTCAACACCGGCAGCCAGCTCTTCCTCAGCCGGCGCGTCGTCGGCCAGACGGGCGAGGACCTCGTCGAGAAGCAGAACGCCGAGCAGGGCCAGATGCCGATCGTGGGCAACGAGGCGGCCGAATACGGCTACGAGGCGGAGAACCGCCACTTCGTGCAGTGCTTCCTCCAGGGCCGGGCGCCCGAACTCACCTTCGACGAGGGGCTCGAGGTCGTGCAGATCCTGATGGCCGCTTACATGAGCGCCGAGCAGGGCCGCACGCTCGACTTCCCGCCGCCGGGCCTGGATACGTTTGTGCCCGCGGTGGCGCAGGGCACGTGGCGGCCGTGAATGCGTTTGAATGAAACCGCTGATGAACGCTGATAGACGCGCTTCCGAACCAGATTCGGATTACATTAGCGTCGATTAGCGACCATTAGCGGTTCCTGGTCTTTCCGCTCTCAACTTTCAACTCCCCCCAATGACCAACCAATCCTACCGCGGGCGCCTCTTCGCCATGATGGCGCTCGAGTTCTTTATCTGGGGAGCGTGGCTCCCGCTCATCTTCGGCTACCTGCCGAGCCTCGGCTTCACGCCCGGGCAGCAGTCGTGGATCCTGAATGCCTTTCCGATCGCGTCGATCGTCGGCATGTTTTTCAGCAACCAGTGGGCGGACCGGAAATTCGCGGCGGAGAAATTCCTCGCCGTGTCGCACCTGATCGGCGGCCTCGCGATCCTGGGCTGCGGTTTCACGAAGGAGTTCTGGCCGTTCTTCCTGCTGATGCTCGTGCACTGCCTGCTCTACGTGCCGACGATCTCGATCACCAACTCGATCGCGTTCGCCAACATGAAGGACCCGGAGAAGGAATTCGGCATCGTGCGCATGGGCGGCACCATCGGCTGGATCCTCGCGGCCTGGCCGTTCACCTTCATCTTCGTCAACTGGGCCGCGGTCGATGCCGCGCATCCTGCCGGGCTCGTCGACTGGATTGGCAAGGCGCTCGCGAATCCACTGACCGGTGACGCCGCGAAGGCCGCCACCAAGTGGACCTTCATCGTGTCGGGCCTTGCCTCCCTGGCCCTCGCGGCGTTCAGCCTCACGCTCCCGCACACGCCGCCGAAGAAGGCGACTGCCGGCGTGGCCGAGAAGCTCGCGTGGCTCGAGGCGCTGAAGCTGCTGAAGCACCCGTTCGTGCTCGTGCTGTGGCTCGTGACGCTCGTCGATTCCTTCGTTCACAACTGCTACTTCTCCTGGACCGGCGTCTTCCTCGGCACGCCCGTCAAGGACGGCGGCGTCGGCATCGCGCCCAACTGGATCGCGCCGGTCATGAGCATCGGCCAGATCGCAGAAATTCTTACCATGTTCGTCCTCGGCGCGACGCTGAAGAAGTTCGGGTGGCGGACGACGATGATCGTCGGCATCCTCGGCCACGCGGCGCGATTCGCCGTGTATGCGTTTCTGCCGCAAAGCGCGGGCGCGATCATCCTCATCCAGGTGCTGCACGGCATCTGCTACGCGTTCTTCTTCGCGACCGTCTACATCTTCGTCGACGCGTATTTCCCGAAGGATATCAGGTCGAGCGCGCAGGGGCTCTTCAACCTGCAGATCCTCGGCCTCGGTGCGCTGCTCGCGTTCTCCATCTGCCCGTGGCTGATGCAGTCGGTCTTTACGAAGGCCGGCGTCGTCGACTTCAAGGGCCTCTTCCTGGTGCCGATGGCCGCCGCGTCGGCTGCGGCGATCGCGCTGGCGCTGTTCTTCCATCCGCCGAAGGACACTTCGGTGGCCGGCGGGGCGGTGGCCGCGCCGCATTGAGGCAATCAAGGTGGAGCGGCTTGTCCCCAAGACGCTGGTTTGAAAAAGCCCCGTCCACATTTAGCAAAGCGCGTTGGGGACAACGCGCTCCACGCCGAGGCATGAATCGGTGCCTCGCGGGTGGGTGGCTCGTGCTCGTCGCGCTGGCGAGCTGGGTGCGCGCGGCCGAACCACCACCGAACGTGATCGTGATCCTCGCCGACGATCTCGGCTCCGGTGATCTCGGCTGCTACGGCGCGACGACGATCGCGACGCCGCGGCTCGATCGGATGGCGCGCGAGGGCGTGCGTTTCACGGAGGCGTATGCCGCGGCGCCGTTCTGCAGTCCGTCGCGCGCGGCGCTGCTCACCGGCCGGCTGCCGGCGCGCGCCGGGCTGCCGTATGTGCTGTTTCCCACCGAGCATCACGGCCTGCCCCCGGCCGAGATCACGCTCGCCGAGCTGCTAAAGACGCGCGGCTACGCCACGGCCTGCATCGGCAAATGGCACCTCGGCTGGGACGCGCCGTTCCGGCCGGCGCGGCAGGGCTTCGACGTGTTCTTCGGCCTGCCGCACAGCAACGACTCCAACGAGTGGCCGGTTGGCGCGCCGTTCATGCAGGTGATGGGACTGACCCCGCTGCCGTTGATGGACGGTGACAACGTGATCGAGGCGCCGGTGGATCAGGCGCGGCTGACGACGCGCTACACGGAGCGCGCGGTGGCGTTCATCCGGGCGAATCGCGCGCGGCCGTTCTTTCTCTACCTGCCGCACACGATGCCGCACGTGCCGCAATACGCCTCGGCGGCCTTCGCGGGAAAATCGAAGGGCGGGCTCTACGGCGACACCGTCGAGGAACTCGACGCCAGCACCGGCACGATTCTCGACACGCTGCGGGAACTGCAGATCGCGGAGCGGACGCTGGTGATTTTCACGAGCGACAACGGCGCACCGGCTCGCGGCAACCGCCCCGTCGCGGCGGGCGCGGGCAAGAACGACGCCGCGAAAACGAAAGCGAAGGCCGCGGCGCCGGAGCGTTTCCCGGGCCGCACGCTCGCCGGCAGCAACGGCCCGCTGCGCGCGGGCAAGGGCACGACCTTCGAGGGCGGCCTGCGCGTGCCGCTGATCGCGTGGCGTCCGGGCACGATCACGGCGGGGCGCGAGAGCGCGGCGCCGGTTTCGCTGCTCGATGTGTTCCCGACGGTCGCGGCGCTGGCGGGGGCGGCGCTGCCCGGCGATCGGGTGTTCGACGGCCGGAATCTCGGCACCGATCTCGAGTCCGCCGCGGAGGACGGCCCGCCGCGTCCACTTTTCCACTACTTCGGCTACCAGTTGCAGGCGGTGCGCGAGGGACGCTGGAAACTGTTCGTCGCCGTCGACCGCCGGCCGGAGCCGCGGCCGGCGAGTCTCTGGTGGGACCACCAGCCGCGGGTCTTCGAGAACCAGCACCGGCTGCTGGCGGCGCCCGAACTTTACGACCTCGCCGTCGATCCGGCCGAGGCGCGCAATGTCGCGGCGGGCCACCCGGAGGTTGTCGCCCGGCTCACGCGGCTCGCGGGGGAATTCGACGCGGCGCTGCAACGCGACCTCCGGCCGATGGAATTCGTCGTGGGCCCGCCGCCTCCGGCGCCGCAGACGGTCCGGCGGTGAAGGTGGAGCGCGTTGTCCTCAACGCGCCTTCACGACGCCCCTACGCCTCCAATCCAGCGTCTTGAGGACAAGCCGCTCCACCCTCAGCATGATCGTGCCCCTATGAAACGCTTTCTCCTGTTGCTCGCGCTGGTCACGGCTGCAGCTCCCGCGCTTCCCGCCGCCGACGCGCGCCGGCCCAACATCGTCATCCTCTACGCCGACGACATGGGCTACGGCGACCTCGCGATCCAGAATCCGGAGTCGAAGATTCCCACGCCGCACCTCGACCGGCTGGCGCGCGAGGGCACGCGGTTCACCGATGCGCACAGCTCGTCGGGCATCTGCACACCGAGCCGCTACGCGCTGCTCACGGGCCGCTTCCACTGGCGCAAGTTCCACAAGATCGTGAACTCGTTCGAGCCCTCCGTCTTCGACGCGGCGGAGCTGACGCTGCCCGAGCTGCTGCGGCAGCAGGGCTACCGCACCGCCTGCATCGGCAAGTGGCACCTCGGCTGGAACTGGGACGCGATCAAGCGGCCGGGCGCGAAGTCGGATCCGAAGACCGGATACGCGCCGGACGCGTTCGACTGGTCGCAGCGCATTCCCGACGGGCCGCTCGCGCACGGCTTCGACTACTACTTCGGCGACGATGTGCCGAATTTCCCGCCCTACACCTGGTTCGAGAACGACCGCGTGCTCGTCGCCCCGAATGCGCCGCTCAAGATCACGCCGGCGACGGCGGAGGGGAACTGGGAGGCGCGGCCGGGCCCGATGGTCGCGGGCTGGGATTTCCACGCCGTGATGCCGACACTCACGGAAAAGGCCGTCGCCTGGATTGGCGCGCAGCGCGGGAAGGCGGAGCCGTTCTTCCTCTACGTGCCGTTCACGTCGCCCCACGCGCCGATCGTGCCGGCGCCGGAGTTTGTCGGCAAATCGCAGGCCGGCGGCTACGGCGACTTCGTGGTGCAGACCGACGACACCGTCGGGCGCATCCTGAAGGCGATCGACGATCTCGGGGCGCGGGAGAACACGATCGTCGTCTTCACGGCCGACAACGGCCCGGAGCACTACGCCTATCCGCGGATCCAGAATCACCAGCATCGGAGCGCGGGACCGCTGCGCGGGCTGAAGCGCGATTTGTGGGAGGGCGGGCATCGCGTGCCGTTCGTGGTGCGCTGGCCCGGCGTGGTGGCCGCGGGCGGCGTGAGCGCGGCGCTGACCAGCCAGATCGACCTGATGGCGACGTTTGCCGCCGTGACGGGGGCGAAACTCGCCGCAGGCACGGCGGAGGACAGCCATGATCTGCTGCCCGTGTGGAAAGCGCGCGCCGCGAGTCCGCGCCAGACCCTCGTGCACAACACGAACGCCAACGGCTACGCGCTGCGCCACCAGCAGTGGCTGCTGGTCGCGGCGAAATCGGGCGCGGTCTCGCGCGTGCCGCCGTGGTTCGACGAGGCGAACCGCTACGCGGCCAACGATCAGCCGGGCGAACTCTACGATCTCAGCCGGGATCTGGCGCAGCGCGACAATCTCTACGCGCAGCAGCCCGCCAAGGTCGCCGAACTGCAGGCGCTGCTCGCACAGGTGCGCGCCAAGGGCCAGGTGCGGTAGAGGCCGCGAGGTGGCGATCCGAGATCGCCCGGCTCGTCACTTCGCGACGCGCACGTAGATGTCGCCGAACAGCGTGACGGTCGTCGGGTCCTTGATCTTGATCAGGCTCTGCCGGCTCGTGAGGAGGGCGGCGGCGCCGTTGGCCTCGACGGCCTGCACCGTGAAATCCGTGCGCTCGGCCGCGGCGCGATCGACGCCGAACTTGATCCACTGCACCGTGCCCTCGCGGCCGATCTGCAGGCGCCGATCGCCCGGCTGGCCCCCGGTCTCGTAGGTGCCGGCCACGGCCGTCAGCACGCGCTCGGCGGGCGCGGGCTCGAGCACGCGATAGGCGGGCAGGAAATTTCCCGGCGGCTTCTTCGCCTGCATCCAGGTGAGGGCGTTCACGCCGATGACGACGGCGACGAGCAGCGTCACGATGAGGGCGCGTTTCCAGCCTTGGGTCGTTCCCCGGCCGGCGGGGGCCTCCGCTTCCGGGAGCCCCGAGTCGCCCTCGACCGTCTCGCCCGTGATGATCTCGAGGATCTGGTCGACGGTGGGGTTGCCGCCGCGCGAATTCAGCGAGGCCCAGCTCACGAAGGCGAGGCGGCCCTCCTTGAACTGGATCACGTAGTTCGCCGCGCCGGCGCTCACGCGCAGCTCCGGCGTCAGCGGGTAGGCGATGCTCGGGGCGAGTTCCGCGGCGGCCTTGAGCAACGCGCGCAGCTCCTTGCGCGAGAGGCCGGGCCGCGGCGTCACCGGATACTCGATCCCGGCCTGGCGCGCATCGGGCGACAACTGGGTGAGCGTGACATCGTAAGTCGGGGCCGCCGGCGCGCTCATTGCTGGATGATGTAGAGCGGATCGTTGTTCACGCCGATCCGGAAAAGGCCGCTCTCGAGATTGCCGTCGTCCATGAGCCGATCGATTTCCAGCAGCACCTCCTCGTTGACCGGCAGCGGGCCGAGGGTGGTCGCGGAGATCGAGATCGCGGCGCGGTAGCGGACGCTGCTGTGCATCTGGTTGCTCTCCCAATTGTATTGGCCGCCGATCGGCGTGACGCGCAGCCAGCCGGTGGGGCCGAGGCGCTCGGCCATCTCGGGTGGCATCACGCCGGCGGCGCTTTCGGCCGGCCAGCCGCCGCGTTCCTGCGCGTAGCCCTCGAACGCGGTCGCAAACGTGCGGAGGTCCGCGACGATGATCGTCGAGCGCGACTGCCGCTCGGCCTGCTTCACCTTCGGCACGGCGAACGACATCACGATGCTGCCGATCGACATGCTCACCATGACCTGGACGATGGTGAACGCGCGGTGCCGGAGGCCGGATCGCCTCGACGGCGGGAAGGGGTGGAACGACGGAGAACGAAGCATCGGAGGGCGGCGGAGAAGCGAACCCAGCAGGAGGAGGGGAGGCGCCCGGTTCCGGCTGGAGGGAACGGGCGCGCAGACGTGGCTGAAGCGCGGGAAAGCCAGCGGCTCGTCCGCGCGGAGGCAAGCCGTTATCCGGCGGGCGGGCGGCGGGCACGGAGGACAGGGCGGGTCGCGGTGTCGGGCGTTGCGTTGTTCGGCCAGGTGGATACGCTCCGCGCGTTATGATCGACCTCATCAAGAAGACGCTGCTGGCCGGAGTCGGCGCGGCCGTGGTTACCAAGGACAAAGTCGAATCCGCGCTCGGCGAGTTCGTGCAACAGGGCAAGGTCTCGTCCGCCGAGGCGCGCCAGATGGCTGAGAAGATCGCGGAGCAGGGCCGCCGCGAGTTCGATACGATGAGCCGCGAGCTCGGCGAGAAGCTGCACCACACGTTCGACGGCGTGGACCGCCGGGCGCAGCAACGGATCGACGCGCTGGAGGCGCGCGTGGCCGCGCTCGAACTCGCCGCCGCCAACGCCGCCCGCGTGCCGCTCTCCGGTCAACCCCCGCACGGTCCGGGCGTGTGAGCCCGTTCAACGTCCTGCATCACGCCGTCCGCGCGAAGGAAATCCTCGCGGTGCTGGCGCGGCACGGCTTTGCCGATCTGCTCGGGCAGATCGATCTGCCCGCCGGCTTCTGGCAGCGCCTGCTGCCGCTCGCCGTGGAGCGACGGAGCCTGCCGGAGCGTGCGCGGCTCGCGGCGGAGGAACTCGGCCCGACCTTCGTCAAGCTCGGCCAGCTCCTCTCGATGCGGCCCGACGTCGTGCCGCACGACTTCCTGCTCGAGCTGCGCCAGCTCCAGGACCACGTGCACCCGCTGCCGTTCGACGTGATGCGGCCGGTGCTGACGGCCGCGCTCGGCCGCGAGCCGGCGGAGGTGTTCGCTGCGTTCGACGAAACACCGGCGGCCGCCGCATCGCTCGCGCAGGTGTATGCGGCGCGGCTCGCCGACGGCACGCCCGTGGCGGTGAAGGTGCAGAAACCCGATTTGCTGCCGCGGGTGGAGACGGACTTCGCGCTCGCGGCCTGGCTGGCGGCGCTGCTCCACGAGCGCATCCCGGCCCTGCGGCCGATCGACATGCCGGCGCTGGTGGCGGAGACGCGCGCGGGCGTGCTGCTCGAGCTCGACTTCCGCCGCGAGGCGCGCAACCAGGATTTTTTCAACTCGCAGAATCCCCACCCGGAACGGGTGTTCGCGCCGCGGGTGTTCGCGGAGTTCTGCAGCGAGCGCGTGCTCGTGATGGAGTGGATCGCCGGGACGCCGGTGGGCGCGGCGGCGGCGCTGCCGGCCGACCAGCGGCGGACGCTCGCCGCACACGGTGCGGAGTCGCTCGTCGGCCAGGTGTTCCTCGCGGGCTTCTTTCACGCCGACCCGCACTCCGGCAATCTCTTCGTCGGTGCGGACGGGCGGCTGTGTTTCCTCGACTGGGGACTCGCGGGCCACCTGACGCGGCGCCTGCGCTACGCGCTGGCGGATTTCTGGCTCGCGGCCGTCGAGCAGGACACCGAGCGCATCGTCCAGATCGCCGCCGATCTCGCTCCGGTGGATGCGCGGCCGGACCTGCGGGAGATGGAGAAGGAGGTGACGCTGGCGCTGCGCGAGGAACTGAACTTCGCGATCGGCCGGCAGGCGCTGGGGCGCGCGATGCTGCGGCTGCTTTTCATCTTCGGCCAGCACGGCATCCCGCTTTCGCGCGACTACGCGCTGATGGCGAAGGCCGTGCTCTCGATCGAGGAGGTGGGCCGCGTGCTCGATCCGCAGTTTGACCTGCGGACGCACACCGAGCCCGTGCTGCGCGAACTGTATCGCGAGCGCTCGAGTCCGCGCGTGGTGGCGCGGCGCACGCGCGAGATGTTGCGGCACGCGCTGCTCGGCCTGCAGGATCTACCCTTTGAGTTGCGCCGGCTCGTCCGCCGGCTCGAGCACGACAGCCTCGCGATCAACCTGAACCACCGCGGCCTCGAGGATCACGACGATGCGGTGAAGATCGCCGCGAACCGGATCACGCTCGGCGTCATCATCGGCGCGCTGATCGTCGGCTCCTCGTTGATCATCACCACGCGGATCGAGCCGCACCTGCTCGGTTATCCCGCCCTCGGCATCATCGGCTACGTGTTGTCCGCGGTGCTCGGGCTTTATGTGATCTGGGACATCTTCCGGCACGGCCGGCACAAATAGACAGGCTGCGGAAGACGCGGCGGGCTGCGCGTCGAAGCGCGCGGCCCCGGATCAGTTCTTCGGGCGCGGCGGCCGCCGCCCGAAGCCCCACGAGAATTCCTGCCGCAGGTGCTCCGTGCCGCCGGCGCGCACGCCGGCGAACATCGTCTCGGCCATCGCGGTGCTCTTCAGCAGCCGGGCGACGTCGATCATCAGCTCGGCGTCGGCGATGAGGCGCTCGACATCCTCGCCCGGGTAGCCGGCCCAGTATTTCAGGTCGTGGAGGAAGCCGGCGGAATAGATGCTGACGCCCTTCCATTCGTTGACCCAGCCGGTGCAGCCATCGCTCTTGAACGGGAGCGGTGGCGGGTCGCGCTCGATCTTCGCCCAGAGCGCCATGAGGCCGTGGTGCGCGCAGATTTTCCGGATCGTGGGCAGATCCACGACTTCGCCGATGGCGGGGAGGTTCATCGCAGCGGCGAGACTGTCCGGCCCCGCCGGGCGATCAAGCGTAGCCTTCGGCGTGGCAGTCGCGGCACGTGCGGTGCGGCGAGCTGGGCAGGAGCGCGCGGCCGCAGTGCACGCACTCGCGGCGGGTTAGGCCCTGCTTGCCCCAGTTGCGGCGGAGGATCGCCTGCGTCTGCTCCGTCGCGTCGCGGCGCAGCTCCTCGACCCAGGCGAGATCGGTGAACGCCGCGGGAAATTTCAACGCGAGCCAGCGGTAGACGGTGATGAGTTTCAGCGTCTCCTCGAGTGCCTCGAGTCCGCCGCCGCCGTCGATCCGGCGCGGGAAACTCACCTTCTTGCCGGCCGCGAGCAGCTCCAGCCATTCGCTGAACACCGAGCGGAACAGGTGCTCGTCCAGATCCACCGGCGTGCACGCGAGGGCGTAGCGCTGCTCGACGGGCAGGGCGGCCGCGTAGGTGTCGACCAGCTCGGCCGCCTCCAGCACGTCGTCCTGCACGTCCGGAAAAAACGTGCCGCCGGGAAACGTGAGGCGGGTGCGGAAAAATTCGAGGATGGGCCCGAGGCGATCGAGTTGGAGATGCTGGGCGATCGCGCGCACGTGCATCTGGGTCGGCGCGGCGGGGAGCTTGTCCGGCGCCGGCGTGCGCTGCGGCTCCGCCAGCGCCGCCTCGATCCGGCGGCCGTCACGCGTCGAAAAGGCAGCGACCCAGCCGGTGGCGCCCGGGCCGCGTCCGGCGCGGCCGGCGATCTGCATCAGCTCCGCGTCGGTGAGGCGGCGGTTGATCTCGCCGTCGAACTTGTCGGTCTCGAAGAAGATCACGCGATCGAGCGGCAGGTTGAGCCCGAGCCCGATGGCGTCGGTGGCGCAGACGATGTCGGACTCGCCCTCGCGGAAGCGGCGCGCCTCGTTGCGGCGCACCTCGGGCGAGAGGCCGCCGTAGATCACGGAGACGCGCAGGCCGCGCGACTCGAACATCGCCTTCAACTCGAGCACCATCGCGCGCGAAAACCCGATCACCGCGGAACGCGGCGGCACGCTGCGCCAGTCCAGCACGCCCTCGTAGTGCAGCGCGCCCTGGCGCTCGAGGAGGTTGATCTCGACGGTGTCGCCGCAGAGTTCGCCGAGCTGGCGGATGACCGGCCCGGCGGACGCGGGGCCGGTGATGATCAAGGTCTCGGCGGCGACGCCGCAATACGCCGCGACCCAGGCCCAGCCGCGGTCGCGGTCGAAGGCGAGCTGCATCTCGTCGAGCACGGCGACGGCGAAGCGCTGCGAGAAATCCGTCATCTCGACGGTGCGCGCGGAATGCGTTTCCGACTGCAGATCGCGTTCCTCGCCGGTGATCAGCGAGCACGGCGTGCCGAGCTCGACGAGGCGGTCGCGCTGCTCGAGCGCGAGCAGCCGGAGCGGGCCGAGGTAGAGGCCGCTTTTCGCGGCGGCGAGGGCGAGGACGGCGCGGTGGGTCTTGCCGGAATTGGTGGGGCCGAGCCAGGCGACGACCTTGCGCTGCATCGTCCGCGCGAGCGGGAAGCACTGCAGGTAGTCGATGAAGCCCGGGTTCAGCTTCGCGAGATCATCGAGCAGCGTGCGATCGAGCGCGTGAGTGCACGCGAGGCGGATGCGGCGGAAGAGTTCCTGGCGATCGGAGAGGAGCGGGGGCTCCGGGCGGAAGCCGCGCGCGACATCCTCCGGCGCGAGGATTTCCCAGCCGGCGTAGGTCGGTGGCTTGGCGCGCAGGAGGCGTTCGGCCTCGCGCACGCCCGGAGGCCGGCGCGCCAGCAGCTCGGCGCCGACGGCGGCGGGATCGCGGGCCGTGAGGTCGAGGACGAAGGGCCCGAGCTTCAGCGGGACGGCGGCGAGCACGGGCAGCGCGAGCCCGGGACGCACCTCGACGCGGGCGGGGACCAGGACGGTGATTTCGTCGCCGGCCTCGTTGAACCCGCCGAAGCGCACCGCGGCGCCCGTGGCCGCCACCTGCTCGACGGCGAAGCGTGCGAGCCCGGCGCGCACGCCGCCCAGGCGCACGCGCGGGCCGATCGGTGACGCGAGATAGGCCTGGCCGAGCGGAGTGTCGTCGAGGAACAGCTCCGCGAGCAGCGCCTCGCGCGCCGCCGCGACCACCTCCTCGTGCGTCCCTTGTTCGCGTTCGCCGCTCGTCTCCATGCGGCAGTGTCCCGGCCGCGCCCCGGAAGTCAAAATCGCGCCGCGCCGCGCGCGGTGTTTACTTGCGCGGCCGGGGCGCTCAGGCTGCGGGGCATCGGCGAGGCGTTCCGCTTTCGCTTCGTCCGCCCCCGCTCATGAGCACCCCTTCGATCGCGCGGTTCTGTCTCGCCGGCCTCGCCCTGCTCACGACGGCATTGCCCGCCGCCGACTACTACGTGGCGCCGGACGGCCGCGACGAGCAGCCCGGCACGCTCGCGGCCCCGTTCGCGTCGCTCCAGCGCGCGCAGGCGGCGGTTGCGGCCGGCGACACGGTGTGGGTGCGGGGCGGCACGTATGCGATGACGGAGGCGCAGATCGCGCGGCGCGAGCGTATCTTCGCTTATGTGACGCTGCTCGACCGGAGCGGTGCGCCCGGCCGGCCCATCCGCTACCACGCCTATCCCGGCGAACGGCCGGTCTTCGATTTTTCCGCGGTCAAGCCCGCCGGGCTGCGCGTGCACGCGTTTCGCGTTACCGGTTCGTGGCTGCACCTCAAGGGCCTCGAGGTCGTCGGCGTGCAGGTGACGATCCGCGGGCACACGCAGTCGATCGGCTTCGACAACCAGGGGAGCGACAACCGCTACGAGCAGCTCAGCGTGCACGACGGGATGGCGATCGGGTTCTGGATCGGCAACGGGTCGAACAACCTCGTGCTCAACTGCGACGCCTATCGCAATCACGACCCGGTGTCGGGCAACGGGCGCGGCGGCAACGTCGACGGCTTCGGCTTTCACGGCCGCCGGGGCAGCGTGAACAACGTGTTTCGCGGCTGCCGCGCGTGGTTCAACAGCGACGACGGCTTCGACTTCATCAACGCGGCGGAGGCGGCGACGGCGGAGAACTGCTGGGCGTTCTACAATGGCTACTCGCCGGATTTCCAGCCGCTGGCCGACGGCAACGGCTTCAAGGCGGGCGGCCACGCCGGCACGCCGGTTGCGCGCCTGCCGAATCCGATTCCGCGGCACGTGGTGCGCGGCAGCGTGGCGGTGCGCAACAAGGCGAACGGCTTCTACGCCAACCACCACATCGGCGGCGTGGAGTTCGTGCACAACACCGCCTACCGCAATCGCGTGAATTTCAATCTCCTCGGCCGCGAGGCGAACAACACCACCGACCTCCCCGGCTACGGCCACCGCCTGAAGAACAACCTCGGCCTCGCCGGCGGCACGGAGGTGACGCAGCTCAATTTCGCGCTGAGCGACGCGAGCGACAATTACTTCAACCTGCCCGTCGCGATCACCGCGGAGGATTTTCTCGGGCTCGATGAGGCGGACCTGGTGAGGCCGCGCCTGGCGAGTGGCGAGCTGCCGGAGGTGAAATTCCTGCGGCTCGCGCCCGGGAGCGATGCGATCGATCGCGGCGTGGACGCGGGCCGGCCGTTCCTCGGCAAGGCGCCGGACCTCGGGGCGTTCGAGGCGCGTTAGGGTGGAGCGGTAGGGCTGGTAGTCGCCGCTCCACCTCGGAGCAAGCGCGGTCCGACCTGAGAGAACCTTGGCGGCGATGCGGGCGGCCCCATACCAACGTCGCATGAGATTTGGACTTCTCTGAGGGTAGGGCCCGACCTCCGGGCGGGCCGTCAGGATCTCCGCACGCCCACGGCCCGCCCGGAGGTCAGGCCCTACCGGCGCTGCTGCGCCAAAGTCAAAAACACCTCAGCCGTTGGTATCAGGCGTAGCGATCCTCGGTCCACGGATCGGCGGTGTTCGAGTAGCCGCGAACTTCCCAGAAGCCGAGTTTGTCCTCGGCGAGGAAGGTGATGCCGTTGACGAATTTCGCGCCTTTCCACGCGTAGAGCTTGGGGATGATCACGCGCGCGGGGCCGCCGTGCTCGCGCGGCACGGGCGCGCCGTCGAACGTGGTCGCGACGAGCACGTCGTCGTCGAGGCACGCGGCCAGCGGGACGTTGGTCGAGTAGCCGTCGTAGCTCGTGAAATACACGAACTTCGCCTCGGGCACGGGCTGCACGAGCTCGTAGAGCGCGGTGAACGCGACGCCGCCCCAGCGGCAGTCGTATTTGCTCCACGTGGTGACGCAGTGGAAATCGCTGACGTCCTCCACCTGCGGCAGCGCGTGGAACGCGTCCCACGAAAGCTCGGCCGGCTGGGCGACGAGGCCGTCGATCTTCAGCCGCCAGTCGGGCAGCGGGATCGCGGGCTGCACGCCCAGATCGAGCACGGGAAAACCGTCGGTCAGCTTCTGGCCGGGCGGCAGGCGGTCCTTCGAGGCGACGGCGCGCGCGGTGACGCCGCGTGCCTTCTGCTTTTCGGCCCATTGCTGTTTCGCCGCGATGTAGCGTTCCTTCGACATGCGCGGAACGCTACGAGGGGCGCGTGGCCGCGCAACTCAGGCTTTTGCAGTGAAGCAGGAAGCCAGGAATCCAGGAGGAAGACCGCGGCCCCTGCGCTTCACGGCTTCGTGGTTTCCGGCTTAATCTGAATGAGGGTCGATCGGATGCAGCGCGGCCTCCACGGATTTGCGCCGCCGCCAGTAATAGATCGTCATGCCGCCCTGGAAGCCGAGCGCGACGGTGGCGACGGCGAGGGCGGTGATGCGGTTCAGGGTGACGACGTAGTCCTCGAGCGACATTTTCCACTGGGCGGCGCTCGCCGCGAAAAGACCGCGCATCGACTCCGGAATCTCGCCGGTGCCGACGAGCCAGAGGCGAAGCACGCAGTAGGTGAGAATCACGAGCAGGAGAAACGGCTGGCTGGCGAGGAGCCAGCGCATGCCGCGCGGTTCGCCCTGGCGCAGCAGGGCCGCGCCGTGGAGTTCGATGGCGCCGGCGCCGGCGGCGAGCAGCCCGATGGCGGCGAAGGGCACGTGCCGCCCGGCGGCGGCGCTCAGGGCGAACAGCCCGCCGAGCACGAGCGCGCTTAGGCCGTCGAAACGCGCGAGGCGCAGCACGCGGGCGAGCGTCTCGGCGGGCAGGAGCGGGGGTTGCGGCATGCAGGAGTGAGAGGGGATGTGAATGCGAGAGTGAAGGTGAAAATGGGGGAGGGGGTGAAATGCGAGTTTGCCGCGTCCCCGTTCGTTCTCACCTTCACGTCACTTTGGCTGCGTCCGTCCCATCCTCCTTCTCCTTTCGTCTCGAGTTCCCGCCCGAGCTGCCGATCAGCGCGCGTGCGGAGGAGATCACCGCGGCCATCCAGGAGCACCAGGTGGTGATCCTCGCGGGTGAGACGGGCTCGGGGAAAACGACGCAGATCCCGAAGATGTGCCTCGCCGCCGGGCGCGGCACGCGGGGCCGTATCGCGTGCACGCAGCCGCGCCGCGTCGCGGCCCTCTCGATCTCCCGGCGCGTGGCGGAGGAGCTGAACGTCGAATGGGGCCGCGAGGTCGGCTGCAAGATCCGCTTCAACGACCAGACCACGTCGCGGACGGTGATCAAGTTCCTCACCGACGGCATGCTGCTCGCCGAGGTGCAGGGCGATCCGCTGCTGCGCGACTACGACACGATCATCATCGACGAGGCGCACGAGCGCTCGCTCAACATCGACTTCCTCCTCGGGCACCTGCGCACCCTGCGCTACAAGCGGCCGGAGCTGAAGGTCATCATCACGTCCGCGACGATCGACACGGAGGCGTTCAGCGCGGCGTTCGACGGGGCGCCGGTGGTGCTGGTCGAGGGCCGGACGTTTCCGGTCGAGGTGATCTACGCGCCGCTCGACTCGCTGGGCAGCGACGCGGCGGAGGGCGACGAGCGCGAGGCGCGGGCGGAGGCGCTGCACTACATCGACGGCGCGGTGGAGGCGGTGGAGCGCATCGCGCGCGAGAGCACCGCGGGCGACGTGCTGGTGTTCCTGCCGAGCGAGCGCGACATCCGCGAGGTGGGCGACCTGCTGGAGGGGCGGCGGCTGCGCGACAGCGAGATCATCCCGATGTTTGGCCGGCTCTCGAACGCCGAGCAGCAGCGCGTGTTCGCGCCGACCCAGCGTCGGAAAATCGTGCTGGCGACGAACATCGCCGAGACCTCGCTCACGATTCCCGGCATCCGGTTCGTCGTCGACACCGGCCTCGCGCGGCTGAGCCGCTACTCGCCGCAGGCGCGCACGCGCCGGCTGCCGATCGAGGCGATCTCGCAGTCGAGCGCGGATCAGCGCAAGGGCCGCAGCGGCCGCGTCGCCGACGGCGTGTGCATCCGGCTGTATTCGGAAAAGGACTTCCTGGAGCGCCCGCGCTTCACCCAGCCGGAGATCCAGCGCGCCAACCTCGCGGACGTGATCCTGCGGATGAAGGCGTTCGGGCTCGGCGACATCGAGCGCTTCCCGTTCATCAACATGCCCGCGGCGAAATCGATCCGCGCGGGGTATGCGCTGCTCGAGGAACTCGGGGCGCTGGAGCCCGAGGGCAGGGCGAGCCGTCCCGGTGACCCGCGGCTGGGCGAGGACGCCTCGCCCTACCTCCGCGAACTCACGCCGATCGGCCGCGAGCTGGCGCGGCTGCCGGTCGATCCGACCGTCGGCCGCATGATCCTGCAGGCGCGGGCGGAGAAGGCGCTGCGCGAAGTGCTGGTGATCGCCGCCGGCCTCTCGATCCAGGATCCGCGCGAGCGGCCGATGGACAAGCAGCAGCAGGCGGACGCCGCGCACCGGCGTTTCGTGCATCCGGATTCGGATTTTCTCACGCTGCTCAACATCTGGGAGTCGTATCACGACGAGTTCGAGACGCTGACGCAGGCGAAGCTGCGGCGCTTCTGCCGCGATCACTTCCTCAGCTACACGCGGATGCGCGAGTGGCGCGACATCCACACGCAGCTCCTCGACACGTTGAAGGAGCGCGACGATTTCCGGATGACGTCGGCGTTTCACGGGTTGAAGGAGATCGACGAGAAGACGACGGTCTTCGGCACGCCGACCTATCGCGCGATTCACCGCAGCATCCTCGCGGGCCTCCTCGGCAACCTCGCGCACCTCGACGAGGAGAACGGCGGCTACAAGGCCACGCACGATCGGCGCGTGGTGCTGTTTCCGGGCTCGGTGCTGCACTGGCGCGAGGAGCCGCGGAAGCGGAGTCCGGCGGCGAAGGAACCGGCGCCCAAGCCGAAGCAGCCGCGGTGGATCGTCGCGGCGGAGGTGATGGAGACGAGCAAGCTCTTCGCGCGCACCTGCGCGCGGCTCGACCCGCAGTGGGCGCTGGACCTCGGGGCACATCTCGTGCGCGTCGCGCACAGCGAGCCGTTCTGGCATGAGCAGAACGGGCGCGTGATGGTGAAGCAGCGCACGCGGCTCTACGGGCTCGAACTCGACAGCCGCGGGGTGAGCTACGGAAAAATCGATCCGGAGCACGCGACGGAGATCTTCATCCGCGAAGGGCTCGTGAACGACACGATCACGTTCCCGCTCGACTTCATCGCGCACAACCGCGCGGTGCGCGAGAAGATCGAGGACCTGCTCACGCGCGCGCGCGACAGCGGGTATCTCAACCTCGACGAGGCGGCGTATCGGTTCTACGCGGCGCGATTGATCGACGCCGGCGTCCGCGCGCCGGGCGAACCAGGAACCCTGGCCGGCTCGGAGAGCCAGCCCCACCTCGGGGTCAGTTCGGTCGCCGAGTTGGTGGATCTGGTGCGCGAGCGGCGCGGCGCAGAGCCGCGGTTCCTGATGATGGAGCCCGACGATCTGCGCGATCCGCAGACGATCGCGCACGATGCGGAGGCGTTTCCCGAGGCACTGCCGCTGGAGAACAGCGCGCTGCCGCTGAACTACGCCTACAAGCCCGGGCAGGCCGACGATGGCGTGACGCTCGACGTGACCGTGCGCGAGGCAGAGGTGCTGACGCCCGCGGCGCTCGACTGGGCGGTGCCCGGCCACCTCGAGGCCAAGGTCGAGCATTACCTGCGTGCGCTGCCGAAGGAGTTGCGACGCGGTTTCGTGCCGCTGGCCGAGACCGCGAAAAGTCTTGGGGCGCAACTCGCGTCGCGTCACCGGCTCACCGCCGGTCGCGAGTCGCTCGCCGAGGCGCTGGCCGCGCAGATCGCGGAGCGCTTTCGCGTCGCGATCGATCCGGCGGTGTGGGCGGACAAGCCGCCGCCCGATCACTTGTGCGTGCGCGTGCGCGTGGTCGACGCGGCCGGCAAGGAGCTCGCCGCGAGCCGCGAGCTGGCGGAAATTCGGGCCGCGCTGCTGCTGCAGTCGCGCGAGGCGAGCGTCGCGGTGGCGCGCGAAGATCCCGGCGCGTGGCGGGCGATCCGCGCGCGGTGGGAGACGCCGGAGCACACGGCGTGGGCGTGGGACGAACTGCCGGAGCGCGTGCTCGTGACGGAGCAGGCGGGCGCGCCCGTGTATGCGTTTCCCGGGCTGCTGACCGGGCGCGACGGCGTGGCGCGGCGGCTGTTCAAGACGCCGGAGGAGGCGGCGGCCGGCACGCACCGCGGCATTGCGGCGCTGCTCGAACGACAGCTCGGTCACGACCTGATGTGGCTGCAGCGCGACCTGCGGGCGCTGAAGGAACTGGGGCCGCTCACGACGATGCTGGCGCCGATGGAGGAACTGCAGGAGCAGATGTTCGTTTCCATTCGGCGTTGGGCGACGGAGCGCAGGATCGCGCCGCTGACACCGGCGATTTTCGCGACGGTGCTGGAGCGGGCGAAGTCCGACCTGCGCGGCCTCGTGCCGCGCGTGGTGGAGCTGCTGCGCGAGATCCTCGCATTGCGCAACGAGCTGCTCGTGCTGCCGGGCGCGCCGGCCGCGCTCGCGCGCGAGGTGGAGGCCCTGGTGCCGGCGGATTTCCTGCGGCGCACGCCGTATGCGCAGCTCGCGCACCTGCCGCGTTACCTGAAGGCGATGAAGCTGCGCGCCGAGCGGGCGCGGAAGAATCCGGGCAAGGATGCGGAGCGCGCGGCGCAACTCGCGTCTTATGTGGCGGCGGCGGAGCGACTGCGCGGACGCGAGGGTGGCGAGGCCTTCCGCTGGCTCGTGGAGGAGTTTCGCGTCAGCCTGTTCGCGCAGGAACTCGGCACGGCGGAGCCGGTGTCGGCGGTGAAACTGGATCGCGCGCTCGAGGCGCTGCAGGCGGGCGGAGGCGTGGCGCCGCCGAAAGCAGCCGCGCCGCCGGCGGCGGCGAAGCCGATCGTGGCCGCGGCGGTCGGAGCGCCGAAGAAATCGGCGCCGCTCAAGAATCTCGGCGCGCTCGATCGCTTGTTTTCGCGGTAGCGCGACGCGGCGCGGCGGGGCTTTCGGGGTTGCAGCGACCTTGCGTCGGCGCACACTCCGCGCACCCCCTTAGTCAACCCCCCATGAATGCACCCCTCACTGCCATCCTCGATCGGAAGGGAAGAAACGTCTTCTCCGTGGCGCCCGACGTCAGCGTGTCTGACGCCGTCGCCGAAATGAATCGTCACCGCGTCGGCTCCATCCTCGTGCTCGATCACGGCCGGCTCGTCGGCATCTTCACGGAGCGCGACGTGCTCCGCCGCGTCGTCGGTGCCGGCCTCGATCCCAAGACCACGCCGCTCGCCTCGGTGATGACCGCGGGCGTGATCACGATCACGCCGGAGTCCTCGATCGAGGAAACGATGGTCATCTTCACGGAGAAGCGGTGCCGCCACCTGCCGGTGATGGACGACGGCACGCTCGTGGGCACGATCTCGATCGGCGACATCACGCGGTGGATGGCCGACGCGCACCGGACCGAGGCGGAGCATTTGAAGAACTACATCGCGGGCGGATTGCTGACGTGAGGGCGGCGCCGCGCGGCGGGCGGCGGGCGCGCGGCCTGAAGGTTGAACGAAGGATGAAAATGCCGGCGCGCGGAGCGGGCGCCGGAGCGCGGCTTGCCAAGCGCGGTGGTTTGGGCTTCCTCGCGGCCCATGGATCTCGAGACCGCCCGCCGCCACATTCAAACGACGATGGACCGCATGCGCGCGGTCTATCTGAAGCCGGTGTTTGACGAGTGGGCCATCCTCGCCATCCCCGCGAAGAGCGGCGGCGTGATCGCGTATGCCGGGCCGCGGCCGGATGCGTTTCGCCGCAACCTGGCGGACGACGCGGAGCCACTGCGGGCGCGGGCGGCCGGCAAGGAGTTCTCCGAGGGCGACCTCGAGTTCGTGCCCGATGCGGCGGACACGCGCTACGACGCGTTCATGAAGATCGGTTCGAACAGCTACCTCGTGCTCAATCACACCGTGCGAACGATGACGGAGATCGCGGCGGATGGGAAATGGCTTGGAGCGCAGGCGGCGCTGTTCGAGCTGAGCGAGAAGTTTCGCGCGGACCCGCTGGAGTGAGCCGCGGGCGGGCCCTGGTTACGTCATCAGGCCCGCCGCGAGAAACCAGGCGTAGCCGGCGAGGAGCGGCCAGCCCATCCAGCGCGGCAGGCCGTTGGCGAGCAGGATGCAGAGCGCGTGGACGAGCGCCGCCCCGACGAGGAGTCCGACGGCCGTGGTGAAGAAGGCCGGCAGTGTGAGGGGCTGCAGGACCGCGCTGAGGCCGAGGCAGAGGGGGATGCAGATGTGGCCGTCGCCGACCTGGGAGGCGTAGGCGATGTCGGCGCGGCGCCGCGCGGCGTAGTAGAACGCAAGGAGGGCGTTGGGCAGGACCATGAGCCAGCCGCTGAGCCAGCCGAGGTTGCCCGCGTGCAGGAAGCCGCCCCGCTGGGCGGAGAGCCACGTCACCAACCATTCGATACTGCAGTAGAGCGCGCCGGCGCCGAGGAGGACAATGAAGACGTCGAGGTAGAAGAGCGGGCCGAAGTGGTGCCGCTGGCGGACGTTGTGCTTGAGGACGTCGAAGACCTGGAAGCACTGCCAGAAGAGGAAGAGGCCGACGAGCGCGAGGCCGTCGCTGCGGTCGAGGGTGCCGTCGGCGCCGAGCGCCCAGGTGATGCCGCTAAAGAAGAGGGCGGCAGTGAGGGAGAGCAGCAGGGAGAGCCGGTTGAGCTGCAACTCCACGCCGGCGCCGGCGGCCGCGGCGGACTTGCGCGCCGGGCCGGCCCTGGCGGATTTCTTCGCGGGGTCGAGCGGCAGGCCCCAGCACAAGGCGGGGAGCGCAAGGAGCAGCGTGAGGTTGGTGACGTTGTTGACGAGGCAGTTGGTCAGCACCTCGCGGCCGGGGACGTCGCGCGAGGCGGCGAGGGCGACGAAGATGATGTTTCCGAGGCCGGAGCAATACGGCATCACGAGCGTGCCGAGCGCGGTGCCCTCGAGCCCGTGATCGAGCAGGGCCTCGAGCCGCCAGATCATCAGCAGCGAGGCGGCGAGGAAGAGCGCGAGGAAAGTCCACGCGCTGGTGACGCCGAGCGCGTCGATGACGTCGGCGAGGGGATTCACGCGGGGCGCGGCAGGAGCCGCCACCGCGGGCCCGAGCGCGCGAGGCGGAGCGGCGCGCCGAAGATCGTGGAAAGCGCCGGCGAGGTCAGCACGCGGCGCCGCGGCCCCGCGGCGTGCACCCGCCCCGCGTGCAGCAGCAGCGCGTGGGTGAACGCGGGCATGATCTCCTCGACGTGGTGCGTGACGAGCACCAGCGCGGGCGCGCCGCGCCGGCGTGCGAGCTTCTCGAGGAACTGCAGGAAATTCTCTCGCGCCACGGGATCGAGTCCGGCGCACGGCTCGTCGAGGATCAGGAGGCGGGGAGCCGGCATCAGCGCGCGCGCGATCAGGACGCGCTGGCGCTCGCCCTGCGAGAGATACACCCATTCGCGCCGCTCGAGGGCGCCCAGCCCGCTGTCGGCCAGGAGGCGCCGCGCCCGCGCGCGATCGCCGCGCGTGACGCGGTGCCAGAGATCGAGCTGCGCGTAGCGGCCGCTCATCACCGTATCGAGCGCCACCTCCGCGGGCGGGATCGAGGCCGTGAACGCGCTGGTGACCACGCCGATCTGGAAGCGCAGCTCGCGCCAGTCGCAGGCGCCGTAGCGGCGGCCGAGGAGCG
>CAZENI010000038.1:0-19651 GCA_964513055.1 uncultured Opitutus sp.
GAGATCCCTGGCACGCCCATCCTGGTCTGCAACAATTTCGAGAGCTCGATCATCACCAAGGTTACGTTCAACGCGATCGACTACCTCACCGGCCAGACCGTGTGGACGACGCCGCAGATCCAGGCGCAATACCTCACGACGATTCCGGTGCCGGAGAAGAACCTCGTGATCTTCGTGGTGAACATGCTCGTCGACAAGGACACGGGCATCTTCCTCAAGGCGCACGATCTGCAGACGGGCGAGGAGAAGTGGGTGTCGAAATTCGCGAAGGCCGGCGCCATCCCGATGCACATGGCCGACAACAGCGGGAAGTTCATCCCGACGATGGATCTTTCCGGCTACCATGATCCGGTCGTCGACGGCGATGAGATGTATGTCAGCTACCTCGGCGTGCACTGCGTGAGCCTGACCGACGGCAAGGTGAAGTGGGGCGTGGAGTTTCCCCCGGGCAACAAGGGGCTGAAGAAGACCTACGCGCCGCTGCGGATCGACGGCGACCGCATCTACGGCGGCGGCGGCGGCAGCGTCTACGCGATCAACCGGCGCGACGGCACGACGATCTGGAAGAGCGATCGCATCTCGGACTACGCGGGGCTGTTCAAGGCGCGCGACAACGCGATCGTGGCGCAGCTCGAGATCGTCGGGGGGAAAATCTTCTCGCGCTACGGCGGCAATTTCTCGGACGGCAAGACGGCGGCGTTGCGCGAGCCGCTCGGCATCGTGGTGCTCGATCCGGCGGACGGGAAGTCGGTCTACCATTTCGACAAGGCGAAGGAAGGCATCACCAACATGGTCGTGGTGGATGCGACGAAGACGGTGGTGTTCGCCGACGGCGCCAACGTCTACGGCATCGACGCCGCGGCGGCGACGCCGGTGGAATCGTTCAAGGTGCCGATCGAGTTCAAGCGCAAGATGGGCGTGGGCAGCGTCGCGAAGATCGGCCTCGGGGCGCTCGGCGGCGTGACCGGCCTGGTGAAGGCGGGCATGTCGGCGAACAAGGCGCTGCTGGACGTGCCGGTCGCGGTGAGTTTCTCCGGCGGACGCGTGGTCGTGCAGGGCAAGCAGCACCTGCTCGGCTTCGATCCGGTGGCGAAGACCTCGAACTGGTCGCTGTTCTACGCGGCGCCGAGCGAGGTGCTGGGCAACATCGCGATGTTCGCCGTGACCGCGGCGGCGGCGGTGTATGGCAATGGCCAGGCGATGGCCAGCGGCGGCATCGGCTCGAGCGGTTACAGCAGCGGCGTGAACACGATTCACAGCAACCTCGACCGCTACAACAGCTACACCGAGAAGGCCGCGAAGCGCGCGGGCGGATCGAAATCCTCCGAGGCCTACACCTACATCCTGACGAACGTGGAGAAGGACATCGGCGTCGTGGGCGTGAACCTCGCGACCGGCGAGACGGATCGCACGGTGACGCTGAAGGAGAAGGAGCCGGACTACACGGTGGATGAGCCGATGAACCGGGTGTTCCACTTCAAGGGGAAGAACACGGTCGTGGCGTATCAGTTCTGAGGGCACGGACGAAACGACTTCGCACGCCAATGCACGGCCGCCGGAGTGGATCCGGCGGCCTTTTTTTGGGCGAGTGGGGACGGTTCTCCGCCGCCGCCCCGGTGGGGCGCGAGTCGGAAGTCGAACGAGGGCGGTTGGGGACAACCGCCCCCACCTTACGGCAGCGCTATCGTGCGCTCCTTCGGGTCCGGGTGCTGGCGGTAGAAGAGCGCGGTGTGGCCGACGGCGCTGACGAAGACGCAGCGGCCCTCGTCGGCGATCTTGGCGCAGAGCACGGCGCGCTCGTCGCGATCGGCGCCCAGAAAGCGGAGCTTCACGAGCTCGTGGGCGCGGAGGAGTTTTTGCAGTTCGGCGAAGAACTCGGGCGTGAGCCCGCCGCGGCCGACCTTCAGTCCGGCATCGAGCGTCTGGCCGGCGGCGCGGAGGTGCGACTTCTGGGCGCCGGTGAGGGGGAATTCATACATGGTGTGACCGCGGATTACGCGGATGGCGCGGATAGAGGACAGACAATAATCGGAAGGTAGCCCACGGCGTGAGCCAAGGGATGCTGGCAACCAAGGAGTGGAGCGCGGTCCCGCGGCTCACGCCGCGGGCTACAAGCTAACCGAAGAAATCCAGCGGCAGCTCGCGCCACTGGCCGGCGGGGAGGTCGCCGAGTTCGAGCGGGCCGAAGCGTTCGCGGTGGAGCGTGAGCACGGTCGCACCGTGGGCGGAGAACATCCGGCGCACCTGGTGGTAGCGGCCCTCGGTCAGCGTGACCTCCGCTTCGCGGGGCGCGGGGAGGCGGAGTTCCGCGGGCGCGCAAGGGTCTTTTTCACCGGCGAGGAGCAGCGTGCCGCTGGCGAAGAGCGGGATGAGGTCGGGCGAGAGGTCGCGATCGACGGTGGCGCGGTAGAGTTTCGGGACTTTGTGCTTGGGCGAGGTGAGGCGGTGGACGAGCAGCGACTGGTCGGTGAGAAGGAGCAGGCCGCTGGTGTCCTTGTCGAGGCGGCCGATGCTGGTGACGACGGGGTTGCGCTGACGCCAGCGCGGCGGGAGGAGCGAGTAGACGTTGGGGCCCTCGCGTTCCTCGTGGGAGCAGACAAGGCCGAGCGGCTTGTGGAGGACAAGGAGGAGGCCGTCGGGATGGTCGGGTAGCTCGCCGTCGATGAGGACGTCGGCAGGCGCGGCTTTTTGGGACACGTCATCGGCGACCTCACTGCGGATCGTGACGCGCTCGTCGGCGATCCAGGCGCGGGCCTCGCGGCGGCTGCAGTAGCCAAGGGAGGAGAGAAGTTGGTCGAGGCGGCGCGGGGACATCTGGTTTTGGACAGGATTAACAGGATTTACAGGATTGGAATGAATCTCGAAGAGCCAGCGAAACGAATCCTGTAAATCCTGTTAATCCTGTCTAAACCCAGCGGCCTCGACTGCTCACATGCTTCGTATATCACTGCTAGCTCTCGCTCTGGCTCTTTTCGCGCTGGGGACACTGACGGTCTTCAAGTCACCCGACTGGTCGCCGTGGCGGCTGGGGGTGCTGGCGGGGGAGTATGGGCATTGGCTCGCACTGGTCGCGGTGGGCGTTGGCGCGGCGGCGTGGTTCGCACGGGGTAATCTGGCGCTGGCGGTGGCGACGATGGCGATCTGTGGAGGCGCGGCGGGGCTGCTGCTGAAGCCGAGTTATCAGGCGCGGCAGATCGCCGCGACGCTGCCGGACAGGCTCGGGGCGGCGTTTGGCGCGCAGGCGATCGAGCGACGGCCCTTCGCGGTGACACAGATGACGGCGGGCGCGCCGCGGCCGGTCGAGATCCGCGAACTCGCGGTGGCGGGAGGGCTGCCGCTCGACTTCTATCCCGCGGGCGGTCGCGCGGCGGCGCCGTGTGTGATCGTCATCCACGCGGGCGGCTGGGATAGTGGCGATCGGAAGCAGTTCCCGGAGTTCAACCACTGGCTGGCGCGGACGGGTTACGCGGTGGCGGCGATCTCGTATCGGCTGGCGCCGAAGTTTCAGTGGCCGGCGCAGCGCGAGGACGTGCTGGCGGCGATCGCGTTGCTCAAGGCGCGGGCGGGCGAACTGGGCATCGATCCGACGCGGCTCGTGCTGCTCGGCCGATCGGCCGGCGGACAGATCGCGCAGGCGGTGGGCTACACGGCGAACGACCCCGCGGTCCGCGGCGTGATCGGGCTCTACGCGCCGTCGGACTTGATTTTCGGATACGTGAACACGCACGAGAACGACATGCTGAAATCGCCCGCGCTGATGCGGCAGTTTCTGGGCGGCACGCCGGACTCGGCGCGGGCGAACTACGAGTCGGCGAGCGCGCTGTATCACGTCACGAAGGCCGCGCCGCCGACGCTGCTGCTGCACGGCACGATCGACGCGGTGGCGTGGTATCGGCACAGCGTGCGGCTCGACGCCAAGCTGGCGGAGCACGGCGTGCCGCGCGTCTTCGTGCAACTGCCGTGGGCGACGCATGCGTTCGACTTCAACCTGCACGGGCCGGGCGGGCAGCTCACGACGTATGCGGTCGAGTGGTTCCTGGCGCGGGTGACGAGGTAGGCAGGGATCGGGATTTTTGACCGCGGATTACGCGGATAGCGCGGATACGCTTCGCGAGTCCGGATGGTTATCCGCGATATCCGCGTAATCTGCGGTTTAACTTCCGAAAGTGATCGGGTTCGTGACTCGGAGTTTTTGACCACGGATTGCACGGATGTCACGGATACGCTTCGCGACCTCCGTTTGGATATCCGTGCTATCCGTGGTCCATGGTTTGAGTTTGTTTCGGTATTGGCTCCGGGCAGGTTGGGGCCATGCGAATCCTGGTGTGCATCGGCATTCTTTTGGCGGCATGTAGCGTGACGTATGCGGCCTCGGCGGCCGACGTAGCGTTCGAAACTGCGGCCAAGGCGTTTATCGAGGATTATCTGCGGCTGAATCCCGAGGAGGCGACGGATCTCGGCGATCACCGCTACGACGACAAGCTCCGCGATTTTTCGCCGGCGGCGATGGCGAGCCGCGCCGAAACGTGGCGGAAATATCTGGCGGCGCTCGATCGCATCGACGCGGCGCAGCTCACCGGCGCCAACCGGATCGATGCGCGCATTATGCGCGTGAACCTCGAGTCGATGCTCTTCGAGCTGACCGAGATCAAATCGCGCGAGTGGAATCCGCTCTCCTACAACGCGAGCCTGGCGAACAGCATCTACCAGCTCACGTCGCGGGACTTTGCGCCGGCGGAGCAGCGGCTGCGCAGCGCGATCGGCCGGCTCAACGCGCTGCCGGGCGTGCTCGTTCAGCTCAAAGCCAACCTGCGCAACCCGCCGCGCGTGCACACGGAGACGGCGATCCAGCAGACCGCCGGCGGCATCAAGCTCGTGAAGACGGGGCTCGACCCGCTCCTCGAAAAGGCGCCGGCTGCAGTCAAGTCCGAGGTGGCCGCCGCGCAGGCGAAGGCGATTGCTGCACTCGAGGCGCACCAGCGCTGGCTCGAGCAGGAGGTGCTCCCGACGGCGAAGGGCGAGTTCCGGCTCGGCGCGGAGCGCTTCCGGAAGAAACTGCGCTTCGCGCTCGATTCGGCTCTCTCACCCGAAGAACTGCTGGCGCGCTGTGAGCGCGAGCTGGCGGGCACGACCGAGGCGCTCTACGCGACGGCGCTGCCGTTGTTTCAAATGCACTTTCCCGAGCGCAACGCCGCGGCGCGCGCGGATCGTCCAGGTGTGATCAAGGCCGTGCTCGACAAACTGGCGGAGAAGCAGGCGAACGACGACACGGTGGTCCCGCGCTCGAAGGAGCTGGTGCGGCTCGCGACGGAGTTCGTGCGTGCGAAGGATTTGGTGACGGTGCCGGACGCGCCGCTGAAGGTGATCGTGCTGCCGGAGTTTCAGCGCGGGGTGGCGGTGGCGTATTGCCAGCCGCCGGGCGCGCTCGAGCCGAACGGCGAGACGTTTTTCGCGGTGTCGCCGACGCCGAAGGACTGGACGGACGCGCGGCGCACGTCGTTTTTCCGCGAATACAACGACTACATGCTGCACGACCTGACGGTGCACGAGGCGATGCCCGGGCATTACCTCCAACTCGCACACGCGAACACGTTCAAGGCGCCGACGCTGATCCGTGCGATCTGGTTCAGCGGGACGTTTGTCGAGGGCTGGGCGTGCTACACCGAGCGGGTGATGGCGGACGCGGGCTTCGGCGGGCCCGAGGTGAAGATGCAGCAGCTCAAGATGCGGCTGCGCGCGATCATCAACGCAATGATCGACCAGAAGGTCCACATGGCGGGCATGACCGAGCCGGAGGCGATCGCGCTGATGACGCAGCGCGGCTTCCAGGAGGAGGGCGAGGCGGCCGGCAAGTGGCGGCGCGTGGTGCAGAGCTCGACGCAGCTCTCGACGTATTTCGTGGGCGCGGTCGAGCACGACGACCTGCGCGCAGCGGCGGAGAAGCGCGACGGCGCGAAGTTCAACCTGAAGAAGTATCACGACACCGTGCTGTCGTTCGGCAGCCCGGCGGTGAAATATGTGCGCGAGGAGATGGGGCTGTGAGCGTGCGGAGCGATCGGACGGTTTTGTTTTGGACAGGAGTAACAGGACGCGGAGACAGGATTAACAGGAGGGACCCCCTTGGTCGTCTTTCCCTGTCCTGTCCTGTTCTGCGTTCCTGTCTTTCCTGTCCAAAAAACAAAACGTGCGGTCGCGCCCTCACCCGCGATTCGGCCCAGGCGGGCGCACCGCGCGTCGGCGCGTTTTCCATACCCGCGCGATTTCCAGCAGCACCAGTGGGCCGAAGATCCAGACGACCTGCATCGGGAAGATTTTGCGAGCGGCGGCCTGGTGGTAGGCGACCAGGGCGGCGGCAGGATAGACGAAGCGGTGGAGGTTTTTCCAGGTCCGGGCGCCGAGGGCGCGGACCAGCGCGTGCAGGCTGGTGATCGTCAGCACGAGCAGAATGGTGAGGGCGACGAGGCCGGTGAGTTGAAAGGGCTTTTGCAGCTCCCGGCCGAGCTGTGTGAGCGTGCCGTCGACGGTGCCGTCGTATTGATAAAGCACATGCACCGAGAAGTGCAGCAGCGCGTAGGCGAACGCGGCGACGCCGACGAGCCGGCGGTGGCGGTTCAGCGCCAGTGCGACGCCCCATTTCGGCCAGAGGACGCGCAGCGGGGAAAACGTCAGGACCGCGGCGAGCAGCAGGCACGCCATGAAGCCGAAGTGGAGCAGGACGAACTTCAGCGGGTCCGTGAGCGCGAAGGAGTCCTGGGCTACGAAGAGCGGCCACGCAGGCCAGAGGCCGGGAAGAACCAGGAGCGTCCAGATGACGAGTTTGGAACGGAGGAGTTTTTCCAACCCAGACATTCAGACTTCAAATGTGGGAATCAGGAAACGGACCGGAAACGGGCCATGGAATGGCGGAGGCGGGTTGGTTTCCTGCCTGTTTCCCGCTTTCCCCGTTTCACATTCCGGTTTTCCCATCAGTAATTCTTCGCGAGGTTCATCCCCGCGTAGAGCCCGGCGACCTGCTGCTCATAGCCATTAAACATGAGCGTTTTTTGCCGGGAGCCGAGGAGGCCGCCGCCGCCGATGACGCGCTCGCTGGCCTGGGACCAGCGCGGGTGATCGACGTTGGGGTTCACGTTGGCGTAGAAGCCGTATTCGTTCGCGGCCATCACCTGCCAGGTGTTCTTCGGCTGCTTCGCGACAAAGTCGATCTTCACGATCGATTTGCCGTATTTGAAACCGTATTTCCACGGCACGACCAGCCGCAGGGGCGCGCCGTTCTGATTGGGGATCGGCCGGCCGTAGATGCCGGTGGCGATGAACGAGAGATCGTGGTTGGCCTCGTCGAGGCGGAGCGCCTCGAAATACGGCCAGTCGAGCGCGCGCCCGCGCTGGCCGGGGGCGCTCTTCGGATCGTTGAAGGTGGTGAACGTGACGAACTTTGCCTCCGGTTTCGGATCGGCGAACGCGATCAGCTTCGAGAGCGGAAAGCCGTCCCACGGAATCACCATCGACCACGCCTCGACACAACGGAACCGATACACGCGCTGCTCGGCGCCGCCCATCTTCCCGACGAGATCGTTGGCGTCGATTTTCTGCGGGTTGTTGATGAGCCCGCTGATCTCCACGGTCCAGGGCTCGGTGTTCCAGCCCTTGTTGGCGTTGGGCTTGGGGTCGGATTTGTCGGTGCCGAACTCGTAGAAATTATTGTAGCTCGTGATGAGATCGTAGGAGGTCGGCTTGAGCGCGGGATCGCGGTAATCCGGATTCATCTTCGTCGGAAAACCCGCAGTGGTGGCGAGCAGGTCGCGCGAGGCGAAGGCGGCGCCGGCGAGGCCGAGGGATTTCAGGAAGGAGCGGCGGTTGCGGTAGACCGACTCCGGCGTGGCGGCGGACTCGGGCAGTTCCCAGGATTTCGGCGAGCGGATGAGCATGGGGGTGGGCGTGGGCGGCGGTTGGAGTGGGAGCAGTGGGGCGGGGGAATATTACGATATGCTTCGTTCTAGTAAAGCCATCCGCCGGAAAAACGCACGAAAAGGCGCCAAGGTGTTTTGGGGCTGGTGGCTGCATGGCGGAGCGGCTGGACTGATTGTGGTGTAGACATTTTCCCCAGCCCGCGTCGTCCTACGGATCACTGCCGATGGTTCCAGCGCCCATCACGTTTCTTGCGGGGGAAGACTGGGACGAACTGTTGCTCTATATCCAAGGCCGGCAGGTGATTCCGGTGGTGGGCCCGGAACTCATGACGGTGGAGCACGACGGCGCGCGCATGCCGTTGACCCGTTGGCTCGCCCCGCGACTGGCGGAGCAACTGAAACTCGCCGCTCCGGAGCGATTCACGGCACTCAACGAGGTGGCGTGTGCCTACCTGCTTTCGGAGAAAAGCGATCGTCGGCGCATCTACAACGGCCTGCGGATGCTTTTGCGGACGGCGCCGATGACGCCGTCGTCCGCGCTGGTGGAACTCGCGGGCATTACCGATTTCGATCTCTATATCTCCAGCACCTTCGATCCGTTGATGGCGCTGGCGCTGGAGGCGGCGCGGCCCGGTTTCAGTCGCACGCGCGATGTGCTCGCCTACGATATGAAGCCGGCCGCCCCCTTTCCCGATCCGCTTCCTCCCGCGCTGCTGTATCATCTGCTCGGGAAGAGCGACACGTTTCCCGATTTCGCGGTGTGGGAGGAGGACTACATGGAGTATCTCTGCGCGCTCATCGGCCAGAGCGGGGATCGGGCGCTCGAGGGGCTTTTCCGGCAGTTGCGGACGCGGCACCTACTGCTGCTCGGTGCGCCTTTTGGGGACTGGGTGGTGCGTTTCTTCATCCGGGCGGCTCGCGGCCGGCGGCTCTCCGATCCGCGCGAGCACGGCGCGGGGGAATACCTTGCGGACCAGCGGGCGAATGTCGGGGAGCCGACCGTGTTCTTTTTCAACAACCTGGCCAAGGCCACGCGGGTCGTCGAAGGCGATCCCGGCGCGTTCGTTGCCGAACTGTCGGCGCGTTGGCAGCGGATGCACGGAGCTTTCGGGCGCGTGGCGGATTTCGTGGCGCGCCTGCCGGCGGAGATGCCGCGGAGCGCGGTGTTCGTCAGTTACGCGCGCGAGGATGGAGCCGCGGCGCAGCGGCTGGCGGCGCGGCTGGCCGACGCCGGCGTGCCGGTCTGGTTGGACAAGGCGCGCCTGCAGGCCGGCGGAAACTACGAGCGGAATCTCGAGCACGCCGTGCGGGAGGATTGCAGCTTTTTTCTCTCGCTCATCTCCGCGACCACGGAAGGGCAGGCCGGTCGCTACTTCCACAAGGAGCGCACCTGGGCCGCGAGCCGGTTCCAGGAAGGCTTCGTGTTCTACCTGCCGGTTGTGCTCGACGACACCGCGTGCGGCGGGGCGACACTGGAGCCGCCGTGCTTCGGCAGAATCCACCGGGAGCGCGCGCCGGGCGGCGAGGTGACGGATACGTTCGTCGTCCGCGTGCGCCAACTCGTGGACGTCTGGCGGACCTCGGGCCGGCCGCGAGACTGACGCTCATGCCGGAACCCAGCCCGCTTCCCGAGTCCGTCCGCCGTGTCGACGCCGACGCGCCGTGGCTCGGCTTGCTGTCGTTTACGGAGGAGACGCAGCGGTTCTTCTTCGGCCGCGATGCGGAGGTGCGGGAGCTTTTTCTGCGCGTGCGCGACCACCCGCTGACGGTGCTCTACAGCCAGAGCGGGCTGGGCAAGACGTCGCTGCTGGGCGCCGGCCTGATGCCGAAGCTGCGCGCGGACTGCTTCCGGCCCGTTCTGCTTCGGCTGCGCTACGAGAAAACCGATCCGCCGCCGCTGGCGCAGGTGCGCGCCGCACTCGCCGCCGCGTGCGCCGACGAGGCGGCGACGGCGGAGGCGCTGCAGGCGCGCTGGGGCGAGGCGACGCTCTGGGAGTGTTGTCACCGCGTCGGCTGGCAGGGGTTACGCCTCGCGGCAGGGCCGCCGGTGCTGCTCTTCGATCAGTTCGAGGAGGTTTTCACGCTGGGGAAGGAGCGCCGGCCGCCCGGGGAAATTGCCGCGCTGGCCGCCCAGCTGGCCGACCTGATTGAAAACCGTCCACCCGCGGCGGTGCAGGCACGACTCGCCGAAGAGCTGGACTTGGCGAACGAGTTCGATTTCGGACACTCGCCGCTGCGGCTGGTGGTGACGCTGCGCTACGATTATCTCTCGCACCTGGAAGCGTGGAAGACGGCGCTGCCCTCGCTTATGCGCAACCGCATGGCGCTGCATCCGCTGCGCGGACCCCAGGCGTGCGAGGCGGTGGTGCGGCCCGGCCGCCTCGATGGCCGGAACTTGGTCAGTGATGCCGTGGGCGCGCAGATTGTGCGGCTCATCGCGCGGCGCGCGCCGGACACCCCGTTGGAGGAGATCGAAGCCGTGCCGCCGCTGCTCTCGCTCCTGTGCGACGAACTGAATCGCGCGAGGGGTGAAGCGCCGGAAATCACCGCGGACCTTGCCGAGCGCCGGCATGGTGACATCCTGCACGAATTCTACCGGCGCTGCTTCGACGGGCTGCCGCCCGCGGCGCGGCGTTACGTCGAGGACGAACTGATCACGGCCGAGGGTGCGCACCGCAACCTCGCCGCGCGGCAGGATGCTGAGGTAAAGCTCGCCCGCACTGGGGTCGCGGCTCCCGCGGCGGCAATCGATGCCCTGCTCGCGCGGCGACTGCTGAGCGCGGAGGAGCACGGCGGCACGCAGCGGATCGAGATTACGCACGATGTGCTGACGCCGCTGGTGGCGGAATCGCGGGACAAGCGGTTGGAGCGTGAGCGGGCGGAGCGGGCCGAAGTCGAGCGACGTGCCGCGCAGGAGCAGGCGGCGCGGGTGGAGGTGGAGAAGCGTCGGCTGCGGAGATTTGCAATCATAGCGGGCGTTGCGGCGTTGCTGGCGGTGGGCGGGATGCTGGCGGGATTTCTTGGGGTGCGTCGGGCGAACGAGGCGCGGGTTGCGGCGGACAGAGCGCGTGTTGCAGCCGACGAGGCGAATCATAAATCCACGACGCTTCTGGCGGAGGCGGCGCGTTCGGATCGGCTGGTGGCGGAGGAGAAGTTGTCGGTGGGAGATGATGTGACGGCGTTTGCCTATTTGGCCCGAGCGATCAGCTACGAACCGAAATCGACACTAGCTGCGGAAAAGGCGGTCGGGGCTTTAAATACCTGGCGGTTTTCGCGTCAGCTCGCACTTTGCGTAGGTCATACTGAATGGGTGTGTGACGCTGTGTTCAGCGGGGACGGACGGTGGATTGCAACGACGTCTGGGGATGGAACTTCGAAGGTGTGGGACGCGCAAAAAGGGAGTCAGGTGGCGACTCTGAGATCGAACATTGGATCTATTGGGGGAAGAGCGCGATTCAGCGCAGATGGCCAACGGATTTTGACCGTTCATACTATGGCTGCGACGCTGTGGGAAACGCAGAGCGGAAAGGAGGTTGCGAAGCTGGGGCGCAGCGTAGAAAGTGCGGAGTTTAGCACAGACGGCCAATGGATCGTTACCGCTGAGCGCCATAGCGCGAGGGTGTGGAAATCACAGAGTGGGGAGGTGCTAGCGACGTTGGAGGGCCACACGGGAGTTGTCACCAGTGCGCAATTCAGCGTAGACGGGCATCGGATCGTGACTGCGTCTGTGGATCGCACCGCCAGAGTTTGGGAGACGAAAACCGGGAAACTGTTAGCGGTGCTGAATGGTCACGCAGGGAAGGTTAACTGCGCGGAGTTTAGCAAAGACGATCAGCGGATAGTGACTGCGTCTGAAGATGAGACCGCTAAGGTGTGGGAGGTGCACAGTGGAAGACTGTTGGTGACGCTATCAGGGCATACGGAGTCGGTGGCGAGTGCGCAGATCAGCGCAGATGGCCAGCGAATCGTGACGTTGTCTAAAGATAATACTGTGAGGGTGTGGGATGCGCAAAGTGGGAAGTCACTGGCGACGCTGGCAGGGCACACAGCGGCGGTGAGCAGTGCGCAGATCAGCCCAGACGGTCAGTGGATCGTCACGGCGTCTATGGATCTCACCGCAAGGGTGTGGGAAGCGCAAAACGGGAAGCTCGCGGCGACGCTGTCAGGACATTTAGCTCCGTTAACCAGTGCGCAATTCAGCGCGGACGGCCAATGTATCGTGACGGCGTCCTACGATAAGACTGCGCGGGTGTGGGAAGCTCAGAGCAGGAAGCAGGTTGCGACGCTGGCCGGACGCAACGGGCGAGGGAGCGCGGATGGTCAGTGGATACTGACCATCCTTGGGGATAACACCGCGAAAGTGTGGGAAGCGCAGAACGGGAGGCCAGTGGCCACACTGGTCGGGCACGTCGGCCCTTTGACTGCTGCGCAATTCAGTTCCGACGGTCGTCGAATTGTGACTGCGTCTTCGGATAAGACCGCGAAGATTTGGGAGACGCGGAGAGGGAATCTGGCAGCGACGTTGGCCGGGCATACCGGCGGTCTACGGAGCGCGGAGTTCAGTGCGAACGGACAGTGGATAGTGACTGCGTCCTCGGATAAAACCGCGAGGGTGTGGGACGGGCAGAGCGGACAAACGGTGGCGACGCTGGCAGGGCACGCCGACGAAGTGACGAATGCGATATTCAGCGGAGATGGGAAGCAGATCGTGACTGTGTCTAAAGATAAGACGGCCAAAGTGTGGAAAACACAGAGAGGAGAGCTGTTGGTGACGCTCGAAGGGCACTCACGGCCAGTGGATTGTGTGCAGATTAGTGCAGATGGCCGACGGATAGTGACCGGGTCTGGGGACGGAACCGCGATGTTATGGGAGGCGCAGAGTGGGCGGCCGGTGGGGCGGCTGGCAGGGCACATAGGATCGGTGTCTAGCGCGCAATTCAGCTTGGACGGCCAGCGGATCGTGACCACCGATCGCGTCGCTGCCTACGTGTGGGAAGCGCAGAGTGGGAGGTTGTTGGCGACGTTGGCGGGGCACGTGGGACGTGTGGTGCACGCACAATTCAGCGCAGACGGCGAACGGGTCGTGACCGCGTCTTGGGATAAAACCGCGAAAGTGTGGGAGGTGCAGAATGGGAAGCTGGTGGCGACACTGGCGGGGCACGACCGTATGGTGCTTCACGCGGAATTCAGCGCAGATGGACGACGAATTATGACCACGTCTGCTGATGATACCGTGATGACTTGGCGGGTTCTCTCGACGAATTCCGGACCGCCGCCTCAGTGGTTCCGCGAGTTTCTTCACTTCATCGCTCAGCGGCGGCTCAACTCCGGTGGGGAACTGGAGTTCATTCCGCTGCAGGAATGGTTAGCGACGCGCGAGCGATTGAGCGTGATAAGGCGGTCACCGGTTGGAGCCGATGAAGCGTATCGCTGGCTCTTGGATGTATTCGTGCCTGAGTAAAGGCGGGAGCTGTGAACGGGGCGAAGTGGATGCTGTAGAGAGAACCACCACGGTGCCACGACGGGTTATAAACCGACTCACTTAGCGAAGATTACCAACTCCCGCGCACGCCGCCGAGCACCAGGCGCGGGGTGCCGATGTTCACGATGCCGTCGGCGCTGCGGCCGGTTTCGATCCGGGCGTGGCCGAGATTTTCGCAATTGAGAAAGAGCGAGAGGTTGCGGGTGAGCGTGTAGTTCACGCCTAGGTCGGCGACGACGACGGCGCCGAGCGTGAGCTGGTTCTCGTCGTCCTCGAACTGGCGGCCGATGTAACGGAGCCGTGGTGTGAAGTTGAGTTTTCCAGTTGCCCGCCACGTGCCGCCCAGCGACGCGCTGAAGCGCGGCACCTGCGCGACGCGATTGCCCACCAGCGCGGGTGCGAGGGCGGTGCGGCGGACGGTCGCATCGTTGAGGAGCGCGCCGGCGACGAGCCCGATGGGCAGCGACGGCGGCGTCCACCGGGCCGAGAGTTCGAGGCCGCGCACGCGGGTGCGCTCGAGGTTGAGCCGCTGGCGCCCGACGCCGCCGGCGGCGACAAAGCCGACGATGGGAAACGTGCCGGGGCCGCGCGCGATCGTGACGTTGCCGACGGCGTCGCGGAGATCGTTGGTGAAGAGCGCGGCGCCCGCCGTGAGGTCGTTGAGTTTCAGCTCGGCGCCGAGCTCGGCGCTCGTGACGCTCTCGGTGCGGAGAGCCGCGTTGGCCTCGGTGACGTTGGCGCCGACGCGGAAGGGGCGATACAGCTCGTTGAGGGTCGGGCGCCGAAACGCGCGCTGGAGGTTCGCGCGCAAGCGCCAGTTGGCGTCGACCCTCCACACCAGCCCGGCGCTCGGACTGAAGTCGTTCCCGTCCCGGTCGGCGTAGCGGTCGTCGCGAAACAACGCGTGGGTGACGCGATCCGATTCCACGCGATGACCGTCGGTGTCGCGCCAGCCGTCGATGCGGGCGCCAAAGGTCGCGCGCAGCGACGGCATGAGCGGGCGTTCATGCAGGGCGAAGAGGCCCGCGAAGGCCTGCTGGCCCCCGGCGATGCGCAGGCGGGTGAAGTTGCCGGCGGCGAAGGTGAAGTGCTCGCGCGTCTCGCCGCGGACGAAACGGGCGTCGAGGCCGGTGCTGGTCTGCGCGCCGCCGGCATGGCTCCAGGTTCCGGACCAGGTGGCGCCCGCCGCCGTCGAGGGCACGGCGAATTGATCGCTGGCGGGCGTCTCGGCCGTGCGCGTCGCATTCACGCCGCTGAAGGTCGACGCGAACGATTGATCCTGCACGTAGGCGATCGCGTTCCATGCCAACGTCCGGGTGGCGCCCGACAGCTTCAGCGACGCGAAATGCTCGCGCGAGCCGTTGCGCTGATAGGGCGTGCCGTTGCCGCGCTTCTCCTCGTAGCCGCGGGCGGTGGCGTCGAGCGTGACCTCCTGCGGGAGTTCCTGCCGCCAGTGCGCGGTGAGGACGCGATGCCGGCTCCAGGCGGCGAGATCGATGGGGCCGCGGCGTTCGGGGGCGACGAGGGAAAACCCATCGGTGCCAAAGGTCCGCGCGCTGAGGTCGAGCGTCGTTTTTCCGGCGGCCACGCGGCCGAAGATCTCCGCGCTGCGCGTGCCGTAGTCGCCGACGGTCACCGTGGTGCTGGCGGAGCGCGGGAGGGGAGGGCCGCTGAAGAGCTGCACGACGCCGCCGAGCGCGGCATTGCCCCACGCCGTGGCGCCGCCGCCGGGAACGATTTCGACCGAAGACAGGTGGTCGCGGGAGATCTTGGTCCACGCGACCCAGCCGCCGAAAGGATCGTTGAGCGGCACGCCATCGAGCAGCACGAGCGAACGGCTCGCGCCGCTGGGACCGAGCCCGCGGAGCGACACGCCCTGCGCGGTGGGATTCGCGGTCAGGCTGTCGCTGCGCCGAAACAGCGTGAACGCGGGCAGCGACCGCAGCGCCTGGTCGAGCGTGACCGTGGGGGCGGAGCGCAGGAGGTCTCCGGCCGCGACGTGCACGGTCGAGGCAACGTGATCGATCGACTGCGGGAGGCGTGAGGCCGTGACGATTTCCGCCGGGAGGATGTTCGGGGTGGGCGCTGCGGTTTGGGCCAGGGCGCTGCACGCGCCCAGGCTCGCGAGGAGCGCGAACCGGCAGGGGCGGTTGTCCCTGACCGCCCTCATGGGCGTGAGACGGGAAAGGGCGGGACGGCGCATGGGACGAAGCAGCGTGGGCGGCAGGACGAAGGGGGCAAGGGACGGTTTGGGGAGATCGTCGCTATGACGCGGGGAGGCACCGTGGGTGGAGCGACCCGGCCTCAAGTCGCTTTTTGGCGGAGCCGTATAACGCATCGTCGGAACTCCGAAAAACTGGAGTTCCACTGGCCCAGGCCCCAATCCAACGGCTTGGCGTCAAGCCGTTCCACCTCGGACAGGCAGTTTGTGCTCGGCATTCTCCCCGGCTTTTGGGATGGGTGGACTTCCGCGCCGGGCGCGGAGCAACTATGTCACTTTGGGAATACAAGGTCATCACCAGCGGCAAGGGCGGATTCGCCCGGCCTGACTTGATGGAGAAATTTCTGAACGATCTCGGCCGCGATGAGTGGGAGATTATTCAGTTTCACACGCATCCGGACAATTTCCTGGCGTTCACCGGCCTCGCGCGGCGCTCGACGCAGCGGGACTGGACGCTGGAGGACGCCGCGGCCGCCGCCGCCAAGGTGGAGGCGGAGAAGCTGCGGGCGGAGTTCGAGGCGAAGTTCAAGGCGGCCGCGAGTCCCACGCCCGCCAGCGCGGCCGAGGATCGCGCGCCGAGCTTTCTCGAGGAGAAGTCCGCGCCGGACGATGGGTTCCGCAAGCCCGTCGACACCTCGCGCGATGACGATCCCGAGGCCCAGGAAGACGACAAGGGCGCCGACGACTGGGACAAGCTCACCGCCGCGGAAGAGGACGAACTCCCGACGTTTTTTGACGCCATCAAGCCGCACCTGCGCCGCAATCAACGCGGCCCGGGCATGTCCGTGGGCGTGGATTATCTGGCCAAGAAGTGGGACCAGAACGAGGACGACCTGAAGGGCGCGCTCGCGGAGTGCGGCTTCGTGATGCCGGTCGACGAGGATTCCAAAGCCGAATACCTCGAATACGACGGCGATCTCTACTGGCTGAACATCAACCGCCGCGGCGAACTCTGGATCAACACGAAGGAGAAGCCGCGCCCGGTTTTCCGGCCGGTGAAGGCGCAGAAGATTGTGCTGGAAGAGGAGGCGCCGCGGGCGCAGCCGGCTCCGGCGCGCGTTGCGGAGGAGACGCCCCGCGAAAAACCGGAAGCGGCGGCTCCGGCCGAAGTCCGCGAGCCAAGGCCGGACGCGGTCGCCGAGCCCGTCGCCGCGGCCCCGACCGGCGCCTCCACGCTGCCGACGGGGACGACGCTGCTCGACAAGATCCGGCCGCACATGCGGCGGAACCGGCGCGGCCCGGGCGGCTCCGGGAGCACGACCTTTCTGGCGCGCGCGTTGCGCACGAACGAGAACGAGCTGAAGGCGGCGTTTGTCGCCCTCGGCCTGACCATGCCCGCGACCCCGGGCGACCGGCCGGTTTACACCGAGCTGGCCGAGGAGATGTGGTGGCTGAACCTCGATTCGCGCGGTGGACTTTGGATCAACGGCCGGGAAAAGAAGCCCGGCGAGACGGCGGCTTCGGCCAGCGCGGCCGAGCCTGCCGGTGACACGCCTGTCAGCGACACGCCGGCTGGCGCCGCGCCTGCGGTGGTCGCCGGCGACACGGTGGCCGTGGCCGGTTCCGGCGACGCGGCTGCGAGCCCGGACTCTGCGTCTGTGCCCGCGCCCGCGCCGGCTCCGACCGATGCGCCCGTGGCCGCTCCCGCGGCGGACGCTCCGGCGGCAGCGCCGGCTCCGATGAATCCGGCTCTCACCGCCGTGCGCCTGCTCCTGAAGGAAACGAAGACCGGCGCGGTCGCCGGTAAACTCGATCGGCTGGCGGATGAACTCGGCAAATCGCCGGACGACCTGCTCGCGGTGCTGGTGGGCGCGGGCCTGAAGGTGCCGGAGAAGTCGCGCGAGAAGCCGGTGTTTGTCCCGCACGGCGACGAGATCCTCTGGTTCAACAAGAACTCCCGCGGTGAGCTGTGGCTCAACGCGAAGGCCTCGAAGTTTGCCGACAAGGCGGACGAGTCCGAGGACGGCGAAGGCGGCGAGAGTGGTGATGATCGGCCGCGCCGGGGACGATCGAAGAAGAAAGAAACCGAGTGAACGGAATGGACAGAATGACAGAGCGGCCTGAGCCCGCTCTGTTTATTTTGTTCATTCTGTCTGAAATCAGGCTTTGTTGAGCGGCATGAACTCCGTCGTCGCGGCGAAGAACTACATGATCACCCAGCTCGACGAGGTGCCGGCGGTGCCGTGCCCGTGCGGGCATTCGCGGCGCGGCTTCGCGACGCCGGACAACAAGCTGGCGACGATCCATCTCGTCGACATCTCGATCGACGCGCGCACGCACTATCACAAGGCGATGACCGAGATCTACCTCGTGCTCGAGGGCGAGGGGTTCATGGAACTCGACGGCGAGCGCATCGCGGCGAAGCCGATGATGTCGATTTTCATCAAGCCCGGCTGCCGCCACCGGCTCGTCGGCAAGTTCAAGATCGTGAACGTGGCGATTCCCGCGTTCGACCCGCACGACGAGTGGTTTGATTGAGGGGCGGGGGGCTTGTTCTTGAGCGCCCTGGCTGCGCGTTCGTCGCCGCAATGAGGGCGGTTGGGGACAACCGCCCCTACCTTTCACCGAACGTCGCGCGGATATACGCCAGCACGGCGCGGCGCTGGCCGACGCTGAGGATGGCGCCGAAGGCGGGCATGGCCTTGGCCTCGTTGCCGCCGGCGATCACCTCGAGGAGCTGGGCGTCGGGCTTGGCCAGACGGGTCTTATCGTCGACGAAATTGGCGGCGCCGCCGACGATGCCGCGGCCGTCGGGCTGGTGGCAGCCGACGCAGAACATGCGGTAGACCTTCTCGCCGGCCGCAATCATGGAGGCGCCGGTGTTGAGTTCCGCGGCGGCGGCATCGCGGGCGGTCTGCGAATTCTCGTCCGGCCGCGGGAGGCGGGTGGTGCCGCCGACGGTGCGCGTGCCGTCGCGGAGACGGTTAACGGTGTAGTAGCCGAGTGGATTCGCGATCGGCTCGCCCTCCGGGGTGCGGAGTTTCGGGACGGACAGCTCGTAGATGAAGCCGGGCTGCAGCTCGGCGAGCACGAGCTCGGCACTGAGGCCGTCGGTCGCGGCGCGGACTTCCGTGACGGCGACGCGCGCCTCGTCGATCCAGGGCGAACCGTATTTCACGTGGTAGTAGTAGCGGAAGCGGTTCACCTCGAAATTCTCCGCTTGCGAGAGGGTCGCGGCGCTCATCGGTCGTGTGAAGGTGACGCGGAAGCCGCGCTCCGTGAGCTGCAGGTCGCGCACCTCGGCGGCGGCGCGGCCATCCCAGGAGATGCGCTGGAGGCCGTCCTCGCCGGCACCCCAGCCGGCGGTCGCGGCGACGTAGAGGCTGCCGTCGGGCGCGAAGGCGGCGCGCGTGCCGCCGGCCTTGAGTTTGTCGCCCGAGACGAAGCCGGGCGTCTCGTTGCGGCCGAGAAACGGAAAACACGCGCCCTGCCAGGCCCCGGCGACTTTTTCGAGCGAGGCGCGGATGACGAGCTTGCTGTAATCGCCGACGAAGACCTGGCCGGCGAACGGGCCGAACTTCCCGCCGGTCAGGTCCCACACGGGCTCGCCGGGCGAGTTGCCCATCGGGCCGTGCGGAAACACGACCGCGGGCGTCTTCAGCCGCTGCCAGAGTTTCTCGGTGGTGAGGGCGGCGGGATCGTATCCGGGTTCCCACTTCAGGCTGGCGGCGTGGCCGTGGAAGTCGCCCTTTTCGACGTGGAGGAGGCCGGTGGAGGGTTTGTAGTCGCCCTGGTTGTCGGTGACGAAGAGCTCGTCGTCGGGGCTGAGTGCGATGCCGTTGGGCTGGCGGAAGCCGCTGGCGAGCGGCTCGAACTTGCCGTCGGCCGTGAGGCGCACGATCCAGCCGCGCCAGGGCGTCTCGGAACGGTGGCCGGCGACGTCGAGCACGTGGTCGAGGTTGCGCGGGCCGCGGACGGGGAGGGTGGGATACGCGGCCTTGTGCGCGGCGTTCTCGGTCACGGTGGAATCCAGGGAAGGCGAGCCGTAGAAGCGGCCGGCGCGATCGCGTTTCAGGCCGAAGAAGAACTCGTGGTAGTTCT